>NZ_QEYV01000017.1:0-192388 GCF_003992815.1 Xanthomonas sp. DAR33341 | reverse complement strand
TGTATATTATGTCCTGCTGGCTTCTGTGGCTTCATATGCGTGCCGCCTCCAACGCGGCCCTGAGTGTTGCCGGTGGTTGCTGCCACCGGCAAGAATTGCCCTGATAGGCAGTAAAAAACGGGTCAGCAGTCGGGTTACCGCCCGGCCCTGACCCGCACTCTTGCGCGGCTCCAGCCGCTAAGTGCAGAGCGGCGCATCCATGCGCCATACCCGCAGGGGCGCAGCCCCTGCACCCCACAAGCAGCCACACCGCGACTATCGCCGAGGCCGCTGCAATTCGGAACTGGGCAACAGACACGGGCGCGGCGCTCAGACTTGCTCTGCGCGCCGCAGGCGCGCACCCGCATGCCCAAGCGCCGCGCCCTGTACCCGATGACCGTGGCCGCCACGCCGCGCGATCAGCGATAGCTCACGCCGGTAGTAGCCGATGAAGGTGTCAGCGGTCTCAAGCATTGAGGCGAAATAGACCTTTTCCTCAACAGTTGTAGGACGTTCGGAGCGCATTTGCTCGATAACGTCGCGCATCTCATAAGCCCGAGCCAGGGCTGACCGAAGGTAATCGGGATCGGATTGGCGTTTCACAGAACACCCCCGGCATTCGGTGACGCGTCACGATTTAGGTCCACTCCGGATGGCAGTGCTTGGCCTTGCGACCACTGCCACATGGGCAATCTTCGTTGCGGCCAACCTTGGCCTGAGGGCGCTTCACCGGAGTCACCACAGGATTTGCCGCTGATCGAGCCGGAGGCCTTGAACCTGATTTTGGAGGCGCTGCGTTGAATGGAGCCGACAACTCCCTCCGTGTGCGCTTCACCTGTTCCGAAATGCAAAACAGGATGTACGCGTTCAGGCTGACGCCCAGAAGCTGCGCGTGAGCCTTGGCTTCTTCGACTACGTGCATCGGCAACCTGAGATTGAGCTTGTGTATGGCATCGTTCATGGCCCCATTGTGGCCCCATTATGGCCCCATCGCAAGAAACTCCAGACACCAGGGAAAACCCTTGGTACGACTGGTTCTGAGGCTGAATTTCAGAAGGCGCGTGTGCTTTGTTTAATACGGGACAAGCCCAAGGGCGCGCCCCGGCTTCGCCGGGGCACGCCTGGATGGCGGCAAGTTGATCGCGGAGAGCATCACGCTCACGCATAAGCGGTCCCATGCATTCAGCGCGACGGAATAGCAGCGAAAGCCAGTCCAAATCTCTGGCGCGAATCTCACGCCCCTCAGCAGTCACCAAAGAGCCGCGATGGTTGATGAAGCAGCTGGACCACTCCGGGTGAATCAGAGAGCCATGGCGGTACACGCGTAGGAGCTTGAAAGCGGCGTAGCTGGGCCGAGCCCTACCCGTCTCCCAATGGCCGATGGTTCGAACGCTGACGTTGAGGAAGCGCGCGGCGTCTTCCCGAGTGAATCCACTGAAGATTCTGGCGTCTCGGAACTGTGTGTTGCTGATTATAGAACGATGCGCAGATTTGTATAACGACCCTTTGCGGGAAGCCTTTGCTGCGCTCTGTATATTATGTCAAATGCTGTTCGTGCTTCTCTTTGATTTCACTTGCCGCTGCACCGCGCCGCCCGCCTCAGCCAGCGATGGTGAATACCGAGCCCGAGTCCACGCGCACGCCGGCGCCGTTGATGAAGCTGGCGCGCTCCGAGCACAGGAATGCGACGACGGAGGCCACTTCCTCTGGCCGGCCGCGCCGCTTCAGCGCCATGCTGGGGCGTTCTTCATCCAGGAACGAGGCAATGGCTTCTTCGACACTGGTTCCGTTCTCATGCGCGCGTTTTTGCATCATCTTGTCGGTCATCGGCGTTGCGATGAACGCGGGCGACACCGTGTTGACCAATACATTGTCGGCGCCATAGGCCTTTGACAGCCCCTTGGCCAGGCTCAGGATGCCGGCCTTGGACGCGCAGTAGGCCAACTCATCCACGTACGGCTGCACTGCATCTTCGGACGCGAACAACACAATCCGCCCCCACTGCTTGCGACGCATGGCAGGAATGGCCTGGCGGCACATGCGCACCGCGCCCATCAGGTTGATGTCCAGCGTTTCGAGCCAGCCGGCATCGCTGACCTCCAGGAAATCGCCGGTGGCGCCGGTGACGCCGGCGGCGTTGACGTAGATATCCGGTTCCCCCAGTTGCGCGCGCACCTGGGTCCAGATGTGGATGACGTCCTGTTCCTGCGTCACATCGCCTTCGATGGCGATGATCTCCCCCAGGCCGGACAACTCGGCCACTGCCTGGTCGAGCGTACCATTGGGAAGATCGGTGATCGCCACGCGCACGCCGGCTTCGAGCAGCTGGCGCGCAGTCTCCTTGCCCATGCCGGAGTCGCCGCCACTGATGAGGGCGATCCGCTGTTTGATTCCGAGATCCATATTGAGCTCCTGGTCGTTGAGTACGTGGTGGCGCAGTGCTGCTAGCGCGCAAGGAAACGTTCTGCGGTGCGCAGCGCGAGTGCCATTTGGGTCAGTGCCGGATTGGCTGCCAGTGCGCTGGGAAACACCGAGTTGTCGCAGATGTAGAGGTTCGGCACGTCGAAGGTGCGGCCATCTGGATCGACCACGGCCTGTGCAGGTTCGGTCCCCATGCGGCAGGTACCGAGCGTATGCGCCGAGCGCGCAGCCGCGAAGATGTTGCGGGCGCCTGCGGCTTGCCAGACCGATTGAAGCAATGCGCGCGCATGGGCGTCGTTGGCCTGCTCGTTGGGACCGTAACTGAAATCGATGCGCGCCTTGCGCTGCCCGAAGGCGTCCCGTTCGTCGGACAAGGTCAGGCGATTGGCGTCCTGCGGCAGACATTCGCCATTGATGCCGATACCTGCCAGACGGTTGTAGCGCAGCAGCGTTGCGACCAGGTCCCTGCCCCACAGGCCGGCACCGCGCGCCAGCGTGTTCGCGAGCGTGACCGGCTGTACGCCCAGGCTCTGCACCAGATAGCCGCCGATGAAGCTGGCATCCGCCGGGCGCACCATGTCTTCGGTAATGAGCGAAGATGCATACCCTCGATTCATGCGCATGTCTGCGTCGAACTCACCCCACACCTGGGTCACCACGTGCGCCATGAAATTGCGCCCCACCTGCCCGCTGGAGTTGGCCAGCCCCAGGTTGAGCAACAAGCGCGGTGTCTCCACACCTCCTGCGCACAGGAAGACGGTGCTGCAGCGCTGGCGATACTCCTGCCCATGCTGGCGATAGATCACCGCAGTCGCTGCGCCGTGGCTGTCGCGTTCAAGATCGACTACCCGGCTGTCGGTGCGCAATTGCGCACCATGCGCTTTGGCCAACGGCAGCCATGTGATGTCCACGCTCACCTTGGCGGCGTTGCTGCAGCCCTGGTGACAGGCACCACAGTTGTTGCAAGCCGCACGCTGGCCCCAATGCGGCTGCTGATGCGGCCTGGTGACCAACGCGGCGGGTGCATCGGTGGTCCGGATGCCAAGTGCGCCGCAACCTCGTTCCATGGCCGTGGCCGACGCATTGCGTTGTGGTGGCCGATACGCATAGCTGCGCTCGGGGTCCCACGGATAATGCATGGGACCGGAGACCCCGATGAAGGTCTCCACGCGACGAACGTAAGCGACCAACTCATGATGCGGGATCGGCCAGTCGGCGCCCTGCCCGGTCTGGGTCAGAAGGCTGAGATCGCGCTTGTCCGGCCGCCGACAAAAAGCGCCCCAATGCAACGTCGAACCACCGAGCCCGGAGCCCGAATTATTCGGCCCGAACGCAGTGGGCGTTTGCCCACCGCTCAGGCGCTCGTCCATCCAATAGATGCCGGTGGTCAACTCATCGGGAATGTGCGAATCCGGCGTAAATGCCGCGCCGGCTTCCAGTACGACCACCGAAACGCCGGCTTGCGCAAGCCGCGCTGCGAGCGGGCCGCCCCCCGCTCCGCTGCCGACCACCACCACATCGACGCTGTCCTGGCCACCAGCGTTGCTCATTGGGCAGTCTCGGGCGCACGCAATTGCCAGTGCTCATCCCGACCCGCTGCCGTCTCTACACAGCCCACGGGGCCATTGCCCGTGTCGTTGCCGACGGCAAAACCGTCGTAGCCCAGCGCGGCCATGGTGGCGGGAAGGCTGGTCCAGGTGCGCACCACATCGGCACGTACATCCTCGAACCAATGCGCCAGTTGCCCAGCATCCAGGCCGTGCGCAGAGGTGTTGCCCATCACCGCGTACGCGATCTCCTGCAGCCAACGGTCCTGTTCCTCTGCCGACCGTTCGACAAAACCCCCGGCCAGTGAATCGAGTGCATCCAGGCCAAGCGCAATCGCCAGGCGATCGTCTGGCAAGTCTGCGTACCGCCATCCATCTCCCGCGCCTTCTGCGAGCTGCAGGTCGATACGCCGCGCAATCTGCGCCGCATCGCCCGCGCCATCCAGCACGCGTGCAGCCACGGCCGCGAGCACGTTCATCTGCCGCGGGTTCAACACGCCCTTGCCGCAGGCCGGTGGACCCGCGTGTCGGGCGAGCAAGGTCTTGCGCATGCGCGGAGCGACGCGCTCGGAGTTCAGCAGGGCAATGAAGTCTTCAGGCAGGCAGTTTTCAATGCAGCGGTACACGTGCGCTGCGACCAACTGCGCCAGTTCCCGCGGCTGCTCATAGGGAATCAGGTGCGCGGCGTTGGCCACGATGGCGAGCTGCGCATGCGCATAGTGCGGCGCATTCAAGCGCCGCTGCGCAGCCTCGCCCAGATCGCCATCCTGGCCACCTGCGACAATCACTGCCGGCACGCCGATGCACCCGGCCTGCGCGGTGCAGTCTTCGCGGCTACCGCGGGTGAGCCATGCCATCCATGCACTGGGGGCGGTGCGCAGAACGTCGTTGATCGCGGCGTCCCTGCGTTCATCAGGCAGTGGAGCGGCGCAGTTGGCATCCACGAATTGTGCAGCCTCCATGCGCGTAGGCTGCCCTGTTTCGAAACAGGCAAGCATGGTGCGGCGCCGCGATTCCTGCATCGGTTCGGGTGCCGGGGGCGACGCGGCAACGAGCACCACGCCCGCCAAACCGGCAAGGCCCGCCACACCGTCGCGCGCACGAGCCGCCGTCAAGGTGGCGATCTTCCCGCCCATGCTGCGCCCTACTGCAAACCAGCATGCCGGTTGCCGCTTGATGATTTCAGCGCTAAACCAGTCAACAAGCGCGTTCGTGTTGCAGTGGCTCAGCGCAGGCGCATCGCCGAATCCAGGAATGTCCAGGGCAATACAGTCGAAGCGAGTACCTAACTGTGCGATGACATGGCTCCACTCATGCCGGCTGGCGCCGAGGGCATGCAGGAAGAACAACGTTGGCTTGGCCATGTCGCACCTTGTGTGTCGGTTCGGCATGGTGGCGCACGCTTCGTCCACGCCCCGTGCAGATGAGGTCGACAGCCGGTTAGCAGTTGTCAGGCATTAGTTGGCCAGATGCCGTGGTTCAACTGCGGCGATGGACACGGCGCGGATGCAACTCAAATCGCGGTCTCGCAAGACCGTAGCCCTGCAGTCGTTGAAGCGAAGCCCCTTTTGGTTGAAGGGCATCTGCTGAGCGAATCAAATACATGCGGCATGGCCATGACACCCTAAAAGACAGTTCCAAGCGTTGCGCTACCGTCTACGCATGCACACAGGTCGAGGCTTCCAGCTGTTTCAAAAAATCCGAGAAACCGCCAATTGCCCGTGCCTGCCTGCGGGCACTGGTCCACACCACCGAGCGTGGCGACCAGGCGATCGACGCGTTGATCGCCTGCAGCGCGTGCACCAGCGCAACGTCTTCGCTGCAGGTCACGGCAGGGAACCCACCGCATTGTTGATAGAGCGCGGCGCTCACACCGAGGTTGGCGCCGTGAATGCGACCATGGCCTTGTCCAGTTGCCTGGTTCTGTTCGAACCTGCAACGCACTTCATCGGAATAGTCCAGCCAATCCTCCACCTGCACGACACCGCAGAACACATCCGCGTCGGCCTTGCGCTGCTCCACCAGCCAATCGGCGGGAACGCGGGAATCAGCGTCGGTCACGGCCAGCCAATCGGCGCCCAGTGCAATGGCCTTGGAGGCTGCTGCGGCCCGCGCAATGCCGACGCCTCCGGGAACGGGCACATCGATCACGCGCGCGCCCAACGCCTGTGCCAGCGCTGCTGTTGCATCCGTGCAACGGTCTACTGCGACGATCACCTCCACAGGCTCGCGCAGTTCGGGGTGCGACGCGGCGAGAAAGACCGATGCGAGGCAGGCGGCCATGCATTCGGCCTCGTTATGCGCCGGAATGATGACGGCGATCATCGCAAGCCTTCGTGCTGCGCCACCGACAACGGTTGCGCGGTCCACGCTTCCAGCAGGAAATCGCTGTCTTCATAGCGATAACTCAGCGGCAAGGTGAGCAGTCGGGCGATACCGGCATGGACCGCGATTCCATCTTGATGTGCCTGTTCGAAAGGATGCTTCCAGTGACAGGCCACCAATAGTCCCTCCGGCGTGATCGCCTGCTGCAGATGCGCGATCAGCTCGTCGAGTTCGGACGCGGCGAGGTAGTAGCCGATCTCGCTCAGCACGATCAGGTCGAAACTTCCCTCCGGCCACTGCTGCGGATGGCAAGCCTGCACGATTTCGACATTGCTTCGCTCTCCTACGCGTTGCTTTGCCTGTTGCACCGCAGCTGCCGACATATCGGTTGCCAGCAAGCGTTCGCAGCGGGCAGCGAGTCCACAGGTTGCTTCGCCGTTGGAACACCCCAGTTCCCATCCCCGTGCAAATCCCTGCCGAGGCAAGGTTGCCAGCAGGATGTCGCGTTTGCGCTTTTCGTACCAACGCGTCCCATAGCCGAACGGATCGAGCTGCCGGTAGATGCTGTCGAAATAATCGGCGTTGGCCTGGGCGTTCATGGGAGAAAGACCTCGAAGTCGCGCTGAAACCTGGCCAGCGCCCAGTCGGGAAGGATGGGATTGCGCAGCGCAGGCGTGAGGTGACCGGTCTGCGTCTTGAACGCGGCCATCGCCTGCATCTTTGCAGCGTAAGCATCGGCAGAAAGCACCAGACGCGTGGCCGATGCCAGCATCTGACTGTGGTCGGGGTCGTCCCAGTGCCATGCCCATATCGGAAACTGGATCAACCGCGCTCCGCATTGTGCAACTGCGTTGCTCGCCGCATCAGCGCAAGCTTCGTGGTCGGGGTGTCCATCGCGCGCATACGTCACCAGCACCACGTCGCGTGGTTGCAGCAGATCGGCCAGCCGCGCGCCAAGTGCGTCGACTCCCGCACGTACCTGGCCATCTCCCGCATCCAGCCTGACGATGCTGGATGGATCGATGCCCAGGCGCGCCAGCGCATCACGCAACTCCTCACGACGCGCAGCTGCTAGCCGCGCGGGCGGCCATGCGTCGTCCTGCGGGTAGGCCGCTTCGCCATCGGTAACGGAAACGATCAGGGCCTGCCTTCCCGATGCGATCGCCATCGCAAGCAGCCCGCCACACCCCAGCACCTCGTCATCGGGATGCGGAGAAACCACCACCACACGTGTCGCGGTGCCCAGCAACTGTTCGAGGCTGCTGGTGAGCAGCGCATTCAACTGACGCGATGCATGCCAGCGCTGTTCGCTGACGCCTTGCCCTGCGATCTGCTCGCCCCTCACAGCAGCCATGGGTTGACCTCGCGTGCGTGCAGCTGCTCCCCCAGCCACTGCTCGTCTTTTTCGCCGTGGGACTGGCGGATGAAGGCAGCCAGGTCGGCGCACCGTTGCGCGTGCACGGCATCGCAGCACAGTGAGGCAGGCCCCAGGACCAAGGCGGCGCGTTCGATTACGTCCCGACAGATGCGATCCATTACGCTCCGTAACCGAATGACAGCCAGTTGATGGCTTTGGGTTGGAGCGTTGTCGATCGCATTCGCCAGGTCTTGCAACATCAGCCGTGCACCCGTCAGCTGTTCGTCGATGGCACCCAGGTGTGCTGCGGCAAAGGGGTTGCCTGCCACGCGTAACGAGCGGCGGACATGCTCGGCAATGGCTGCGGCGGCGCCATACCAGCAGGCCGCGATGCCTGCCCCGCCATGCCAAAAACCCGGCCGCTGCAAATAGAATTCCGGCTCACCCAGCAAACTTGCCGGCGCAGTCGCGAAATGACCATTGCCCGTTGGAATGCCGAGCATGCCTGGTCCGTGCCACTGACTTGCATCGAGCTCGAAGCATCCCTGCCCTAGCGTCACTGCGGCAAGCGGCTGCCGATCACCGTTTCTGACGGTTACCAGTGCGTGTGTCACAACGTCTAGCTCCGCGCTGCACCACGGTTTGATACCGGACACGGTGCTTGAGCTCGCCTCATACGTCACGGTGTCATGCGGCCCACCCGCTGCCCACACTGCCCACACGGCTCCATTCGAAGGCAATGGCTGGCCGGCCTCGGAAAAAATCGATACCGCGTCGTAATGCGCTTCCAGCACTTTGGCAAGCGGCAAGCTCGCAGCACCCAGCCTGCTCAGCGCCTGCCAGCGAGCGTACGTACGTCCTGCGCCAGGGTTGGGAAGTTGCGGCGTCAGTCGCAAGTACTCACGCACGCATTGCGCGAGCGCTGGACTTGGCGATATCGAAGGTGTGCCCGGCAGATCGTCGCGGGCGAGTGCTGATTGATACATAGCTCAATCTAGGCGATCGCTCGTCAATCCCAAGTGAGCCGATGACCAATTCCCTCACCGCGACCGCAGCTGGATGGGAAGAGTGCTTGGCTGCTTGGCGAGGGACGCGAGTCGACGATGCGAGCGTGGCTTCAACAATCAGCACCGATCGCAATACCGCGCGTAAGAAATGTCACGCCGTGTCTGCGTTCGTTTAAGGGCAGCGAACAGAGTTTTTGCGACGCGTCGTCACCGGACTCATCCGAGACGGATGATCGATTGTGCTACCGAATGTCGCTTCGAGCCGCAAAGAATCGACGGACCGCCCCTCAGCAGAACAACCACGCAACAGCACCGGTTGGAATCATCGAGCGCTTAGCCGCCGCGCAGACGCCCGCTAGCGATTCAGTCTGCGACGCGCACTGCCATGAACTGTCCGTTGCCGACCGGCAGCTCGCTGCATCGGAAGGATATGTCGGCACGGACAGCCTGCATGAAATCTGCCATCTCCGTCGCGTGCGAGGTGGCGTTGTCCACCACCAACAGGCCAGTACCGCGCTTGAGCACACGGCGCAGCTGCGGCCACCACCGCGCATAGGCACCGCGGTCCGCGTCCAAGAACAACAGGTCGACGCTGCCATCGTCGGCAGTCTCCAACCATGCGCCTGCATCGCCCAGCACCTGTGTGATGTGTGCCCGTAGTCCGGCACGCACGAAGTTCGCAGCCGCCAGGACGGCCTTGTCCTCGGCATGTTCCAGCGTGATGACGTGTCCACCGACGGCAATGACAGCTTCGGCCAGCCACAGCGTGGAGTAGCCATTCGAAGTGCCCACCTCTACCACCTGCCGCGCCCCCGTCGCATGCACGAGCAGGGCGAGCAGTTCGCCGGTCTCTGGGGTGATATTCAACATGCGTTTGCCACGCGCGGTTTCCACCGCATCGTTGTCGGCCCCGAACCGCGACAGTTCCTCTTTCAAATCCCGCAACGTGCGCATGCCTTGACCGCCTGTTGATTGATGCAGTGTGTGCCATGGCCTTGGCATCGCCATTCAACGCCTAGTGCACTGCACCGTGATGCGAGCGAACCGGATGCGCGACGCGCCTGCCTGATACAGAGTGCTCGCTATTCGCTATTTGCTATTCGCCGAAAATAACGCTCTGCGTCGCTTTCGATATCGCTTGCCTCAAGAGCACTGCAGGCATGGCGCACGCAAACCAGCTGCAAGAACCTCCCAGGCTGGGCGCCCTGGCGATGCGACAGCCCGTTTACGCGCGCCTGGTCATACATCAGCTGCCGGCGGCATGGCCCCCTCCCAGAACTCCAGCAACCGGCACACAGGCTCTGGCTTGTTTCCCGCAGACGACAGCGCAAGGCGGGTGCGCGACCAGCGTTGCGCGCTGAGCTCGACGATCGACCCGGGGAGCACTTTCCGGCAGGCCATCTGCCAGTCGGGAAAGTAACGCTCGACGATGGAACCGTTGTAGACCTCCGCAATCAGGTGATGGCGCGAAGACCGCTTGATGCGATCATAGGTGTGCTGCACTCCGGCAGGTGGGCCCTCGAAATACTGGAAGAATCGATCGCCGTCGTAGATCAGGACACCAGTGATGGCGGCCAGCGAGTTGTGTGCACTGGAAGAGACAAGCAGCCGGTCGACCTCCCCCATCGACATGGGACGACGCACCTCGCTCACGTAAACGATGGCTTGCAGCGGTGGATTTGCCAAGAACGCATCTCGATAGGTGATCTGCTCCAACATCCATTGCTGCAGAGTCGTCAGCGCCGGCTCCTCCTGAAGTCGCTGCGAGCGCCAGTATCAGGGCGCGACGCACCGGTTTGCAATGGAGGCATTACAATTTGCTTATACGTAGCGGCGATGTGCGTCCATGGGCCAGCATGCTCACCCGCCTCGGCTCGTGCAGTGCCATGCTGGCAGGCCCGTGGATCCGATGGACGGCGCGCGAAGACGCTGACGCTGAAGCAGTGGCTGCCCGAAGACGTGACCGCGGTTTCACCTGAAGGAAGTCGACAAATGCGCGCATCGCTCCAAGGCTACCCGCACCCTCAATCACGCCAGACGATGAACGTCGGCAAGGATGACCTCCATCGCGTCCCTTTACTGCCTCTGGCAGTGCTCGCCGTCATGTCGCTTGGCGGATGCGCCACCACGCCCCGGGCGACGGGTCATCTCATTGAAGGCCCTGTGCGCCTAGGGGAGATGGCAGCGGTCGATGGTCCCAGAGTGCGGCCAGATCGAGTGGTGGAAGACAGCCGCTGCCCTGCCGATGTTCGATGCATCGTGGAAGGCCGACTGATCGTGAGTGCGACGGTCCTGGGTGGCGGATGGTCAAAACAGGTTGACCTCACATTAGGCATCCCGGTCCCGATTGCCGATGGCATGTTGACGCTGGTGGATGCCACGCCCCCGCCCATCGCCCCGGAAACCGCCGCACGCGCTGCGGCACGCTTCACCTTCACATTCCAAGGCGGTCGCTAGTCAAGCATGCCCTGAAGGCTACGATCCGCATCTTGCGTCAGCGACCACTTCCAGCGGGCTCGAAGTTGCCTGCCCTACTTTCTTTAAATTGCGCTGATCGCAGGCCGAATGCACTGGATCGCCACTGCGAAATCCAATCCAGCTGGTCGGGCGCAATAAGATCCCGCCCCCATTACCGCAGCGATTGAAACGTTTCTCGTAGGTGGTCGACCAATGCGGGCGGATTTTCCATCGCAGCAAAATGCCCGCTCGCCCCGACCCGCGCGGCAATCGTCGAGAAGGTCAGCGCGGAAGCGTGGGTGCGTCTGCAGGCGGCCCTGCCCGACGGCGACCCCCCGCCCGATCCCATGGCAAGCCTGCGACGCATCACGCACGCCTTGGTGGAAGACCTGGATCTGGTCATCTACAGCGTCAACGAGATGGGCATGGAGGTCGCCGAACGCGGCAACACCTACTACGCCGCGCCGGAGTGGGAGTCGTTCCAGGCGCATCTGGGTGCTTTCTTCTTGCACGGCCAGCAGTGCGGCGTGTTCGGTATCGAAATGCCGGCGTCCTGGTGGAGCGACTTCTATCTCTCGTGCCTGTTCGGAGCCGGTTGGGCTGTGGCCACCGGCCGACTGGCACAGGCGTCGGTCGTGCGTGCGGTCGTGAGCTCGTTCCTGGACGGCGCACGTTCCGGTTCGCGAGTGCAATCTCCCTAGCCGCAAGCCGGGACAACACGTGATTGATCGCGTTTGCTCAGTTGGAGCGATCGGTCTCCAACGAAGCGGCAAGCCCGTTCGCCAGTGGTCGGGCACGGTCTGCAGGCGATGCGCGAGGATCACCTACCGCATCATGTGCTGTCGGCCGTTGATGCAGACGATGCATCTCCACGCGCCCCGAGACGCGCCAGCACACCGTCGAGCGAAGGGTCGCAGGCACCGAATCTCTGCGATCAGGCAGACAGCGCCGCACCTCATCGTGCGTCACGCTCACCCGCCGTTATGGGGCAGCGCGCCATTGTCTTCCTGCAGCTCCCGCTTGAACGGCACGTCCGGCGGTGGGCGCGCGGTTGCCGGTTGATCGTTGAGGTTGGGGTCGCTCAGGCCGCAACCGCCGCCGAATTGCAGGAGCGACACCACGCAACTGATCTTGGTGGTCGTGCCCGGAATCGGAATCTCGATCTTCTTCAGGCCGCGCCGCACCCACTCCTGCAGCAGCGTCTGGTTCGGCATCCAGTACTTGTCCAGCGATGTCGGCGTGTAGCCGTACGGCGGACGTTTAAGCCAGGTGCCGCCCTGGGCAATCTGGTCGCGGGTCCAGGTATCGGTCTCACTGCCTGGTGGTCCGCGGTCACCTGTCGCCTTGCCAGCATCACCGGTTCCGGTGGCCACCTTGACGCTGCCATCGGCATTGAACATGCCGTTGCGCTGGGTGTTGGCACCTGTCGTGTCGCCTTGCCGATTGCGGTCGGATTTGCTCCAGTCGTCGGCGTTGGCGGCCACGTCCCACCCGCCGCTGCGATCGGCAGGCGTCGGGCCGGCATGACTGCTGGCGGCGGGCTTGACGGGCGACGATGCAGCGGCCGCCGCGCTGCTGGAACGCTCGGACTGAGCAGGACTGGCCCGCGACTGCGCAGGTTGCGCGGCTGCTTGCGCGGATGGCGCCGCCACGGTGGCCGGCTGCGGGTCGGGAGTCGCAGGCGCAGGCGCCGCTGGCACGACAGGTGTCGCCACTGGCGCAGGCGTCGGATCCGGTACGTTCGGCAGCTCTGCAGGACGCACCGCGACGTCAGGCATGCGCACCGTCGGCGAGATCTCACGCAGGCGTGCAGCCGGCGCGGCGATTTGCGGGCGCTCGGGGATGACGATGTCGCGCTCGCGCACCGTTGGGGCCGTGGCGGTGCGCATCGCTACATCCGTGGCCGGACGTTGCAGTTCGCGCACCTGCGGACGTTCGGTCACCGTCTGGATGTCGCGTTGACGCACCTCGACCTGCGGTGCTGCGCGTTCGATCGCACGCGGCGTCAGCGTGATCGTTGGCGGCGGTGGTACGACAAAGTCGGTGGTGGCGACCTGGGTTTCGGTGACCTGCAGCGGCGATTCGATCGTCACCGGCGGCACCTGTACCGTCACCTGCGGAATATCCGCGGCGACGGTTTCGCTGGCAGCTTGCACCGGTTCCGGCGCATGTTCCGGTGCCTGGGCCGTGTCGGGGCGCTCGACAGGATCGGCCGCTGGCTGCGCTGGTGTCGGTGTCGGTGTCGACAATGGAGCTGGCTCGCTTTTCGCCGCCGATGCACCCGCGTGCGCTGGCGAAGACGCCGCAGCTGCAGCCGCCTGCGTCGATGCCTCAGCCGCAGGTTGCCCTTCCCCGCCGCCCTGCTCTTCCGCCCCATCGCCGATCAAGGTCATGCGCACCCGCGATTCGTCGCCGGGTACGGTTTCCTCCGGCGCCCAGCGCACGGTGACCACCCAGACGAGCAGCGCGATAAACCCGAGGTGGATGAGAAAACTGCCAAGCACCGCCAACCAGTGCTGCCGACGCTGATCCTTCGGGCGCGGGTCCCAGTGCTGCCACCACAGGCTGCGGAACGCCTGGAACGGCGACAGGAGAGAGACGCCGGCCACACCGCGCCGGGCCGGCTGCTCACGCGCCAACAGCACATCCATGACCTGGTCGTCGTTGAATGGCGCAGCCACGTGCTTGCGGTTGCCCATCCAGATGCCCCAGCCATACGGAAGGCCGGTGCGCCGATCCACAATGAGCTTGCCGGGCATGCGCGCGCGCAGTGCCTGCAGCAGATCGGCAGCCGTTGTCACCGGTGGTGCGGAATCAGGCCGCGCTGTCGCGCGGAATGTAGGGGGCGTCGCCGGTGGCGTGGTCGGTCGCGTCGCGTACCGCAGTCACGCCGGGCACGCGCCCCATCAAGGTCTTTTCGATGCCCTGCTTCAAGGTCACGTCGGCCATGCCGCAGCCGTGGCAACCGCCGCCGAAGCGCAGCAACACCACGCCCTCGGCGGAGACTTCCTGCACGGCCACGCGTCCGCCATGCGATGCCAGCTGCGGGTTGATCTCGTTTTCCACCACCCAGCGCACACGCTCGACCATCGAAGCCGACTCTGCGGGCGCTTCTCCCTTGATCTTGGGCGCCTTGATGGTGAGCTGCTGGTTGCCGGTGGACTGGGTGACGTAGTCGATTTCGGCGCCATCCATCCAGGGCACGCTGGCGGCGACGACATACAAGGTGAAGCCGTCGCAGTCGATCGCCCATTCGTCGCCGCTCAGGTCCGCCGGTTCGGCGAACTCAAGCCGTGCATCGGCGCGCGGGGTGCCCGCATCCACCGCGCTCAGGCGCACGCTCATGCCGGGCACGCCCTCGCGTTCGATGAGCTTGCGGAAATAGGTCTGGGCTTTGTCGGATATCTGGATCATGCGGGTTATTCTACCGCTCAAAGCGCCCTCGCTCATGGAACACCGTGATCCTGGTGGGCGCACCGTCCGCCACCCCTGCGAGACCGTCATGACCGATCTGATTCCCCTGGAGCAGGCGCATTGCCTCCCGCGCAAAGGCAGCGACCACAAGCTGGGCGAGGCGCGCCTGGCCGAACTGCTGCCGCAGGTGCCCGGCTGGGAGCTGGCCGAGGCCGGCATGGCGCTCACGCGCACGTTCCGCTTCGCCGACTATTACCGCACCCTGGCCTTTGTGAATGCGCTGGCCTGGATCGCCCACCGCGAAGACCACCACCCCGACCTGGGCGTGCATTACGACCGCGTCGTGGTGCGCTATTCCACCCATGACGTGGGCGGGCTGAGCGAGAACGACTTCATCTGCGCGGCCAAGACCGCGCAGCTCTACGATCAGGGAATCACTGCATGAACATGTATCGCGCTGCGCTCGCCGGTCTCATCGTCGCCACCGGCCTTGGCGGCTGCGGCAAGTCGCCACAGCAGGCCTCTGCTCCCACCGTCGCGCCCACCGAACTGGCTGCCCTGAAGACGCCACCGCCGGAATATTCGCCGCAGCTGGCCTGCGCCGGTATCGGCGGCACCACCGTGCTGCGAGTCGTAGTCGGCGCTCAAGGCACCCCCACCGACGTGTCGGTGGCACAGAGCAGCGGCCAGCCCGTGCTCGACGAAGCGGCCCAGAAGCGCGTGCGGGAATGGCAGTTCAAGGCTGCCACCCGCAATGGCCAGGCCGTGTCGCAGACCATCCAGGTGCCGGTCTCGTTCAAGCCGCCGGTGCCGCGTCCAAACGAATGTTTCGCCATCGAGGAACGCGCACGCCGCGGCGGCTGAGGACCGCGCAGGTCGCTGACGCCTCGTTTCTGCACGGCACAAGCGCACCGGCACAAATGCATGAGCGCCAGCGCCCTGTTCGGGCGCGCTTGAGTTTCGCGCCTGGGTGACGCTGGCGCAGATGCGCTACTTTTCGTCTTCAACACCACGTCTTCGTCATCGCGGCATGGCCATCCTGCTTCCCCGGAGGTCGTGCGTATCTCGCGAGCTGCAGTTGCCACGCTCTCCGCAGGAAGTTCTTCATTCCACCAGGACGTCGCGCCACATGCTTGCAGTGTCATCACACAATCTCTGGATCGCGCTTGCGGTCACGCTGGCCGCCGGGCTGGCGACCGGGCTCGGCAGCCTCATGGTGGTGTTCGCCAAAAAGCCCAATCCGCGGCTGTTGGCGTTCGGTCTGGCCTTCGCCGGCGGCGCAATGGTGTACGTGTCGCTCACCGAGATCCTCAACAAGTCGATCGCCGCGTTTTCCCAGGCTTACAACGACAAGCTCGGCTTTACCTTCGGCACACTGACCTTTCTGGGCGGCATGCTGCTGATCATGGTGATCGACCGCCTGGTGCCGAATCCGCACCAGAGTTTGTCCAGCGACGATCCGCAGTTTCGCGAAGACAACCGGGCCTATATACGCCGGGTTGGCCTGATGACCGCCGTCGCGATCACCGCGCACAATTTTCCGGAAGGATTGGCGACTTTCTTCGCCACGCTCGAAAGCCCGGCGGTCGGCATGCCGCTGGCGTTCGCGATCGCCATCCACAATATTCCCGAAGGCATTGCGATCGCGGTGCCGGTGTATTTCGCCACGCGCAACAAGTTCTATGCGGTGGGCGCCAGCCTGCTCAGCGGGCTGGCCGAACCGGTCGGTGCAGGCATCGGATATCTGGCCTTGTTCAGCGTGCTCTCGGACGCGGTCTTCGGCACCGTGTTCGGGCTGATCTCCGGGGTCATGGTGTTTCTGGCACTGGACGAGTTACTGCCGGCTGCCAAGCGTTACGCCCAGGGTCACGAGACCGTGTACGGCTTGGTCTCGGGCATGGGAACGCTGGCGATCAGCCTGGTGTTGTTCCGCTTCGCAACGCCGTGAAGCGCGTCGTGCGCTGGCATCTCATGATGACCTGGCCGCAAAGTCTGCTGCGCCAGGGGCTGACAGCCGTCTTCAGCGACACCATCGCTGTCTTGTCGATGACGAGTCGATGCGCGCAGCCTGCTTGAAATCAACCGCGTGCGTTTCGGCGCACCTTCGTGGCAGATGGCTTCCCGCACTTCTGCTGAACACCGTCGCGCCTGGTCGACTGAAGCGCAGTTTTAGAAAGGTTCCAGACATTCAAACCGGCGCATGGTACGCGCGTCATCAACGCGCACACAGCGAGGTGCCGTATGCAACGCACATGGTCACAAGGACGCCTTGCCTTGGCGCTGTCGATCGCATCCACCGGCCTGATCGCGCTTGGCGGGTGCCAACGTACTGACTCACCGGCGCCGGCCGCCGCCGAGCCTCCGCCGCCTCCCAGCGCGATGGCAACGCCGGCTTACACGCCGCCCACGGCGGACCAGCTTTACCAATTGGTCGCGCCGATTGCCCTGTTTCCAGATAAGTTGCTGGCGCAAACGCTGGCGGCGTCGGTCTATCCCGATCAAGTGGCCACTGCGCAGGAATGGCTACGCAGCAATAGCGGTTTGAGCGCTGCCGATCGCGCGCAGGCCACGGTGTCGCAATCGTGGGATCCGAGTATCAAGGCACTGACCGCCTTTCCTGATGTGGTGGCCCAACTGGCCGGCAATCTGGATTGGACGCGTGCGCTCGGCGATGCCTATGCCCACGACCCCAACGATGTGCTCAACGCGGTGCAGATCATGCGCCAACGCGCCCAGGCCAGCGGCCATCTGCGCAGTACGCCGCAACAGCAGGTGCAGGTGGCGCGCCATGTGGTGGTGACGCCCATTCTGGATGAGGGCCGCATCCCGCCGCCCGCGCAGGTGATCACCATCGAACCAGCGCAGCCGGACGTGGTGTACGTACCGCGCTACGATCCCGGCGTGGTCTACGGCACGCCGGTCGATGTCTATCGGGAGTATCGCTACCGCCCGGTCCGCTGGTACGACGAAGGCGGCGTCGTCACCACCGGCCTGGTGTCGTTCGGCGTCGGCGTGTTGGTGGGCGGCGCACTCGAGCACCATCACGGTTGGTTCGGCTGGGTCGAGCCGGCGCCTGTCTGGCACCGCTGGGGCTGGAACAGTTGGGGTGTGGATTGGAACGCGCCGCCGGCCGCACCGCATTACGTGGTCTACCAGAACCATGTCTATGCGCCGCGCACCACCATCATCAATAACCGAAATACCTATATCGATACGCGCTCCTATGTGAATCAGGATCGGCGCCATTGGTCCAATCCGACATCCGCGTCTGCGGCCGGGATGTCTCCGGCCAGCTTCCACGCAGCGCAGGTGGCCGCTCTACCGGCAGCGGTTGCCAACGCACGTGGGCCTGGCGGGTTTGCAGGAGCCACCACGCCGGCGCCCTCGCCCGCCCAGCTGCATCGCCCGCCCGACTATGCGCATCTGGCCGCACCGCATTTCAGTGCGCAGATGCTGCAGCCAGGCCGCCCGGTAACCCTGAACGCGTCGCAGTCGCCGCATGCTGCGCCCCTGACACCTGCGGCCCGTCCGATGCAGCCATTGCTCTCTGGGATGCGTTCGCCGCGCGTGCAAGCGCCGGCATTCGCATCGGCTGCAGCGCCTGCGCGGGTGAATGACCTGCAGGCCGCACAGCAGCGCGTGGCGCAGATGCACCCAGGTTCGCGGGCAGCGCAGGAGCAAGCAGCTGCAGCCACCCGCGCACATGCCGGCATGTCGCCGCACGATGCATTCGCGAGCCGCGACGCCCGCGACAGCCAGTTCCGAGCGCAAGCCCAACCTGCGCAATGGAAGCCGCTTGTGCAAGAGCAACGGCAGCTGCCGCCCCATCAGCAATTCGCATCCGCAGCATTGCCGCGTGTCGAACATGCCCAGCAGTCGCAGCCGCGTTACGAACCGCGCCCGGTCATGAAGGCAGAGCCGCAGCAGCACATGCAGCGGATGGCGTCCTTCGTCCCGCCGCGCGCCGCTCCGACACATCAGGCCGACATGCACCAGCAACGCCCGCATCCGTCGGCGCAGCCGCAACATCACGACCACCGCCACGAGGGCTGAGCCAGCGCGCTGGCGCAGCCGCCACGGCTGCGTCAGCGACCGAGCTGGTCCAGCGCCTCGGCCAGCTCTGGCGCCAGCGGCGCGCTCAATACATACGGCGTCTTGCCGGCATCCAGCGCGAACTCCAGCGATGCGGCATGCAGGAACAGCCGCTTCAATCCAAGCTGGTCGCGCAGGCGCTTGTTGACGTCCGCCTCGCCGTATTTATCGTCCCCTGCCACCGGGTGCCCCAGGTGCTGGGCATGCACGCGAATCTGATGGGTGCGGCCGGTCTCGATGCGCACTTCGCAATACGAATGCCCGCCGCGCCGTTCCAGCAACTTGAAATGGCTCAGCGACGGCTTGCCGATCGCATTCACCTGCACATGCCGCTCGCCTCCCTGGCGCAGGCCGATGTGCAGCGGCGCGTCCACGGTCATCACGCCGTCGGGCATGCGGCCCACCAGCAGGGTCAGGTAGCGCTTGGTGATACCGCGCCCTTCGACGCGGTCGTCTTCACGCATCAGGGCCTGCAGCTCGGTCAGCGCCGAGCGCTTCTTGGCCACGATCAATAGGCCCGATGTATCGCGATCGAGCCGATGCACCAGTTCCAGGCTCTGGTTCGGCCGCAGCGCCCGCAGCGTCTCAATAGCGCCAAAACTGATCCCGCTGCCGCCATGGCTGGCGACTCCGGACGGCTTGTTGAGGGCAAGCAGGCGCGCATCCTCGAACACGATCGCCGCTTCCAGCCGCGCCATGAACGAGGACGGTGGCGCTGCCTTGTCGTCCTCGTCGTTGATGCGTACCGGCGGAATCCGCACCTCTTCGCCGCCTTCGAGCTTGCGCTCGGCCTTGGCCCGCCCGCCGTTTACCCGTACCTGGCCGCTGCGGACCAGCTTGTAGATCAGGCTGCGCGGGGCGCCCTTGAGCTGGCCAAGCAGGAAATTATCCAGCCGCTGCCCAGCACGGTCTTCCGGAACTTTGAGAATGCGCACGCCGACGCGGTCGGCCGGCGGCTTGGGGGGCTGGGGGTCGGTCATCCGGCTCTTTATTCTGTTACACTCGGCGAGCGAGATAAGGGTTTGATTTTGTTGGAAGTTGATTGGCCAGAAGCCTGACTTCCGATGATTCCGGCACAGTGCGCGACCACCGCCCCCGGGGCGGCCATGTTAGCGGCTCACCGGCCTACCCGGCCATCGCCGGCGGTTTTTGACCGCTGCGCTGAACATGTCCCGTGCGCTGCCCCGGTTCGTCCGGACGCGGCTGCCGGCCCTGAAACACCTATAAAACTTAAACAAGCGCTCCCGCGGCCTGCCGTGGTGTTGCAGCGCTGGAAACTCTGGTCAGGCCTGTCCGCGCGTTGCGCGAAGGGCCGACAAGCTGTTCCAGAGGCGAAACGTCACGGCGTTCCGCGCGGTAGAGCGCGTGAGGAACGCAACAATGAAGCGAATGCTGATCAACGCAACGCAGGCCGAAGAGCTGCGCGTGGCGATTGTGGACGGCCAGACCCTGTACGACATCGACATCGAACAGCCGTCCAAGGAACAAAAGAAGTCCAACATCTATAAGGGCCGTATTACCCGGCTTGAGCCTTCCCTGGAAGCGGCGTTCGTGGACTACGGCGCCGAGCGTCATGGCTTCCTGCCGTTGAAGGAAATTTCCCGCGATTATTTCCAGGCCGGCGTCGACCATAACAAGTCGACCATTCGCGAGCTTCTGCGCGAAGGCCAGGAAATCGTGGTGCAGGTCGACAAGGAAGAGCGTGGCAACAAGGGCGCCGCCCTGACCACGTTCATCTCGCTGGCCGGCCGCTACATGGTGCTGATGCCCAATTCGCCGAGCGCCGGTGGCGTTTCGCGCCGCATCGAGGGTGAAGACCGCGCCGCGTTGAAGGAAGCGCTGGACAAGCTCGACATTCCTGACGACATGGGCGTGATCATCCGCACCGCCGGCGTGGGCCGCGATGCCGAAGAACTGCAGTGGGATCTGGACTATCTGCTGCAGACCTGGAAGGCGATTGCCGAAGCTGCGCTGAGCAAGCCGGCCGCGTTCCTGATCTACCAGGAATCGCGCCTGATCATCCGCGCCCTGCGCGACTACCTGCGGGCCGATGTCGGCGAGATCCTGGTCGATACGCCGGAGCTGTACGCCGACGCCCAGGAGTTCATGAAGCAGGTGATGCCGCAGAGCCTGCGCAAGCTCAAGCACTACACCGACGATATCCCGCTGTTCAACCGCTTCCAGATCGAATCGCAGATCGAAGGCGCCTATGAGCGCAACGTGCGCCTGCCCTCGGGCGGCTCGATCGTGGTGGACCAGACCGAAGCGCTGACCGCCGTCGACGTCAACTCCTCGCGCGCCACCAAGGGCAGCGATATCGAAGAAACCGCGTTCCAGACCAATCTGGAAGCGGCAGAAGAAGTTGCACGCCAGCTGCGCCTGCGCGACCTCGGCGGCCTGGTGGTCATCGACTTCATCGACATGGCCTCGTCCAAGCACCAGCGCGAAGTCGAAAACAGATTGCAGAACGCGCTCAAGTACGACCGTGCGCGCGTGCAGTTGGGCCGTATCTCGCGTTTCGGCCTGATGGAAATGAGCCGTCAACGGCTACGTCCGAGCCTGGGCGAATCCAGCCAGATCGTCTGCCCGCGTTGCGACGGCCATGGCCGCATGCGCAGCGTCGAGTCGCTGTCGCTGTCGATCATCCGCGTGGCCGAAGAACACGCCATGAAGGAAAACACCGGGCAGGTGCTGGTCCAGGCGCCGGTGGAAATCGCCAATTACCTGCTCAACGAAAAGCGTAGTGCGCTGCGTGAAATCGAGCAGCGCCATGAGTCGCCGATCATCATCGTCGCCGACGAGCAACTGCACACGCCGCACTACGAAGTCACGCGCCTGCGCGAGAACGAGCCGGGCGAAGAGAGCGGCAAGCCGAGCTACCAGCGCGGCACCCCGCGCAAGCTGCCGGTGCATGCACTGACCAAGGCGCAGTTGAATATTCCTGCCGCTCCGGCGGTCACGTCGATCAAGCCGAGCCAACCGGCACCGGTGCGCGAAGAAGCCCCTGCCCCGGTCGCGCCCGTCGCTGCTCCGGCGCCGGTGGTGACCGTGCCCATTCCGGCACCGGTCACTGGCGTGGTGGGCTGGCTGAAGCGGATCTTCGGCGGCGTCGCGCCGGTTGCCCCGGCCCCGGAGTCGACCCCGCGTCCGCGCCAGAACGATGCCGGCCGCAATAACCGTAGCGAGCGCGGCGAGCGTGGCGGTCAGCGCCGCGATGGCCGCGATGCCCGCAACGGCGGCAACGCTGGCAACCAGCAACGTGGCAATGGCGGCAACGGCAACGGCGCCAACAAGGAACGCCGTGACGAGCGTCGTCAGCCTGCCAACGCCCAGGGCGCGCAGAATGGCGCACAGACACAGCAGCAGGTGCAGGCGCCCAAGCCGCCGCGCAACGAAGCGCAGGCGCCAAAGCCGCAGCAGCAGAAGCCCAAGCCGCAGAACCAGAGCCCGCGTCCGCCACGTGCGCCTGCACAGCAGGATGGCGCGCCGGCCGAGCGTCAGCCGCGTCCGGCACGCCAGGATGAAGGCACGGCAGCGGCGCAGACCCCGACCCCCACTACCGCAACGGCAACCACGTCGAGCGTGGTGTCCGCCATTGCCGATGCCGCTGCCGCTGCACCCACCAATGCGCAGACCAACGCTCATGAAGCGGCGCAGGCGCATCCGGTCGATGTCACAGTGAGCGAATCCACCGCTGATCGCGGTGCCGACGCGAATGCGGCTGCACCAGCTCAGGAGGCCGCAGGCGACGATGCAGCCAATGGGGAAGGCGGAAGCCGCCGTCGCCGCGGTCGTCGTGGTGGCCGTCGTCGTCGTCGTGGCGCTGGCGCCAACGGAGAAGGTGGTGCCAGCGTCGATGGTCTGGAAGGCGACGATCTGGACAGCGATGCCGACAACGATCTCGATGGCGACAGCGAAGGTGAAGACGCTGGTATGCATGCGCATGCCTCGGCCGCACCGCGCGCCGGCCAGCCGGAATTCGACTTCGACGACGACGCACCGGCACCCGCGGTGCGCGCCAAGCCAGAACCCGCGGTCCAGGCAACCGCCAAGCCGCGTCCGGTTCCCAAGGAGCGTGCAGAGCCACAGGTCGGCAGTGATACGGCCTCGACCACCGCGCCGGTTTCAAATACCGTGCCGGCATCGCAGCCGTCAGCAACACCCGTTGCCAACGCTGACGCCGCCCGCGAGCGCCCTGCTGCGCCCGTCGCGGCTACGGACGCAACTGCCAAACCCGCGCCAGCTGCCACAGCGTCGACGGTGGCCGGCACCGATGGTGCGGCAGCGCAGGCTGCGGAACAGCGTCCCGCAACGGTCGCTCAGCAGGCATCCGCTACCCCGGCACCGATTGCCGCTCCCGCGCCAGGGGTATCCGCTCCGGCAGCTGCAGTGGCTCCGGCACCGGCTGCCGCATCGCCTGTGAGCAGCGATGCGGCGACAAGCAGCCCGCAGCAGCCTGCGCCTTCGGCGCCGGCAAGTGCGGCTCCGCCTGCCGCTGCCCAGGCCGCGAAGCCCGACCAACAGCGACCCGCTGCGTCGGCGGACGTCGAAACGCCTTCGGTGCAAGCCGCTCCGGTGCAGCCGGCACGTGCAACGCCTGCTGAGGACCTATCGGCACCTGCGGCAGCTTCCCCGGCGTCGCAGGCCGCGGTGGTCACGGTCACTTCGCCGCACGCCGAGCAGTCTGAGTCGCAGGCGCCATCTTCCGAGGTGGCAACGACCTCTACCTCGACGGTTGTGCAGGCAAGCCCGAGTGCAGACACCGCGCCCGTGCGCAGGCCGTATGCTCCGGTGCAGACCACCATGCTCGATGCGCTGAGCCCGAACGAGGCTGCGCCAGCGGCCTCCTCGGCCAGCAAGCCTCCGGCAGCCCCTGCAGCCGCGCAGGAATCGCAGGCAGACAAGCCCAAGCCGACGGTGGTTGTGTCCGAAGCAGTCAAGCCAGTTGCTCCATCGGCCGAAGCCGACCAGCCGCGGGATGACGACAGCAACAAGCCGCGTGGCGATCACTGATCGCCAGGTGACCCGATCGGCTAGCCTGGTTGGATAGCAGGCCATGTCAACATCGAAAACAGCGGTCTTCGGGCCGCTGTTTTTTTATGCGCCACCTGCACTAACGCGAAGCCGCATCCGCCGGCTGTGATCCCGGCGAGGCATCTGCGCTCCACGTTCTTCCACACGAGCGGTCGATGTTTTTCGCCACTTGTGTCTAGTGGTTGCAAAAACCCTTCGACCAGGAATTGCGACGACGCCAGAACTTGCTGGCAATGACGACCATCGTCGCGGAAAGGTCCCTGTGCGAGACCTGTGTTCATGCTCATTGCATGGGGCCTCAGGACGCACGCCGCCTGGTTCCGACGTAGAGCGCGCCTCTAGCAGGCCAGGCTAATTCGCGCACCCATGCGTTTGCGCAATCCAGCTGCGGCTGCTGAAGGGCGAGACACGTCATTTCTGAGCACGCTATGAGCCCTCTCTCTGCCATGTTGTTCGCCCCGACCTTGCGATGCAGCGCAGCCAGTGCGGCGCACCCAAGGTAACGGTTCACAGCACCCGGGAGGGATCGGTCAGACCGTATTGATTGGCCAGCCGTGCCAGCGCGATGTTGTCCTGGATGCCGACCTTCTCAAACAGGCGTGCCTTGTGCGTGTTGATGGTCTTGGCGCTGAGGTTCAGGCGCTTGGCGATGTCTTCCTGGCGCAGCCCTTGGGTCAGCAGCAACGCCACTTCCAGCTCGCGGGGCGACAATGCATCGAACGGTGAACCGCCACCTTCCAGATTGGACAGAGCCAGGTTCTGCGCGATCGTGTTGCCGAGGTAACGCCGTCCCAATGCGACTTCACGCACCGCGCGCAGCAACTCGTGCGCGTCGCCGCCCTTGCCCACATAACCGGAGGCGCCTGCCTCGAGCAAACGCTTGGGCAAAGGGCCGTCTTCGAGCACGGAGACGATGATGACCCGCGTGCCGTAGTCGCCCTTGACGATGCGCTCGGTAATTTCCAGGCCGCTGACGCCGGGTAAATGCAGGTCGCACAGCACGATGTCCGGTTTGAGTTGACGAATCTGCGGCAATGCAGCTTCGCCGCTCTCTGCTTCACCCACCACATCGACATCCACTTCCTTGGACAGAATCATCTTCATGCCTGTACGCACGAGTGCATGATCGTCGATCAGAAAAACTCTGATGGTCATCCTTGTTTTCCTCGCTAGCGGCTGGCTGGTGCAGCCTATCTCCGTGAATAATTCAGGGCAAGCTCGATGCGACGTATTACGCCCAAGTTAGAGCGTTATGCAGCGTCAATAGAGCATGCATGACGTGCGCGTGGCGCGATGTCTCAAGGCAAGATGCTGCAACGTGTGCCGATGATGCGGGGGCCTGGGCGAGCGTTGCATCGGGCAATGCAGTCGCGCTCGGTCAGATTTTCACTGGCTAGGTGGTACGGTCGGCGTCCACCAAGGGGTTTAATTCGGGATCCAGCGCAACGCGTTCGTCGAAGACGAAGCAGCGACCGTCGTAGCCTTCGCCGCCGACCTCTTCGAAGTAGCCGAGGATTCCGCCCTCCAGTTGCAGCACGTTGTCCATGCCATCGGCCTGCATCCACAGCGCGGCCTTTTCGCAACGAATGCCACCGGTGCAGAAGCTGACCACCGTGGCGTCGGCCAACGCAGCACGATGCGGTTCCAGCGCGCCAGGCAAGTCGGTGAACTTGTCGATCGGCAGCGTCAACGCCCCCTGGAAGGTTCCGTATCTCACTTCCTGCGCATTGCGCGTGTCCAGCAACACCAATGGGCGGCCGCGATCATCCTGCCCGTTACGCAGCCACTTGCGCAGCACGGCAGGCGTCACCGAAGGCGCACGACCTTGCAGCGGCGATGCATCGTCGCGCCGAAAACTGATGATCTCCGGCTTGATCTTGACCTTGAGCCGCGCAAACGGCTGATGCTTGCTTTCGCTGTACTTGATGCGCATCTGCGCAAACCGCGTATCGGCCTGCAGCCAGGTATAGAACGCGCCGATCTGCTCGGCAGCGCCTGCCAGAAACAGGTTGATGCCCTCCTCGGCCACCAGCACCGATCCTTTCAGCGCGTGCTGTTCGGCTTGCGCGAGCACGCTGGCGGCAAGTGTCTGCGGATCCTGGATGGTCACGAACTGGTAGGCGGCGGTATTGGTCATCATGCGGCTATTTTAGAGCCGCGGGCAGCCCCTAGCGAGCGCCGTGAGCGGGGCGCCCAACGCGGTGCAGCAGCGCGCCTGCAACCGCGTCCTGCTGCGCACTCAGCCGCGCAACAGCACAAACGGCAGCAACACCAGCGAGGCGACGATCAGCATGCCGATCAGCGTCACGATCACGAACACCGGTCGCCTGCGCAGCAATGCGCCAAAGGTCTCCGCAGTGCCGGCTGCAAGTTCTTCCTGTCGCTGGGCACGCGCAAACGCGCCGCGCTGCGCCTGGTAGGCATCCATCGCCGCCTTGGCGCGTGGATAGTCGGCATCGTCGCTAAGCCAGATACCGCCGGCGGAAATCCCCCAGTTGCTGGGGCGCGTTTCGTAGACCTGCACCCGCTGCTCGCGCATCAGCGCCCGCACCTCGTCGGCTTCGTCTTCGGGAACATTGCGCAGATTGAGCAGCAGCTTGGCCATGCCGCGATGATACCGGGAGCCAGGTGCGATAATGGCCGCCTTTCTTCATGGACCCTGCCATGCGCCTTTTGTTGACGCTCGTCGCCGCCCTGTTGCTCGCAAGCTGCGCACCCACCCTGCCGCCCTCCGGCGGCACCATCGCCAGTTTCGAGCGGATCGACCGCAACCTGGGGACCGGCGCAGAGGCCACACCAGGGGCCATGGTCACCGTGCACTACACCGGCTGGCTGTACGACGAAAAAGCCGCCGACAAACATGGCAAGAAGTTCGACAGCTCGCTGGATCGCGCCGAGCCGTTCCAATTCGTACTAGGCGGCCACCAGGTCATCCGCGGCTGGGACGATGGCGTGGCCGGCATGCGTGTCGGCGGCAAGCGCACCTTGATGATCCCGCCCGATTACGGCTATGGCGACAACGGCGCCGGTGGCGTGATACCGCCCGGTGCATCGCTGGTGTTCGATGTGGAATTGCTGGGCGTGCAGCCGCGTTGAGTGCCTGATGATGACTGATCTGAGCAGGCAGCGGCTGGCCGTGATTGGCGGTGGGCCGGCCGGTTTGATGGCGGCGGAAGTGGCCTGCGCGGCGGGCCTGGCAGTGGATCTCTACGATGCCAAGGGTTCGGTGGGACGCAAATTCCTGATCGCTGGCAAAGGCGGCTTGAATCTCACGCATTCCGATTCGATGCCGCTGTTTGCGCAACGCTATCGCGAACGTCAACAACCGGTTTCCGAATGGTTGCAGGACTTCGATGCTGATGCGCTGCGCGATTGGGCGCGAGAGCTCGGTGTCGAGACCTACGTCGGCAGTTCCGGCCGGGTCTTTCCGATGGATCGCAAGGCGGCCCCCCTGCTGCGTGGCTGGGTGCGCCGGCTCAAGGAACAGGGCGTCGTGTTTCATGTGCAGCACCGTTGGCTGGGCTGGTCTGAAAACGGCGCACTCCGTTTCGACGCACCCACCGGCACGGTGGAGTGCAGTGCAGAGGCAGTCGTGCTGGCGCTTGGTGGCGGCAGCTGGCCGCAGCTTGGTTCCGACGGGCAGTGGCAAGCCTCATTGCAGCGATGCGGGATCGCGGTAGCGCCCCTGGTGCCGGCCAACTGCGGCTTCGATATCGATTGGAGTGCGCACTTCGTGCAGCGTCATGCAGGTGCGCCGCTGAAACCGGTCGTTGCGCACTGGCAGGACAGCAACGGCATGCAGCATGCATTGCAGGGCGAATGCGTGGCCACAGCGAACGGCATCGAGGGCAGCTTGATCTATGCCTTGGCCGCGGACCTGCGCGCGCAGATCGATGCGCACGGCGTCGCCGAACTCGTGCTGGATCTGATTCCCGGCCGCTCGTTCGAACGCGTGCATGCCGAACTGGCCCAACCGCGCAAGGGACGCAGTTTCAGCGAGCATCTGCGCCGACAGGTCGGCATCGATGGCGTCAAGGCGGCTCTCCTCTACGAAGAACTCGGCAAGCAGGCGGGAGACGATGTGGCGTTGGTCGCACGCACGCTCAAGCAGTTGCCGCTGCGCCTGTTGCGGCCGCGTCCGCTCGCCGAAGCGATCAGTTCGGCGGGCGGCGTACGACTGGAAGCGCTGGACGACCAGCTGATGGCACTCGCGCAACCTGGCGTGTTTTGCGCCGGCGAAATGCTCGATTGGGAAGCGCCAACCGGCGGCTATCTGCTCACCGCCTGTTTCGCCAGCGGCCGACGCGCCGCACGCGGCGCTGTGCAATGGCTAGCGCAGCGCGACGTACGCGCTACAGGCGATCGCTGACCGCCGCACGCGGCCACACCGATTTGACGTCGTACACCACCGCGCCCGGTTTGCCGAGCGCGGCGATCCGCTCCACGTCGTAGTCGCGATACTGCGCGTGCGCCACCGCCAGCACGACGGCATCGTAGGCGCCGTCTTCCGGCATCTCGCTTAAGCGCACACCGCCGTGCTGCAGCGCTTCAGCCGGGTCTGCCCACGGGTCGCAGGTGTCCACCTGCACGCCCGCGGCCTGCAGCAACTGCACCAATTCCAGGGCGCGGCTATTGCGCAGATCCGGGCAGTTTTCCTTGAATGTCGCGCCCAGTACCAGCACCCTCGCCTGCGCTAGCGCGACGCCACGCATGGCCAGCATGCCGCACACGCGCTCGGCTACATGTCGGCCGACACGATTATTGACCTGCCGCGCGGTGTGGATCAGGTCCGGGTGATAGCCCACGCTTTCGGATTTGTGCATCAGGTAGTACGGATCCACCCCGATGCAATGCCCGCCGACCAGGCCAGGGCGAAATGGCAGGAAATTCCACTTGGTTCCTGCGGCCTCGAGCACATCCAGGGTGTCGATTCCCAACTTGTCGAAAATCAACGCCAACTCGTTGACCAGCGCGATATTGACGTCGCGCTGGATGTTTTCGACCACCTTTGCCGCTTCGGCCACGCGCATCGACGGAGCGCGCCAGGTGCCGGCAGTGATGATGCTGGTGTATAGCGCATCGACGGCATCGGCGGCGTCTGCCGTCGAGCCCGAGGTGATCTTGCGGATATCACGCAGACGCCGCTGGCGATCGCCGGGATTGACGCGCTCGGGGCTGTAGCCGCAAAAGAAGTCGTGGTTGAAACGCAGCCCGGAGGTTGCTTCGAGCAAGGGCACGCAAACTTCTTCAGTGGTTCCTGGATAGACCGTGGATTCGTAGATCACCAGATCGCCGGGCTTGAGGGCGGCGGCGATCAAGGCCGTGGCGCTACGCAACGGCTCCAGATCCGGTTGCTCGAAGCTATCGATCGGCGTCGGCACGGTCACGATGAAAATGCGACACCCAGCCAGATCCGCAGCGTTTGCGCTGTAGCGCAAGTGCGTTGCGGCACCCAATTCGGCATCGTCCAGTTCCAGCGTGACATCGTGGCCATCGCGCAGTTGCGCAACGCGCTGCGCATCGATGTCGAAGCCCACGGTGTCGCGTTGCTCCCCGAATGCAACCGCCAATGGCAGGCCGACGTAACCTAAGCCGATGACGGCGATGCGCCCCTGTGCGGGGCCGAGAAGCGTGGTGCCGGACATGCGGTTCCTTGGAATGGTGCGCAGCCGGTGGCGGCGCGCTATGCGGCGGCAGCATAACGCAGGCCGCATGAGCCAGGCAGTGCAGGAAGTACGCTGCAAAGATTCACAATCGCCGCGCAATCAGGCACGCTATCGCAATGCCCGGGTGGCGAAATTGGTAGACGCAAGGGACTTAAAATCCCTCAGCTGTGAGGCTATGCGGGTTCGACCCCCGCCCCGGGCACAAATTAAGCCGCGACTGAGAACGCACGATCAACGTTGCGATGCAAAGACAGTGGTGATGACGACAGCCAGATCGACCAGGCCCAGGGCGTTGCCCACGCTGCAGGCGTTGGCCGACATGCATCGCAAGCGTCGGCAGCCGTGCTACTAGAGCGAAAAGCGCCCGAATGCGCCGCCCACGGCACTGTGCCTGGCCTGCGCGCGCACTGGCAATCTACCCTACCGTGTCCGACAGGCGAACATCTGGTTGCTCAGGTGATGGACTTTGCCAGCGATCAGTTTTCACCTGATGCGTTCGCGCGGTGCGCAATCGCCTGCCCGCCTGCGATCGTTCGCAGCGTTCGCAAGCGCCAAGCCGATTACTTTTTCGGCAGACTCGCCGCGCGCCACGCGTTGTATCAGCAAGGCCTGGTCACTCACCCTGACACTGTGCAGATCGCAACCGGCGACGCACGCGAGCCGGTGTGGCCGAAAACTGCCGCAGGCAGCATCAGCCATAGTCACCGGCTGGCCATTTCCGCCGTCGCGCCTGCCGATCGGTGGCGTAGCATCGGCATCGATCTGGAACACCTGGCAAGCCCCGACGCCCAAGCGGCGTTGCGGGCCACGGTGGTAAACGCCTCGGGGCTGGCTTTGCTGAAGACGCTGCACGATGCCGGCGACTTGGCGCTGGATGCATTGCTGACGCTGGTTTTTTCGGCGAAGGAAAGCCTGTTCAAAGCGAGTTTTGCAGCTGTCGGACGCTACTTCGACTTCTCGGCGGCGCAGGTCACAGGTGTGGACGTGGCCGCCGGCTATCTCCAGCTCAGGCTTTGCGAATCGCTCTGCCCGTCGCTGCCGGCGGGTCACCTGTGCCCTGTCGGCTTCGCTTGGGTCGATCCGCAAACGGTCGTCACCTACCGCGTCTGGTGACTGCGTCTACGCAGGAACACCGATCTTGCAGGCAAAGCGCCCCACGGTTGCCTTCCCCCGCGGGCGCCGGCATGGCGTGGCCTGTCCACGCGATAACGCTGTTCCGCCAGCCTCCAGAATGCGCTGGCGAGCACCGCGCTTGCCCAACCCTGCGCGTGGCGCGCTCCACGCAACAGGGCAGTCACATTGCCATCGGAGTTCGCTGCGAGGCGCGCTAGGCCGAGGACTCCATGCGCCGTTCGTCGGACCCGTTTGAACGAACCGATTGACTCCACCAGCGCGCAAGCTGATGCACATGCGGAGCGCGCAACATGCTGAAGTGATCGCCGCTCGCATGCCAGATGCGCAATTCGCTTGCCAGCGCCCGCCATCCTGCAGCCTGCTTCTCGTGCTGGGTACGGTTGTCCGCCGCATCCAGCAACGGATGGTCGGCCAGCACCAGGCGCAGGCTGCCCGGGTAGCGGAAAGCAGGGCGGTAGACCGTGCGAAGTGCGGTCCCAAAGACCTGCACCACGCCATGGATGGCATCGGGCGGCGCACGATGCGGTAACAGTCCCGCACGCACCATGCCTGCCCGAACCAGCTCCAATTGCTGCGCGTGGTCCAGCGTCGGGAACAGGAGGGGATCAATCCCCAGACGCGTCCCTCTGGAGAGCTGCAGCGACTCGATCAGGCGTTCAAGCACGGCGGTGGCGGTGTAAGGCTTGCCAACTGCACCATCACCGCCAGGCGCTTCGGCGTCGAGCAGCGTCAGCGATGCGACGGTGCGCCCATGTGCAGCCAGCTGGCGGGCCAGATCGAAGGCCACCCATCCGCCAAACGAATGACCGAGCAGATGGATCGGATGGCCGGGAAGCTCCTTGAGCATCCATGCAACATAGGCCGTTGCGGCGGACTCGACAGTGCCGTGCGGGAGCTGGTCACGCTGCAATCCGCGTGGCTGCAGACCGTAGACCGACCAGGCATCGCCCAGTGCAGCGGCAAGATCGACGAATCCGGCAACGTTCTCCGCCGCTCCCGGCACGCACACCACCACTGGCTGCTGCAGGGCTCCGGTCTGGATACGGGTCAAGGGCACGTGGAGTTGCGGACCACGAGGCAGCGATTGCTGACTGGCTTCCAGCTGCTGGCTGATCGCCGCACCCAACGCAGCGACATGCGGCGTTTGCAGCATCGTGTGGTGATCCCCTGGCACGGTGATGCAGGTCAGCATGTCTGCGCCAAGCAACGCTTGCCATGCCAGCGCTGCATCGCTGGCCGACCGGGGCGCCAGGGCCTGCGCCGCAGCGAACAGATGGACCGGCATATGGATGGCCATCGGCAGGTAGTGTCGCTGTGCATAGCCGTGTGCGAACTCGCGCGCCAGCGATTGCGGCAGGCTGGCGTCGTCCTGGTCGGCCCACGCGGACGGCAACCAGCCGCGCGAGCGGCACAGTCTGATCAATGCCGTGTCTTCCCACTGGCCAACCTGCGCCGCGAGTGCCTGCAGGTTGGCCTGGGCAGAGGCACGTTGCTCATCATCCGGCAGCGCGGCCAGGCAGTGCTGCAGCAGGAGGCGCTGCGGCGCGTGCGCAGGATCGATGTAGGCTGGACCGAGATCGAGTTGCGAGGGATGATAGGTATCGATCAAACCAACGAACTCGACCAGCTCATCTACAGCGAGCAATTGGGTGGCAATCTCGTACGCCAACAGCCCGCCGAATGACCAGCCGGCAACCCGGTAAGGTCCGTGCGGCTGCACCGCGCGCAGATGACGTAACAGACGCGCCGCAAGTTCCTGCACGGTACGTGGCTGGGGCGCGCCCAACGCAACAGCGGACAGCCCATAGACCGGCACATCCGGAGCAAGGTGCTCGCCCAGGGGCGCAAAATACAGATCCAGACCGCTGAAGTCATGTACCAAAAACAGCGGGCGCTTGTCGCCGCCCATCCGCACGGTGACCACGCCCGGTGGCGTTGAGGTCTCCCGCCACCGCTCGATCGCTGTCGCCATCGCCGCCAGACTGGTATGCGCACTCAGCACAGATAACGGCACCGCCGTCCCTGCCCGCTTCAGCAGGCCATTGAGGCGTACCAGCAGCAGCGAATGACCGCCCAGTGCGAGGAAATCGTCGTGCCGCCCGATGCGATCGATGCGAAGTAACTGCGACCACAGCGTATGGAGCAATGTTTCCAGCTCGCCTTGTGGCGGCGTGTCGTCGTGGCCAGCATGATCATTGCGTGCCGGCAGCGGCAAGGCATGCCGATCCAGCTTGCCGTTGGCGGTCAGTGGCAATTGCTCCATCTGTACATACGCAGACGGCAGCATGTAATCCGGTACGCGGGTCAACAGATGCATGCGTAACGCCTGTGCATCGTGAGCGAGGTTCGCTGCCACGTCTGTCTGGTAGTAAGCCACCAGCTGTTTCGACCCCCGCACATCTTCACGCTGCACAACCGCCGCAATCGCAACCGCCGGATGCGTCTGGAGCGCGGACGCGATTTCTCCCAATTCAACACGGAAACCGCGCACTTTGACCTGCCCATCGGTGCGGCCCAGGTATTCGAGCACACCGTCCGCCCGCCAGCGCACCAGATCGCCACTGCGATACAGGCGCGCATCCGCCTTGCCGCTGAAGCGGTCGGCAATAAACCGCTCGGCGGTCAGCGTCGGTTGATGCAGATATCCCAGCGCCACACCATCGCCGCCGATGTACAACTCGCCCGCCACGCCGATCGGCAGCGGCGTGCCATGCGCATCCAGCACATAGACACGGGTATTGCCGATGGGACGGCCAATCGGAATGGGGCCGGAGACTTCGGTGATGCAGTGGATGGTTGCGAAGGTCGTGGTCTCGGTCGGCCCGTATCCGTTGAGCAACCTCTGCGGCGCCCCTTCGGCCAACACCCGCGCTACCACTGCCGGGTCGAGGACGTCACCGCCCACGATCAGATAACGCAGCTGCGCAATGGCCGGAAGCAACACGGCTGCGTGGTGATGGAACAGCCCGGCCGTCAGCCACAGCACGTTGACGGCCTGGTTCTGCAAACACTCCCGCAGCCGGTCTGGCGACAGCACGATGTCCTGCGCAATCACCACTACGCAGCCGCCGGTGAGTAGCGGCGCCCACACTTCCAGGGTACTGGCGTCGAAGGCCGGATTGGCAGCGAAGGCCACCCGATCGCCGGGCTGGAACTTGGCATAGCCGTTGTTGCACACCAGCCGATTGATGCCCCGATGCGCGATCCGCACGCCTTTAGGAACACCGGTCGAGCCGGAGGTGTACATCACATAGGCGTCCGACGCGCTTGACTGGGACAACTGCGGATCGTGCGTGGGCGATGCGCTCAAGTCGAGCAGATCCATGTCCAATCGTGCAGCACCATCGGGAAGCGGCTGGTCGCTACGACTGACGACCCAGCGCGCTGCGCTTTCATCGAGAATCTGCTGCAAACGTTGGTCTGGCGACTGCACATCCAGCGGCAGATACGCTGCGGCACATTTGTTGATGGCCAATTGCGCGACCACCAACTCCAGCGAACGTGGAAGGCGAATGCCCACGTACTGGCCCGCCCCTACTCCCAGGCCGATCAGGTAATGCGCAAGCTGATTGGCCTTGCGGTTGAGCGCTGCATAACTGCACCGATGCGCTCCATCGATCACGGCTGGCGCCTCCGGCGTCAGTGCCGCCTGCTGCTCGAACAGCGCATGCACGGTCTGTGCATGTGGATAGTCGCGATCGGTGGCGTTGAAGGTGTCCAGCAGCTGTCCGAGTTCGTCGGCAGGCAGCACGCACAGCTGACCGACCGGCAGGTCCGAGCACTGCTCGAGCGCATCGACCAACTGCGCAAGTGCGCGTTGCATGAAAGCGCACATGCGTTCGGCACCGATGTCCGCACGGGTTTGCACGCTCAGCGCGAATTGGTCTCCAAGATCATCCACGCTCAGCAGCAGCGGATAATTGGTGCGCTCGCTGCTGCCAAGTGCATGCACGCCATGCCAGGCAGCGGATGTCGCCGCGTCTGCCGGTAGCGGCGGACTATGCCGATAATTGAGCAATGCGTTGAACAGCGGCGTCGAAGCGGGAATGCTGCAGCAGCGCTGCGCCAATGCCAGCGATGCATGTTCGTGTGCCATCAGCGCCGTCAAGGCATCGTGCGTGCGCCGCGCGGCGGCCGCGGCAGGCGCATCGAGTCTGATCCGGATCGGCAGGCTATTGATGAACATGCCCAAGGCGCGATCGGCAGCGGGGCCGCCCTGCATGCGCCCGAGCAAGACGCTGCCGAAGACGACATCATCGCGACCCACGCCCGATCCCAGCACCATCGCCCAGGCCAGGTGATGGAGGCTTGCGACGCTCAGATGCAGATCTCGCGCCTGCCGGCGAAGCCGACTGGCGAGCATGGGATCGAGCAGTACGTCGGACTGCTGAAGCGGTTGCAGATGGCCGGGCGTATCTTCTGTGTCGAAAGCCAGCGTTGGCGTATCGATGTCTCCCAGGCATTGCCTGAAGAAGGTTTCGTGCTCCTCCTGGGTCTTGCCCCGCAGCGCCTGGGTCACATACGTACGGTAGGGCGTGGGCGTTGGCAGGCCGGCGTCACCGACTGCGGACAGGTGCTGCATTTCCTCGCGAATCACCGCCAGTGCGCTGTGATCCAGCACGATGTGATGGAACAGCAGTAACGCCACCAGCCTGCCATTGTGCGGATCCTGCGCGTAATGCAATTGCAGCAAGGGTGCATGGGTGAGAGCGAGACGGTACTGGCATGGATCGAATCGCGCCTGCAGTTGCTCCAGCACATCTCCATCGTCCGGGTTCAACTGCACCGGATCGCAAACTACACGTGCCTGTCGCCAGACGATCTGCACCGGCGCAGCCAAGTCCTCCCAGGCCACACTGGTACGCAGGATGTCGTGTCGATCGACCGCGCGCTGCAGGAGTGCGACGAACGCGTCCAGGCACGGTTTGTCGTCGAAGGCCAACTGTGCCTGCAGCAGATAGGGGTCGCCCTGGCGCGCCATCAGATGGTGATACAACACCCCCTCTTGCAGCGGTGCCAGTGGATAGATGTCCTGCACGTTTGCCGCCCCACCCGGCACTGTGGCCACGATGCGATCGATCGTGGCCTGCGACAACTCCACCAGTGTCAGCAGCTCCGGGGTAATGCGTGCGCAGCCGGCCGGTATCAGGTTCGGCGGCACCTCCAGTTCCTGGCTGCGGCCAAGCGCTGCGGCCGTTGCCGCCAAGGTGGGCTGTCCCAGCAGTGCCCGCACATCCATGCCAAGACCCTGCTGGCGCAGCCGTTCCACCAATGTCACCGCCAGCAGGGAGTGCCCGCCGAGCTGGAAGAAATTATCGTGGCGCCCGACCCGCTCCACCCCCAGCACCGCCTGCCAGATTTCGGCCAGCTGCTGCTCCAGCGCATTGGCCGGCGGCTCATACGTCTGCAGGTTGCGTTGCGCGGCATCGGGCGCAGGCAATGCGTGCCGATCCAGCTTGCCGTTGGCCGTCAGCGGCCACGCGTCCACTGGCACAAAAGCCTCGGGCACCAGGTACTCCGGCAAGTGCACGCGCAAATGCCGCTGTAGCTCGGCCGCTGTCGGCGCCTCGGCGGTGGCGATCACATACCCCACCAGCCGCCGCTCGCCCGCCACGTCCTCGCGGGCCAGCACCACCGCTTCGCGCACCTGTGGATGGGCCAGCAGATGCGCTTGGATTTCGCCCAGCTCGATGCGTCGGCCACGGATCTTGACCTGCGCATCGTTGCGGCCGACATAGTCCAGCCGGCCATCGTCCAGCCAGCGACACAGATCGCCGGTGCGGTACATCCGCGCGCCCGGATAAAACGGGTCGCCGCCGAAGCGCTCGGCCGTCAGTGCCTCACGCCCCAGATACCCGCGGGCCACCCCTGCACCGCCCAGATACAGCTCGCCCACCACACCCAACGGCGCAAGCTGCCCCTGGGCATCGAGCACATACGCGCGCAGGTACGGCAGCGGTCGACCGATGGACGGGTTAGGCACCCCAGGGGGCACCACGCCGCTGCTGGCCACCACCGTCGTCTCGGTCGGACCGTAATTGTTGTACACGCTAAACGGCAGGCCCTCGGGCACCTGCCGCAGACGATCGCCACCGACCAACAGACACCGCAGACGCTGGGGCGTCATGCCGGCGGCAAACGCATGCTCGGCGATCGGCGTGGGCAGGAAGCTCACATCCAGCTCCTGCGCACGCCACCACTGCAGCAGGGATGCCACATCCGCACTGTGCGCGGCGCTGGGCATCACCAGCACGCCACCGCTGCACAGGCTTGGCCAGATCTCCCAGGCCGCCGCATCGAAGCTCAGACCGGCCAGGCTGGAACTGCGCGTCCCCTCGCCCACCCCGAAGGCCGCCGTGTGCCAGGCCACCAGTTGCGCCAGCTGCCGATGCTCGACCATCACCCCCTTGGGCTGGCCGCTGGAACCGGAGGTGTAGATCACATACGCCAGATGCGCGGCGGTCAGGCCGGGAACCTGCGGATTGGTGCACGGCAGCTCGCCTGCGGCGGCATTGTCGATGTCGATCAATGGCAGCGCCGCAGCGCCCAGCGCCGAGCGGGTGGGCGCATGCACCAGCACCGCGCGCGGGGCGCTGTCGTGCAGCAGATACGCCAGCCGCTCGGCCGGATAGGTCGGGTCCAGGGGCACATAGGCTGCGCCCGCCTTGAGAATGGCCAGCAGGCCGATGATCAGCTCCGCACTGCGCTGCACGCAGATCGCCACCCGCTCGTCCGGCCCGATGCCCAGTTGCAGCAACCGATGCGCCAGCTGGCTGGCCCGCGTATCGAGCTCGCGGTACTGCAGGCGCTGGCCGTCGCACTCCAGCGCCACCGCCTCAGGTGTCGCCGCGACCTGCCGCTCGAACAGCCCGTGCACGGTGTCCATCCGCTCCGGCACGCGATGCTGCAGGTTGAAGCCCAGCAAACGCTGGCGCTCTGCTGGCGGCAGCACGCACAGCTGGTTGATCGGCGTCTCCCGCTCATGCTCGAGCGCGTCGGCCAGCTGCTGCAATGCGGTTTGCATGTAGGCACACATTCTGGCGGGCACGCCGTCTGCCGAGGCCTGCGCCGTCAGTTGGAAACCATCGCCAAGATCATCCATGGAGAGGCTCATCGGATAGGTGCTACGTTCTTCTCCCCCCAGAACATCAATCCCCGGCCACGCCTGCAGCACGGTGCCATTGAGATTGGCCCGACTCAGCCGGCGATAGTTGAACAATGCATTGAACAACACGCGCTGTGTGTACATGCGGCTACAACGCTGCGCCAGCGACAGCGAAGCGTGTTCATGCGCCAACAGCTCACTCAGCCAGGCATGCGTCTGCTTGATGACGGCACGCACGCTGGCCCGACCCAAGCGAACCCGGATCGGCAACGTGTTGATGAACATTCCGATGGCACGTTCGATCTCCTTTCCCTGCGTTCTCCCCAGCATGACGGTGCCGAAGACCACGTCCTGCTGCCCCGACGCTGCGGAAAGCACCTGCGCCCAGGCGACGTGACACAACGTGGCAACGCTAACCCCCAATCGCCTCGCATGTACTTGCAACCGCTGCGCAATCGAGGCGTTGATCTGGATGACTGCCTTGCGCACTTGCTGGTCAACCACACCTTGATCCTGCAACCCGAATGCAATGGTCGGCTCGCACACATCGCCGAGCATTTCCTTGAAAAAGCGCGCGTGTTCCTCTGCGTGCTGATCGCGGCGGGCATGCATGGTGTAGGTGCGATACCGGAACGGCGGCGGCAATCGTGCGCCGTCTCCGCGCAGATGGCTGTCGATCTCTTCCAGCAACCCTGTCAGGGACGCAGCGTCTCCGACCAAATGGTGGAACAGTAGCCCGCCCACCCAACGTTGGCCGACGCCATCGTAGGCATAGCACAGACGCAGCAAGGGAGCTTGCCGCAGATCGAGTTGCTGACGCGCCGGATCCAGGTGGGCACGCAGCAGTTGTAGGACATCCTCCTCAGCAGGACCCACCGCAACCTCGATCATCGGCACGGTCGCCTGCCGCCAGACCACCTGGAGCGGCGCATCCAACTGCTCCCAGATCAACGCAGTGCGCAGAATGTCGTGACGTGCGACCACGCACTGGAGCGCGGCTGCGAATGCATCCAGGCGAGCCCGATCCGAAAAAACGAACAGCGCATATTGCAGATAGGGATCGCCCTGAGTCGCTGTCAAATGATGGTAGGCAATGCCTTCCTGCAGTGGTGCCGCCGGATAGATGTCCTGCACGTTGCGCGCACCACCGGGCACCGTGCTGACGATGGTATCGATTGCTTGCTGTGACAGCTCCACCAGCGGAAGCAGATCCGGCGTGATGCGGTCGCACCCTTCTGGAATGCGCGGCTCGGGAATCTCCTGGTCGCGACTGGCGCCAACCGCCGCCGCCATCCCCATCACGGTGGGTCGAGCAAGCAGGGACTTTACATTGGCTTCAAGGCCATGCTGTCGCATCCGCTCCAATAACGCGACGATTAGAAGGGAGTGCCCGCCAAGCTCGAAGAAGTGATCGTATCGACCGACTTGCTCGATCTTCAGGACATCGCTCCATAGAACGGCAAGCAACTGTTCGGTCGACCCCTCAGGCGACACATACCCCTGCTGGGCATACGCCTGTGCATCGGGCGCAGGCAAGGCATGACGATCCAACTTGCCATTGGGTGTCATCGGCAATAGGTCCATGCGGATGTAAACCGCAGGCACCATGTAATCGGGAAGCCGCTGCTGCAGCTGCTCGCGCAGACGCTCGGCAGTCACCTCGAGCGCGTCGCTCACGTAGTACGCCACAAGACATTTTTCTCCCGATGCGGCAGTGTGAATCACCACCGCCGCATCGGCCACCAACGGATTGTCCAGGATCCTGGAGCTCACCTCCGCAGGCTCGATCCGAAAACCGCGCAATTTGATCTGGTCATCGTTACGCCCGAGGTACTCGAGCGTTCCGTCGGGCATCCAGCGCGCCAGGTCGCCGCTGCAATACATTCGTTGCTCCGGCCCAGTGCCGAATGGATCGACCACGAAGCGTTGCTCGGTCAACTCTGGACGATTGAGATAGCCACGCGTGACCTGGCTGCCAGCTATGCACAGTTCTCCGGCCACACCAGCAGGAACCGTCTGCCTATTCGCATCCAGCAGATAGACACGCATATTGTCGATCGGCCGCCCGATCGGAATGGTGGCTAATGTGCCTGCGTCCCAATCCAGTGGGATTTCATACGCCACGCATCCGACCACCGTTTCGGTCGGCCCATACTCATTGACCACGCGCGCATGAGGTGCAAGCTGACGCAATCGCTTGACCGTCGATGCGTGCAAGGCCTCGCCACCGACTACAAACAACGACAGCGACGGAGTACCGCCACAAGCAGCCAGCTGCTGCGTCAAGACATCCAGGTGGGCCGGCGTGATCTTGACCAAGCACAGTGGCTGATCGGCGCAGACTCGCTTCAACAAGGCCTCGATCTCGTCCCGCTCAGGAAGCAGTTCGGTGGTACCGCCACATAGCAAAGGCAGGTAGAGACTGGTGACGGTTGCATCGAACGAAAGCGACGACGACACCACTGCGCCTTGCCGGGGGTGATAGTGGTCGATCGCCCAATGCAGGTAGTTGCTCAGGGCGTCGTGGGGAACCATCACCCCCTTCGGACGACCGCTGGAGCCGGAGGTATAGATCACATACGCCAGATGGCACGGCGCAAACCCTGCGACCAGCGGAGTATCGGTGGGCCGATGCAGCCACTCAGGCGTATCCACATCGATCAGGATGGCGTTTGTGTCCTCCAACAGATCGCGCGTTGCCGAATGGACGATGAGCGCACGCGGTGTGCTGTCGGACAGCATGTAGGCCAGCCGCTCGGACGGATAACGCGGATCCAGCGGAACATAGGCACTGCCTGCCTTCAGGACCGCAAGCAACGCCACCACCAATTCGGGGCAGCGCTCCATGCACAAGGCGATGCGCTGGTCCGGCCCAATCCCAAGTGCAATCAAGTGATGCGCAAGCTGATTCGACCTTGCATTGAGCTGGGCATAGGTCAGGCGCAAGTCACCAAAGGCCACTGCTACCGCATCCGGTGTCCGCTGCACCTGCGCCTCGAACATCGCAGGCTCTGCGTTTTCCTGCCGCGACTCCAGGTATCCAGGCATGCCAGCTCATCGGCGGTACATAGTTCGATCTGGTTCAAAGGACGGCTCGGGTGCGCCACCACCTGCAGCATGAGCTGGACCAGACGCTGCGTCATTTGTGCTACCTGGTCGACAGCAAAATAGCCCTTGTTGTAGATCGCATGGAGCCAAGCAATATCGTCATTGGCGTTGCGCCTGACGTACAACGACAACGGATTGCATTCGCGATTATTGGATGCCTTGACAAAAACTCCTCGCGCGACTCCGAAGCGATACACGTGTCCGGTTTGCTCGAAGGAAAACACCATCTCGAAAAAGCGCGTCGCACCACTCTTCCACAATCCACAGGCACGCCCCATCTCGCTGACAGGAAAGCGCTGATGACGGTAGTCCTTGCGCAATTCTCGCGACACTAGTCGCACCGCATCAATGAAAGGCATCGCAGGGTCGAAGCGCATGCGCACCGGATTTATCTGTGCGCACAGTCCAATCGAATTCTTGAACTGGTGACCGGCACGATTGAGGATCGGCACGCCGACGACCAACTCTTCACGCTGTTGCGTGCGAGAGAAGTAGGCATAGAGAAGGACAAGGAGGATCTGAAACTGGGATACGCCGTGATCGGTGGCTAGCCGTGTCAGTCGATCCAGCAGATCGGCAGGAAATTTATGAACAAAGTTGACGCTGACACCCGACACCTCCGCAGTGGACATTGCCCCCGGGGCAGTGGAGAACAGGGGCTCTGGAAGCACGGAATACTTTGCCAGCCAGTATTGACGATCGGTCTCGTACTGCGCGGAGTGCTGGTAGGAACGATCGCTCTCGATGAAGTCACGGTAGGATCTGACGTCCACTGTCGCCGGACGGCCCTCACGCATTTCGCTGTAGAGGCGGCCCAGAGTTTCTATCGTCAGGAACAAGGACCAGCCATCCATCAGGATGTGGTGCAGGCTCACCATCAGATACCACTTGCCAGCATCGAAGCGGCACAACGAAAGGCGCATCAGCGGCGTGCCGTCGAACTGAAACGGCGTCTCCATGTGCTCCTGGATCCATTGCTCCAGCCATCCCTGACGGTCCTGCACAGACGTAATATCGGCGAATGGCACGGGCAGATGCATCGTCTCAGCGAAGCACTGCAGCGGGATTCCCTCCTCGTCCACGTCTTCCGTTATGCACATCCGCAGGACTTCGCATTGATCGACTAATGTTTGTGCCGCATGCTGCAAGCATCCGACATCGATATCGCCATCGATCTCGATATAGCCACCGATGTTGGAAGAAACCGACTGCCCGAGCATCAGTTGTTCCAACCAGATCTCTCTCTGAGGACTGCTCAGCGGAAAGACAGACCGATCGGTCGTTTGCATTGCATAGTCCTTGATGATAGGTACAGTTCGTCCCGTGACGCTCCGCATGAAGAATGCGGCGACCGAATACTGTTGCCCAAGTGATAGGGGAGATGATGGGCGCTACTTTTTTATATTCCAGCCTGCCCATTTGATTGAGGCACAGTTACCCTCCCAGAACGAGATCTGGCACCATCGAGAGGTCATTCCCTTATTTTCTATTGGAAAACTTCACTTTATCGAGTGGCGCGGGCAATGCCATCGATGTATCGATCATGGTAATCGCATCTTCAAAAGGATTCGGTGGCGGGTATCGCACGTGTCGAGCGGCGCCATTGATAGCACGTCAATGACAAAAAACGTCGCGCAAGCGCACTCCACCGGTGCTTCTTATTTCTTATCGATTTCCAGGAAAATCCTTTGCGCCATCAATCAGATTGCTTCGCACCGGATTTTTATGGCCATCGCGTAGATCTGAGCATAGATGGTTGTGTGTTCGTCACATTTCTGCTCGACTGGCAATCAGAAGAAGATCTGTCTTCCGAGGGGTACGGATGGCCGACGTATTGTTATTAATGATGTCTGGTAAAACTCAATCATAATAAGCAAGCATGTATGACGCAGACCGCGCCATCGTGCGAGGCCGCTTTGCGCAAAACTTATCTCGATTGGCTTGAGATCTCGGTCGAGCGATTGCCGATGTGATAACAAGATTACTCCTGGACGCAGGGTCTAGCGCCCCACCCATTCAGCTCCCACCATTCGTCACGACCGTCGCATGTTCTTCGTGCGTCACGCTTGACCACTGTTAGCGCCATCAGCGATGCCACACATAGCCGCACGGCGCAGCAAAGACAGTGCACCCATCGTTTCGAAGGGCAGCCAAAAAATCGTATGCAGGTCGCGGCATAGAGAGCCACGCAGGTGCGTTCCTCAAGCACCTGATCCCAGTGCCGAGCTGATGGCACGCGTAAACGTGCATCGGCGCCAGTGGACGAGACTTGCTGGCTCTTGCACACGCATCAACGACCGTTGATGCAGTTGCTGTAGATCGGACGTGTCCCACACTACGGTAATCGCGCGATACCGCCCGTTCCTGCACCCAAGTGCAAAGAGGTATTGAACGCAATGCTAGCGTTATAGCTACAACCGAACCATTGCGATTCCAGCTAGCCTCCACTGCACACAGCCATCAGGTCGATCTGCCATGCAGGCAGACCGCCGGCTAGCGACACCTCGACGACCCGGCCCCGCAATCAAGACGGCGACTGAGCACGACGGCATGAGCCCAAAACCAAAACACTGCAGGCGGCCTGCCGTTGGACCGCATCGTCATCCCGCCAGGAGGCGTCTGCACGGATGTCTCCTTCCCTGATGCACTCAGCACAGTTGCTGCGACACGCATGACGCGCTCGCTGATCCGCGAATCGCGCAATAGCCACACCATCCGTCCTAGCGCCTGCCACCAGCAAACAAAAAAGGACCCGAAGGTCCTTTTTTGAAGATGCATTGAACGGCACCTTGAATTTGGAGCGGGAAACGAGACTCGAACTCGCGACCTCAACCTTGGCAAGGTTGCGCTCTACCAACTGAGCTATTCCCGCGTGGAGCAAAATTGTACAGCGTATTACTTCGTTGCGCTAGCCCTGTCGTCGTTATCAATGGCAGGAATACCGCATGCGATGTGGAGGCCTGGGCCGGAATTGAACCGGCGTACGCGGATTTGCAGTCCGCTGCATAACCACTCTACCACCAGGCCGAAACATCAAACCCAAGGCATCCTGCCTTGAAACAACGAGACCCCTGACGCGGGATCCTGTCTACATCTGGAGCGGGAAACGAGACTCGAACTCGCGACCTCAACCTTGGCAAGGTTGCGCTCTACCAACTGAGCTATTCCCGCTTGGGAGGCGAAATTCTACAGTGAACGGGATAGCTGTCAACTGTTGCTTTCGATTTTTTTCGGCTTGTTGCTGATCGCTGCTTTCTCGTCGGCGCGCAGGCTTGGCCACGCGGCCTGCAGATACTGAAACCCTGACCACAGCGTCAGCAAGGCCGCAATGGCCAGCGTCCAGTAGCCCGCACGAAAAATCAGGTTGCCCAGCCAGATTTCATGCGTAGGCATCTGCCCTGGAGTGACCGAATACAACAGGCACAGCAACGCCACCATTTGTGCGGTGGTTTTGATCTTGCCGATGGCCGCCACGCGCACCTTGGCGCGCTGGCCGATCTCGGCCATCCATTCGCGGAGTGCAGAGACGGCAATCTCGCGTCCGACGATGACTGCCGCCCAGAACGCCATCCACGGCGTGGGATGGCCCTGCACAATCAGGAACAGCGCCACCGCGACCATCAACTTGTCGGCGACCGGGTCCAGAAATGCGCCGAATGCGGAATATTGGTGATAACGCCGCGCGACCCAGCCATCCAGCCAGTCGGTGATGGCGGCCAGCGCAAACACGCCAGCGGACGCGAAGTTCGTCCACGTGTAGGGCAGGTAGAACACCACGACCAACACCGGGATCATCACGATCCTCAGCAGTGTCAGCCACGTGGGGATGGTCAACTTCATTGCGGACTTGCCTCGCCTGCCGCATCGGGAAGCGCCAGCCCGTGCAGGTTAGCGTAGATTCGCGCGGCAAGTGCGGCATTGACCCCCTCCACCCGTGCAATCTCGGCCTCGCCAGCGGCCTTGAGCCCGACCAGTCCTCCGAAATGCTTGAGCAGGCTCGCGCGGCGCCGAGGGCCGATGCCGGGGATATCCTCGAGCTTGCTGGTCATGCGCGCCTTCTGGCGGCGCCCGCGGTGGCCGGTGATCGCAAAGCGGTGCGCTTCGTCACGCACTTGCTGGATGAATTGCAGCGCAGGCGACGCCGCGCCCGGCCGTAGCTCGCGCCCGTCGGCCATGATCAACGCTTCGTGCCCTGCCCGGCGCTCTTCGCCCTTGGCCACGCCGGCCAGCAACACGTTCTCGACTCCAAGATCGGCCAGCGCGGCCTGTGCCTGCGCCAGCTGGCCGGCGCCACCGTCGATCAGCAGCACGTCGGGGAGCACGCCGTTCTCTTCCACGGCGCGACGGAAGCGGCGCTCGATCGCCTGCCGCATGGCTGCGTAGTCGTCGCCCGGCGTGATGCCGGAAATATTGAAGCGCCGGTACTGGCCACGCACCGGGCCGCTGGCGTCGAATACCACGCACGAGGCGACGGTCGCTTCGCCCATGGTGTGACTGATGTCGAAACACTCCACGCGCTTGACCGGCTCGGCAAGTCCAAGCAGCTCGCGCAAGGCTTCGCTGCGTGCATGCTGCGCGCTCTGACTGGTGAGCTCGGTGACAAGGGTCAGCTGCGCATTGCGCGTGGCCAGCAGCAGATAGCCGGCACGCTCGCCGCGCACGTTCCACTTCAGCGCCACCTTGTGCTCGGCGGCCGTACTGAGCGCGGCTTCGATCAGCTCGGCTTCCGGAATCTCGCGGTCGAGCAGGATTTCGCGCGGGGGAGAGTGCTCGGCGTAGTACTGCGATACGAACGCGCCAAGAATTTCGTCGGCACTATCTTCCCCGTTGGTCTTGGGAAAGAACGAGCGCGTGCCGAGATTGCGGCCATCGCGAAAACTCAGCAACAGGACGCACGCCTGGCTGGATTGCGTGGCGCAGGCCAGCACGTCCAGATCCGCTGCACGGCCGTCGACGTATTGACGGTTCTGCATGCTGCGCAGCGACGAGAGCAAATCGCGCAAACGCGCGGCGCGCTCGAATTCCAGCGCCTCGCTGGCCTGCTGCATCGAGTGCATGATCTCTTCGCCGAGCTGATCGCTCTTGCCTTCGAGAAACATGGTGGCGCGGCGTACCGATTCGGCGTAATCCGGAGCCGCCACCAAATCCACGCACGGACCACTGCAACGCCCGATCTGATACTGCAGGCATGGCCGCGAACGGTTGCGGAACACGCTGTCCTCGCAACTGCGCAGCTTGAAGAGCTTATGCATCAGGCTCAGCGTTTCGCGTACACCGGTGACGCCCGTGTAAGGGCCGAAATAACGCCCTTGCACCGCACGCGGACCGCGATGCAAGGCAATACGGGGCCATTGTTCGCGCGTCAGCAACACGTATGGGTAGCTTTTGTCGTCGCGCAACGAAACGTTGTAGCGCGGCGACAACGATTTGATCAGCTGGTTTTCCAGCAGTAGCGCTTCGGCTTCGCTGCGGGTGACGGTGACGTCCATGCGCGCGACCTGCGACAGCATCGAGGTCAACCGGGCGTTCTTCGGCGTCCCGTTGAAATAGCTTCCCACGCGCTTGCGCAGCGCGCCCGCCTTGCCGACGTACAACAAGGTGTCGTCGCCCGCATACATGCGATAGACGCCAGGCGCGGTGCTCAGTTGCGCAGCAAACGCTTTTCCATCGAAATCGTTTTGGGGTCTGACGCTCATTCGTCTATCGAAACATCACTCAGTGCGCCGCTTGCAAGGTCGTACCGCAAGATGACATGTGCATCGGTTTCTGCGATCCAGACCGCACCGGCGGCGACCGCCAGACCGGCAGGGCCATGCAGACGACGCGGCAGCGCGACCGTGGTCAATTCGCCGCCGCCCAGGCGTAGGCAGCGCAGGCGGCCATTACCGGTGTCGGCGATCCACAGCAGCGGCGAATCGGCCGCCAATGCAATGGCCTGTGGGAACTGCAGACGCGCCGTGCTGCGTGGGCCGTCCTGATCTCCAAATTGCCAGGTGCCCTGCCCGCCCACCAAGGTCTGCACCAGATCGCCGCGCAGTTGCATGGTGCGGATCGACGAGCCCAGTCCGTCGCAGACATAGGCCACCTGCTGCACCGACGCCAAGCCGGCCGGCTGTGCGAAAGCAGCGAGATGGCCGCTGCCGTCGCGAATTTCAAGGGCACCGGTGCCTGCGCGCGCGGTCAGCGCGGCGCGGCCCAGGTGATAACTCCAGATCCGGTTATCGCCGGCCATGGCGATCAACACCTGGTTGTCGGCGATGGCCAGACCTTGCGGGTAGTTCAGCGCAGAGCCACCGGGCGACGCCAGCGGGCCTTCGACCGGCTCGCCGGAACGACCGGTGCCGCACAAGGTATCCACCTGCCCGCTGCGCAGGTTGATACGACGCAGCGCATGGTTGCCGGTATCGGCGACATACAGCTGATCACGTTCCAACGCCAAACCTTGCGGACGCCGAAATGCCGCCTCGCCGACACCGCCGTCGATGAGATCAGCATTGCCATGCCCGAACTGGCGCAGCACGCGCCCGCTGTGCGTGCACTCGAGCACGCGGTGGTGGCCGGTATCGGCGACATACAACCGGTCTTCGGTCGCCGCCAAACCAGTAGGAAAGCGCAACGCCAGATGCGGCTCGGGCTCGCGCTCGGCCACGCCGTGCAGGTCGGCGTCAGACGGCGGCGGCTGGCCTTCGCACAGGGCAGTCAGGGCCTTGTCCAGATCGCCGGTGACGCCCACCAGGCGCTGCCGCTCGCGGCCGTAGGCATCCAGCAGCACCAGCGTGGGCCAGGATTCGATACCGAAGCGACGCCAGGTTTCCCAGTCCTTGTCGAGCAGGATCGGCGCACTCACGCCGTGTCCGCGCAGTTGTTTAAGCGAGCGTTGCGGCAGGCGTTCACTGTCGAAACGCGGCACCTGCACCACGATCACCTGGAGCCGGCCAGGGCTGCGCGCCTGCCAGTGGGCAAGCTCGGCCAGGCGTTCTGCGCACCACACCGAGCTGGCGTTGACGAACGCCAGCACCAGGGCACGCCCGCGATGCTCCTGCAAGGTGGAGGGCCTGGCATTGAGCCAGGTGGGAAATTCCGGCAGTTCCTGGGTGAGCTGGGCGTTCATGCGGTGATTATGCCCAAGCGCGATTAGCCGCGGGTGAGTCTGGCAACGGTGAGGCGCGCGGCAGTGTCGACCAGCTGCCATACCTGCTCGAAGTCATCCATGCTGCCGGTATACGGGTCGGGGATTTCATCGCGCGCGTCGATGCCGGCCCAGGGCAGCCACAAGGCGAGCTTGTCGCGCTGCGCCGCCGGGGCCAGCCGCTGCAGATCGCGCAGATTGCTGCCGTCTGCGCATAGCAGCCAATCGAAATGCTCGACATCCGAGTGCTTCACCTGGCGCGCGCGAAGACCCGAAATATCCACGCCGTGACCGCCCGCGCAGCGGATCGCGCGCGGGTCCGGCGGATCGCCGGCATGCCAATCGCCGGTCCCGGCCGAATCGACCTCGATGCGCCGCGACAGCCGTGCCTTGTCCAGTTGCGCACGCAAGGCACCCTCGCCCATCGGTGACCGGCAGATATTGCCCAGGCAGACGATCAGCACCTTCATGCAGAAGCCACCCGCATCTGCGCGCGAACGAGATCGTCCGCGGTATCGATGCCTGGCGGAAACGGCTCAGGCGTCACCGCCACGGCGATGCGATAGCCGGCTTCCATCACGCGCAATTGTTCCAGCGACTCGGTGCGCTCCAGCATGCCGGGCGGCATGGCTGCGAAGCGTTGCAGGAAGCCTGCGCGATAGGCGTAGATGCCGATGTGACGCAGCCACTGACCTTCTGCAGGCACGCTATCGTGCTGGCTGGCGAAGCTGTCGCGGTGCCAGGGAATCGGCGCACGGCTGAAATACAGCGCGTCGCCGCCGGCCGTGCGCACCAGCTTCACCACGTTGGGATCGAACAGGTCGTGCGCGTTGTCCACCGTCGCGGCCAGCGTGGCCATCTGGGCACCGGAGCGCTGCAGCAGATCTGCAACAGCGCGGATGCCCGCAGCCGGCGCAAACGGCTCGTCGCCTTGCAGATTGACCACGCAGGCCTGGTCGTCCCATCCGGCAATGCGCGCGCATTCGGCAAGGCGGTCGGTGCCGGAAAGATGCGCGGTGCCGGTCATCGCCACATGCACTCCGGGCAGATGCTCGATCGCCGCTACGATACGCGCGTCGTCGGTGGCCACCCACACCTCGCGCGCACCCGCCAGCAATGCACGCTCGGCCACGTGCTGGATCATCGGTCGATCGCCGATCAGTTGCAGCGGTTTACCCGGCAGCCGCGTGGAAGCGTAACGGGCGGGAATGGCGACAACGAAATCGGCAGGCGTGGTGGGTGTCATACGTGCGCGCTCTGGATGCAGTAGGAAGTGGGGGAAACGAGAGAACCGAATCGCTTGATGCCGATGTGTGATTGAGCGAAGTGGCGGTATTCAGTTGGCGCTGCGCTGCACGACATCAAACCGCGCCGCGCGCCCTGATCGCAGCGATGCGCACCAATATTTTCGGGTAGACCTTTACCCGAGTGGTGCGAGATTTCATCCAGCATGGATGACACATCGCAGCCGCAAGAGCGCACTCAACGCCTGGCTCGGGATGCTTGGCCAGCAACCGTCCAACTGCAAGCTGACTTGCTCACACGCCCTGCCGGCTCGCCAATTTGTTCAATCGGTCCAGCAGGCTCACCCAGAACGCGGCCGGCAGTTCCGCCTTCAGTGGCACGCTGTACAGCCACTCGTTGGCGAACGGACGGCATTTCACCGCGTCCTTTTCTGTCATCAGCACCGGCAGGCGGCTTCCGAAGCTGAAATCCGCGGCGCGATAGACGTGATGATCCGCAAACGCGTGCGGCACCACGCCAATGCCGCGCGCGCGCAGCATGGCGAAGAAACGTTCCGGATGCGCGATGCCCGCCACGGCATGCACGCGCTGTCCGGCAAGCATGCTCAAGGGCTGCGCACGCTTGCCGTCCATTGGCTGCACGCTGTCGATGCTCAAACGCATCTGCCATTCGCCGAAACCGGCATCATCCGGCGCCTGCGGTGCGGCAGTTGCACTGGCCTGGCCGAGATTGACCACGCGAAAATCGCAATCCTGCGCCCGCGCGGCCGGTTCGCGTAGCGGCCCAGCAGGCAACAGGCGTCCGTTGCCGTAGCGCCGCTGGCCATCGACCACTTCGATTTCGACATCGCGGGCCAGACGGTAATGCTGCAGGCCATCGTCGCAGATCACGATGTCGCAGCCCGCCTCGACCAGCGCCCGCGCAGCAGCGAGCCGGTCGCTGTCGACGCGCACGCGCGCACCGGTCTTCCAGGCGATCAACACCGGCTCGTCGCCGCCGAGCGCCACCGGCGTGTCCGCTTCGACCCAGCGGGCGGTACCGGCGTCATCGCGGCCGTAGCCACGGCTGGCGACGCCAGGGGTCCAGCCGGCTTCCTGCAGCTTCGCGACCAAGGCAATCGTCAGCGGCGTCTTGCCGGTGCCGCCGGCGGTGACATTGCCGACCACGATCACCGGCACCGGCACACCGTGGCGCCTGCGCCAGCCGCGGCGATACAGCGCCCGTCGCAACGCGATCGCAGCGCCGTAGACCGGTGCCAGGATGCGCGCCGGCAGCGGAATCGGCGTGTTGTCGTACCAGTAACCCGGGGTGCGGGTGCCGCGCTTGCTCATGCCTGGCGTTCGCGGAATTGCATGCCGTGCAGGTGCGAATACAAGCCGCCCTGCGCCAGCAATTGGTGATGCGTACCACGCTCGACGATCCGGCCCTGGTCCATCACCAGCACCTGATCGGCATGCTCGATGGTGGATAGACGATGCGCGATGACCAGCGTGGTGCGGTCAGGCATCAGCTTGTGCAACGCATCTTGCACAAGTCGTTCGGACTCGTTGTCCAGCGCTGCGGTGGCCTCGTCCAGAATCAGGACCGGCGCGTCCTTGAGCATGGCGCGTGCGATCGCCAGACGCTGGCGCTGGCCGCCGGACAGGCGCCCACCCTTGGTGCCGACATGCGACTGCAGACCTTCGGGCAGCTGCGCGACAAACTCCATTGCATTGGCGCCCAGAATCGCGCGCTCCAACTGGCCGGCATCGGCGTTGCGCATTTCGCCGAACGCCACGTTATCGGCGATGCTGCCGTCGAACAGCATCACCTGCTGGCCGACCAGCGCAATTTGCCGACGCAGATCCGCCAACGCATACGCCTGCACCGGATGCCCGTCGAGCAGGATCTGCCCGGCCTCGGCTTCGTAAAAACGCGGAATCAACTTGATCAGACTGGATTTGCCGCTCCCGGAACGCCCGACGATGGCGGTGACGGTGCCCGGTTGCGCAACGAAGCTGACATCTGCCAGCGCCGGATTGACCTGGCCGGGGTAGCGCGCCGTGACATCGCGAAATTCGATCAAGCCCTTGGCACGTGTCAGCGGCACGGTACCTTGATCCGGCTCGTCCGGGCTGTCGAGCACCGAAAACAGACGCTCGGCCGATGCCAGGCCGCGCTGCACCATGTTCTGCACATTGGTCAGCTGCTTGAGGCCAGGAATGATCGTCAGCATCGAGGTCATCAGCACGACGAAATCGCCGGCCGTCAGTCGCCCGGCCAAGGCCTGCGCACCGGCCACGAACAGCAATGCCGACAAGCCGATCGCGCCGATCATCTGCACGGTGGCAGTGGAAATGCCGCGGGTGGCTTCGACCTTCATCGCCAGGCGCAGGTTGCGATTGGCCAGCGCGCCATAGCGCTCCATTTCGGTCTGCTGAGCCCCGTAGATCTTGACCTCCTGATGGCTGGACAAGGTCTGGTCGGCGGCCTGCAGCAGCTGCGCACCGCTTTCCTGAATGCTGTGGCTGATACGCCGGTAGCGCCGCGCCACCTTGTCCATCACCCAGGCCAGCACCGGGGCCAGCACCAGGATGGTCAATGTCACCTGCCAGCTATGCCACAGCATCAGCGCCAGCGCACCGATCACCTGCAGCGATTGCTGGATCATGACCTTGACCGCATCCACTGCGGCCTGCGCAACCTGGTCCGAATCCGAGCCCAGGCGTATCAACATCGACGGCACCGGCTCCGAATCGAAGCGTGACCCTGGCAGGCGCAGATACTTGGCCATCACCTTGATGCGCAGATCGCGCGCGATGCTGCGTGCGGATTTGCCCATCGCCATATCGGTGATGTAGCCGGCCACGCCGCGCACCACGAACAGCAGGATGATCTGCACCGGCAGCCAGCGACTGACCTCGGCGTTCTTGTAGATGAAGGTCTCGTCGGTGATTGGCTTCATCAACGCCAGAAAACCGGTGGTACCGGCCGCTTCGATCAACGCAGCGATCAGCGCGGCCACCAGCAACAAACGATACGGCTTGGCAAACGCCAGCAGGCGACGGTACGTGCGCCAGGAAGACACTGGCGCCGGGCGGTCGATGGAGATGGTCACTGGCGGGTTCCGTTGGTGCTTGTCTTGCCGGTCGTACCGGTGGCGCTGACCGGAGGCGCGGTGGCGATAGCGATACGCCGGAAGCCGAGCTGGCCCAGCGCATCCTGCGCGGTCACCACGGCCTGATACGGGGTCCGCGCATCGGCGCGCATCAGCACGGTCTGTTCGCGGTCATCGCCGGCGATCTGGGCGATGGTCTGCTTGAGCGAGTCCACGTCCGAACGCAGCACTTCCTGATCGTTGATGAAATAACGCCCATCGGCATTGACCAGCACGCTCAGCGAACGTGGCGGTGTGCTGCTGTGTTGGTCGCTGGCGGTCGGCAGCTGCAATTGCAGCGTGGAGCGTGCGTCGAAGGTCGTGGTCACCACGAAAAAGATGATGAGGACGAGGATGACGTCAATCAATGGCACCAGGTCGATATGCGGCTCGTCCTGGCTTCGGTCGCTGCCGATGCGCATCCGTCAACCCTTTGCCGTGACAGGCTTGCCGCCCGCTGCAGCCGGCGCGAAGGCTGCCGGCACGACTCGGCCATCCATGGTGTCCAGCAACAAGATGGCTTCCTGCTCCATCTCGACGATGTAACCGGCGATCCGCCCCTTGAAGAAGCGATGCGCCATCAATGCCGGAACCGCGATGATCATGCCGGTGGCAGTGCACACCAGCGCCTTGCCAATGCCGCCGGCGAGCTGATTCACATCGCCTACGCCGTGATCGAGGATGCCCATGAACATCTGGATCATGCCGACCACGGTACCGAGCAGACCCAACAATGGCCCAGCCGATGCGATCGTGCCCAACGCGTTCAGATAGCGCTCCATGCGATGCACCACATGCCGGCCGGTGTCTTCGATACGTTCGCGGATCACGTCACGCGGGCGGCCACGAACGTCCAGCGCCGCGGCCAGCAAGGCGCCCAACGGCGAATTGCGGCGCAGCGACTCGATGTGGGTGGGATCCAGGTTGCCGCGCGCGGCCCAATTGCGCACTTCTTCACCCAGGCCCGGCGGCGTCACCTCATTGCGGCGCAGGCTCCACAGACGCTCCAGCACGATCGCCAGGGCGATCACGCCCAGCAACAGCAACGGCACCATCGGCCAACCGCCTGCCTTGACCAGCTCCAACACGATTCGATTCCTCCGGCAACGCGGCCGCCTGTTCGCTGACCGATAGGATAGCAGCCGACCGCCGCCGTTCCGCAGCATCCCATAGCCGCGGCTGCCAGCGCCGTCGCTCGCGCAGTTGCAGGCCCGCGGCACCGAGCCAAACCCGGATCGCTCCCGCCTGGGCGGTGTCCAACACCTCTGCCCCGCCTGACTTCCAACGTTGCACGACCTCGGCGCGCGGATGCCCGAATCTGTTGCCATGACCGGACGACACCAACGCCAGGCGTGCTCCGGTGGCGGCGATGAAACCGGCTTGCGAGCCATCGGCGCTGCCGTGGTGCGGGACGATCACCAGCTCGGCACGCAGGTCCGCGGCGTGCCCGCGCAGCAGGCGGCGCTCGACGATGTCGCCAATATCGCCCGGCAACAGTGCGCTCGCATACGCGGTTTCGACCCGCAGTACGCAGCTGGATTGGTTGCGCAGGTAAGGAAAACCCGCGCCGGGATGCAGGAAGCGAAAGCGCACCCCGTCCCACTCCCACTGCTGCCCGGCGCGGCAGCGTGCGGTGACGTCCAACGGCGCACCCGGTGGCGCAGCCGTGCGTGCCACCGGCAGCCCCGTGCGCACTGCGGCATAGCCACCAGCATGATCGGCATCGGCATGGCTAAGCACGATGGCGTCCAGCCGGCGCACACCAAGCGCGCGCAACGCCGGCAGCACGACGCGCTCGCCGGCATCGAAGCCGTCGCGCACCGCCGGACCGGTATCGAACAACAGCGCATGGCGTTGCGTGCGCACCAGCACCGCCAAGCCCTGACCCACATCCAGCACCTGCACTTCCGCCTCGCCTGCGGCCGGTAGCTCGCGATCCGGCCAGAGCAGCGGCAACCACAGCAGCGCCGCCAACGATTTACCCGGCGTCGCGCGCGGCAGCAACAGCCAGAACGCACCGAGCAAGGCGGCGATCAGGGCAACCCCATCGGACTCGGGCACCCACCACAACGCCAACGCGGTCTGCCCAAGCCAGACGAACCCCGGCCAGGTCAGCTCAAAGCACCAGCCCGCAAGCTGCCATGCCCACATGCCGGTCCCCGGGTAGATCGCCTCAAGTGCGGTCCCCAACAGGCACAGCGGTACCACCACGAAAGTCCACCACGGAATGGCGACCAAATTGGCGAATGGCCCGACCAGCGACGCCTGCCCGAACAAGCTGACCGTCAACGGCAGCAGGCCAACGGTGGCCACGGTCTGCGCAGACAGGAAGCCGCGCACGATGGCGCGATCGTCAGACGGCAGGCACCAGACCAGCCATGCCACGCCGGCGAAGCTGAGCCAGAAGCCAGCAACCAGCACGCTGAGCGGATCCCACAGCAACACCGCCAACAAGGCGAGCGAAAGCACATGCGCGGTCGAGGCGCGTCGCCGCAGCACCCTGGCGAGGGCCACCACCGCAATCATCAACACGGTGCGTACCGTCGGCAGCGCCAGACCAGCCAGTAGCGCGTAGGCCGCAGCGCCGAGTAGCGCGGCAATCGATGCCGCATGCAGACGCGGCATGAATGTGCCCAGTCGCGGCTGCCAGCGCCATATGCCAGCGATCAGCAGCGCGAAGAATGCCCCGACCAGCCCGACATGAAATCCAGAGATGGCGATCAGATGGCTGAGCCCGGTCGCGCGCAACGTTGCCCATGCCGTATCGTCCAGCCCCCGGGTATCTCCGAGCGCGAGCGCCCGCAGGTACGGCGCAGAGGGGCCGCCGACACGCTCGGCGATGCGTTGCGACATCCGTTCGCGCCAGGCATCCACGCCTTGCGGCGGTACGGTCTGGTGTGCGGTTGCAGGGATGCGCACATAGCCGGTCGCAGCGATGCGCTGCGCCAGTGCCTGGCGCTCGGCATCGAAGCCTCCGGGATTGCGCAAGCCGCGTGGCGCACGCAGCTTGAGCCGCAGCTGCCAGCGCGCACCTGCATGTAGCGCCGCGCGCGGGCCGATGCGCTCGGCATCAAAGTCGTCGTACCAGGCCACCTGCAGGAGCTTGCCACGCAGTGCCGCCGGCTGGGCCGGAGCCTCGTCCACGCGCAGCTGAAAGCGGGTACGGCGTTGCTCGGCGATCGGTAGCCCGACAATCTGCCCGCGCACGGTGGCATCGCGTGTTTCATCCTGCGGAAGCAACTGCGCCTGCAGCGCGCCAGTCACCTGCCATCCCATCGCTCCGAATCCAAGAAGTGCCGCAGCGCCGGCCAGCAATAGCGCACTCCAGCACGGGCGCAGCCACACCGTCGCGCCGCTGCCCAGCAACGCAACGCACACGCAGCCGACATAAACCATGCGCGGCAGCAGTATGGGCGACCAGGCGCACGCCACCACGCCCAGCAATAACGCGGCCGCGATGACCACCGCCGATCCCATCTGCGGCGGTGCCGTGTGCGCTGACACCTCCATGCTGTCGGTCGCCATCATGGACCCTATCGATCAACGTCTTCACCTTAGATCGCGACACCTTCCACGCACAGCGGAGATCTACCCAAGCCTGGGTAGGAAGAACACTGCTGCGGCGGTCGCTGATTATGAATACGAACGACGTCCTGCGGCACGTCGCAATCATTTGATGCGGTGCGTAGCACAGTGCACACGTGAAGATGCATGCCGCAGCAGATCGAGCGCTCAACGGCGCAAGCACGCCCTCTGGCCCAGCGTTCGCCCCGATTTCATGGTGTCACCGCTATGGTGAGATCCGTTTTTTCAGGAGCCTCCCCCATGCGTAAAGGCATTGCATTGATCGTCGGTGTGACCGGCATCTCCGGTTACAACCTTGCCAACGTGCTGCTCGCCGACGGCTGGACCGTGTACGGCCTTGCACGTCGGCCACTGCCCCACGACGGTGTCATTCCGGTGGCCGCCGATCTGCTGGACGCCGACAGCACGAACAACGCGTTGCGTGGTCTACCGATTACCCACGTGTTCTTCTGCACCTGGACGCGTCGCGATACCGAGCGCGAGAACGTCCAGGCCAACGGCGCGATGATGCGGCACCTGTGCGATGCGCTCAGCGATGCGCCGCTGCAGCACATGGCGCTGGTCACCGGCACCAAGCACTACCTGGGCGCGTTCGAAAATTACGGCAGCGGCAAGGCCGAGACGCCGTTTCGCGAAAGCGAGCCGCGCCAGCCGGGCGAAAATTTCTACTACACGTTGGAAGACCTGCTGTTCGCGCATGCCGAGCAGCATGGTTTCGGCTGGAGCGTACATCGCTCGCACACCATGATCGGCATGGCCAACGGCAGTAATGCCATGAACATGGGCGTGACGCTGGCGGTATATGCATCGCTGTGCAAGCACACCGGGCAACCGTTCGTGTTCCCAGGGTCGCAAGCGCAATGGAACAGCCTCACCGACCTTACCGATGCCGGGCTGCTTGGCCGCCAACTGGCCTGGGCCGGGCTTAGCCCCGCGGCGCGCAATCAGGCCTTCAACACCGTCAATGGCGATGTATTCCGCTGGCGCTGGATGTGGGGTGAGATTGCGAAGTTCTTCGAGCTCGACGCTGCGCCCTGCCCCGCTGTGCCGGAACCGCTGGAAGCACGCATGAGCCAGACCGCACCTGCCCTGTGGGCAGAGGTGGCCGCGCAACACACGTTGGTAGAGTCCGACGTCAATCGGCTTGCATCGTGGTGGCATACCGATGCCGACCTGGGCCGCGAGATCGAGTGCGTCAACGACATGACCAAGAGCCGTGAATTGGGCTTCCTCGACTTCTACGACAGCCGCGCCTCGTTCTTCGAACTGTTTACCCGCCTGCGGGCACTGCGCATCATTCCTTGACCGATGCTGTGGCATCTCCGCAGGCCGCACTGGCCTGCGGAGATCGTGCGGCATGTGCCCTGGCAGTCGCGCTGCATGCGATCGTTCGCTGCCACTGCACTTCAAAATGCGCCCCCATTTCGGCTACCGGGCATGGCACCAGTGTCCACTGCAAATGCCACGCTCATCCGCAACGCGATCGGTCTGCCGATCGACCGCGTCGCCATGTGCTTACACCGCAGACGGCGCCAATTCGCGCAGCTTGCCCTGGTGCAGCTCCAGCACGCGGTCCAGGCGCCGTGCCAAGCCGCGGTCGTGCGTCACCAGTACCAGGCTGGTGCGCTGGGCGCGGTTGAGTTCCAGCATCAGCTCGAACACGGTACCCGCGGTCTTGTCGTCAAGATTGCCGGTGGGCTCGTCGCCCAACACGCAGCCCGGCTTGTTGACCAGTGCACGCGCCACCGCACAGCGCTGACGCTCGCCGCCGGAGAGTTCGCTGGGCTTGTGTTCGACGCGATGCCCAAGCCCGACCGATTCCAGCAATTGCAGCGCCTGACTTTTGGCAACGGCCACATCCTTGCCGGACAACAGCACCGGCATCATCACGTTCTCCAACGCGGTGAATTCCGGCAACAAGTGATGGAACTGGTAGACGAAGCCGAGCGCCTGATTACGCAGCTTGCCGCGCTGCGCGTCGGACAGCGCCGACATGCGCTCGCCGGCCACATACACTTCGCCGGAGGTGGGAATATCCAGCCCGCCGAGCAGATGCAGCAAGGTGCTCTTGCCGGCACCGGAGGCGCCGACGATCGCCACGGTTTCGCCGGTGGCCACCGAGAGATCCAGGCCATCGAATACCGGCGTGCGCATCTTGCCTTCGGCGTAGGTCTTGGCCAGCGCTTCGGCGCGGATCACCGCAGTTGCCTGTTTTGGTGTTTGCACGAGCGTTTCCCGGATCTCATTCATAACGCAGCGCCTCCGCCGGCTGGGTGCGCGAAGCGCGCCACGCCGGGTACAAAGTCGCAAGGAAACTCATCACCAATGCCACCACGGTGATCACCACCACGTCCTGGGTTTGCATATCGGTCGGCAGGCCGGTGATGTAGTACACGTCTTCGGGTAGCAACTTGACGCTGAAAATCGTTTCGATCACGCCGAGGATGCGTTCAAGATTGAGCGTTAGCACGATGCCGCCGATCACGCCCATGAAGGTACCCATGAAGCCGATCAGCGAGCCCTGCACCATGAATACCTGCATCACCCCGGCCGGCGACAGCCCGAGGGTGCGCAAGATGGCGATATCGGCCTGTTTATCGGTCACCAGCATCACCTGCGAGGACACCAGGTTGAACGCGCCCATCGCCACGATCAGCGACAGCAGGATGCCCATCACCGTCTTTTCCATCTTCAACGAGTGGTACAGGTTGGCGTTTTCCTGGGTCCAGTCGCTGACCCGATACGGGCCGTGCAACCTCACCGCCAGATCGCGCGCCACCGGCCAGGCCTGATCCATGTCATGCAGGCGCAGGCGCACGCCGGTGACGCCATCCATGCGCAGCACGCGCGCCAGGTCCTGCATGTTCACCACGGCGAGGCCGCGGTCGATTTCGTTGTATCCGGCCTCGAAAATACCGCTCACGGTAAAGCGCTTGAGCCGCGGCATCGCGCCCAGCGGCGTCGCCTGGGTGTCGCTGAGCAACACGACGATGCTGTCGCCAACATCCACGCCAAGCCACAACGCCAGCTCCTTGCCGATGACGATGTTGTACGACCCAGGCGTCAGGCTGTCGACCGAACCCTGCTGCATCTTCTTGGCCAGCACCGACACCTTGCCTTCTTCGGCAGGAATCACGCCGCGCACGATGGCCGGCTGCTTGCGCGGGCCCTGCAATAAGGATTCGGTTTCGATGTAGGGCGCGGCACCGGCCACGCGCGGATCGGACATGGCGACCTCGACCGCATGCTGCCAATCGCGCATCGGCGCGCCTTCTGCACTGACGGTCGCGTGGGCAGCCATCTGCAGCAGGCGGTCGCGGATCTCCTTCTGGAAACCGCTCATCACTGCAAGCGTGGTGATCAGCACGGTCACGCCCAGGGCGATGCCCAGGATCGACGCCATCGAAATAAACGAGATGAAGCCATTGCGTCGCTTGGCACGCAGATAGCGCAAGCCGATGGCAACCGGAATAGGTTTGAACATGCGGTTCAACCGGGAAAGGGACGCTATGGTGCCACTAGCGGCCGCCCGGACGAAATGGCGTGGGCCTGAGCGGCCAGACGCAGTTCACGTCGTTGCGGCGCCGGCAAGGTGTCCGGCCAGAAATGCAGGCGCTCGCGCCGACCATCCGCCCGCTTCCAAGACACCACCGCAAGCGGCCCGCGCCAGCGCACCTGCAGCTCTTCCACCTCCACACCGTCAATGCTGGCGGGCGTTTGCGTCCATGGCACCAGCAATTGCCTCACTGGCGAACGCAACAGCTGACGCACTGCTCGCCCGCCTGCAAGCACCGCGTAGGCAGACAACAACAGGGCCAACCACAGCGGTACGCCGCTGCGCCACACCGCCCACACGGCGAGCGCCACCAACACGCCCAATGCGCAGATCAGCCAGCGCGAGGGTCGCCACTCAAGCCGGCAGGGCGCGAATATCGGCGATGAGTGCGGCGTTGGCGGCATCGGGGCAAGCCTCGTATCCCATGAACCAGCGCCACAACTTATCGTCTTCGCAATCCAGTAGCTGTAGGAAAACCGCGCGCTCGGCGTCGGGGGCCTGCGCCCAGCGTTGATCCAGGTAGCGCCCGAACAATTGATCGAGTTCGCGCATTCCGCGCCGGCAACGCCAGCGCAACTTTTTCAGCAGGGTTTGTTCGTCCATCTCACTCTCCACCGCACCGCATGGCGGTCCGAAAACGACAGCGGCACCTGACCCAAGGGCCGGTGCCGCTGCGAACCACATCCCCGTGGTGGGGAATCAATGCCGTGCGATCAGGCGCGACGCGCCATCATCAACTTCTTGATTTCGGCGATCGCCAGCGCTGGATTCAAGCCCTTCGGGCAGGTCCGTGCGCAGTTCATGATGGTGTGGCAGCGATACAGCTTGAACGGGTCTTCCAGATCGTCCAGACGCGCACCGGTGTCTTCGTCGCGCGAATCGATAATCCAGCGGTAGGCCTGCAGCAGGATGGCCGGGCCAAGATACCGCTCGCCATTCCACCAATAGCTCGGGCAGCTGGTCGAGCAGCAGGCGCACAGGATGCACTCGTACAAGCCATCGAGCTTGCGGCGGTCTTCCGGCGACTGCAGGCGCTCGCGATCCGGCGGCGGCGGCGTCTGGGTGCGGATCCACGGCTTGATCGACGCGTACTGCGCATAGAAGTGCGTCAGGTCCGGCACCAGGTCCTTGATCACGCTCATGTGCGGCAGCGGATAGATCGGCACCTCGGACTTGCCGCACGCGGCAATCGCCTTGGTGCAGGCCAGCGTGTTGGTGCCGTCGATGTTCATCGCGCACGAGCCGCAGATGCCCTCGCGGCAGGAGCGACGGAACGCCAGCGTCGGGTCGATCTCGTTCTTGATCTTGATCAGCGCGTCCAGGACCATCGGGCCGCATTTATCCAGATCGATCTCGTAACTGTCGGTGCGCGGGTTGGCGTCGACGTCCGGATCCCAGCGGTAGACCTTGAAGGTGCGCGTGTTCTTGGCGCCCTTTGCAGGGTAATGCTTGCCCTTGCCGATCTTTGAATTCTTGGGGAGGGTGAACTCTGCCATAGCTGCTCTCGTTGGCTCAGGCGATGCGCGGTGCGGACGACAACCGCACCGTGCGCATGAAGGTAAAGATGACGGATGCCACTGCCGAAACAGTCGCGCAGCGGCCGGCCACCTGCCGGCGCTGCTCCAGGGTCATGCGACGACCAAACTGCTGCACCGGCTCGCTGCCACGCGCAGAGGCGATGGCGAGCGATGACAAGGCAACGGTGGGTCGCTGCATGCGCATCGATCAGTAAACGCGCGGCTTCGGCGGGACCACGTCCACATCCTTGCTCAGCGTGTACATGTGCACAGGGCGGTAGTCGAACTCGCACTTGCCCTTGTCGTCGACGGTCACCAACGTGTGCTTCTGCCAGTTGACGTCGTCGCGGTCCGGGAAGTCTTCGTGCGAATGCGCGCCGCGGCTTTCCTTGCGCTGTTCGGCCGAATTGATCGTCGCCACCGCGTTGAGCAGCAGGTTGTTCAACTCATAGGTCTCGATCAGGTCCGAATTCCACACCAGCGAGCGGTCCGACACCTTGACGTCCTCGAAGGTGGCGAAGATCTCGGCCATCTTGTCCACGCCTTCTTTCAGCGTCTTGCTGGTGCGGAACACGGCGGCGTCCGACTGCATGGTGCGCTGCATGTTGTCGCGGATCACGGCCGTCGGCGTGGAGCCGTTGGCGTGACGCAGCTTGTCCAGCAGGCCCAAGGCCTTGTCGCAGGCATCGGACGGCAAGGTCTTGTGCGGCTGATTGGGCTTGACCGTTTCGGCACAGCGGTTGGCGACCGCGCGGCCGAACACCACCAGGTCCAGCAATGAGTTCGAGCCCAGACGGTTTGCACCATGGACCGAGACGCACGCCGCCTCGCCGATGGCATACAGGCCCGGCACCACGGCATCCGCATCGTCGCCCTGCTTGCGCACGACCTCGCCGTAGAAGTTGGTCGGAATGCCGCCCATGTTGTAGTGCACCGTCGGCAGCACCGGGATCGGCTGCTTGGTCACGTCCACACCGGCGAAGATGTGCGCGCTTTCGGCGATGCCGGGCAACTTTTCGTTGATCACTTCCGGCCCAAGGTGGGTCAGGTCGAGCAGGATGTGATCCTTGTGCTCGCCTACACCGCGGCCTTCGCGAATTTCCACCGTCATCGAACGCGACACCACGTCGCGCGAAGCCAAGTCCTTGTAATGCGGTGCGTAGCGTTCCATGAAGCGCTCGCCATTGCTGTTACGCAGGATGCCGCCTTCGCCGCGCACGCCTTCGGTGATCAGGCAGCCCGCACCGTAGATGCCAGTGGGATGGAACTGCACGAATTCCATGTCCTGCACAGGCAGGCCCGCACGCATCACCAGGCCGCCGCCATCACCGGTACAGGTGTGTGCGGAGGTGGCGCTGAAGTAGGCACGTCCGTAACCGCCGGTCGCCAGCACCACGCCGTGGGCGCGGAACAGATGCAGCGAACCTTCGGCCATGTCCAGTGCGAGCACACCACGGCAAACGCCTTCTTCGTCGAAGATCAGATCGAGCGCGAAGTACTCGATCATGAAGCGTGCGTTGTGCGCCAACGACTGCTGATACAAGGTATGCAGCATGGCGTGGCCGGTACGATCGGCTGCGGCGCAGGTACGCTGCGCGGACGGGCCTTCACCATACTTGGTGGTCATGCCGCCGAACGGGCGCTGGTAGATCTTGCCCTCTTCGGTCCGCGAGAACGGCACGCCGTAGTGCTCGAGTTCGATGATGGCCGGAATCGCTTCGCGACACATGTACTCGATCGCGTCCTGGTCGCCCAGCCAATCGGAGCCCTTGATGGTGTCGTAAAAGTGATAACGCCAATCGTCTTCGCCCATGTTGCCCAGCGCTGCGGAAATACCGCCCTGCGCTGCCACGGTGTGCGAACGGGTCGGAAAGACCTTGGTCAGGCAGACCGTCTGCAGGCCCTTCTGGGCCAGGCCGAACGTGGCGCGCAGGCCGGCGCCACCGGCGCCCACCACGACCATGTCGTACTTGTGTTCTGTGATCTTGTAAGCGGACATCGAATTATGGGTTCCTGTTTGGTCGCTGACGACTCAGCTCATGCCCAGCGCGATACGCGCCACGGCAAACACGCTGACGATGGCGCCCAGCACGGCAACAAAGCGCACGAGGGTCTGCGCAATCAGCGCGAGCAGCGAGTCGTGCACGTAGTCTTCCAGTACCACCTGCATGCCCAGCTGCGCATGCCAGAACGAGGCGATGAGGAAGGCGACAAGCAGAATCGCATTCCACGGCTTGGCCACTGCCGCGCTGGCGGCAGCGTGATCGGCACCGATCAGGCTCAGCACGAAGATCAGGAACCAGATCGACAGCGGCACCAATGCGGCCGCGGTCAAGCGCTGGATCACGAAATGTTCGGTACCGGTCTTGGCGGCACCCAGGCCGCGCACATTCTTCAGCGGGGTACGGTAGCGGCTCATACGGCACCTCCGGACAGCAGTACGTAAGCCCAGATGGCAGCGGTGAGCACAAGGCTCAGAACCACCGACAACCAACCCATGCTGATGAACGAGCGCACGGCGTAGCCTTGCCCGAAGTCCTGCAGCATGTGACGCAGGCCACCGAACAGGTGGAAGGCGAACGACCAGGTCCAGCCGAACAGGAAGACCTGCCCATACCAGGTCGCAGCCTGATCGCGGAAACAATTCCAGTGGTCGGGGCCAAGCATCAAGGTCAGCAAGGCGGCGGCAATCGCCAGTGCGCCGACGGTCAGTACGATGCCGGTGGCTCGATTGAGAATCGAGGTCACCATCTGTATCTGCCAACGGTATACCTGGAGATGCGGGGAGAGAGGACGTTCGCGGATCGCCATTCGCTGGGCTCGTTTTCTCGGCTGGGCGGCACTAGGCCGCTGTGGCTAAAAGCTGCTCAAAAATCGATGCAGCGTCCATTTTTTTCCCAGTCGCCGTAGCGCGTTGGCTCGGGGCCGTCGCGCCCACCAATCTCCTTCGGCAGTGGCTTTTTCTCGGGAATATGTTCCTGAGAAGAAGGCTGCGTCTCGGAATCCTGCGCTGGGGTGGGGGTTGGATGGCCTATCATAGTGCTCTCACAACTTGGCGATTTTAGTCCTCCCCTTCCGTGGCTGACAACCTGAATCTTATTCCGCAGGGTTTTGGCTCCCTGCACGACATGCAATACGTCCGACTGGCCGGTACGGATGCAGTGGCGTTTGCGCATGCCCAATTTGCCAACGACGTACAGGCGCTGGCGGTTGGGCAGTGGCAGTGGAACGCGTGGCTGACGGCGAAGGGGCGCGTGATTGCCATCTTCGCACTCCTGCGTGAGGACGACGCACACTTACTGATGCTGTTGCCGGACGGCAACGCGGCCGAGATCGCCACGCAACTCAGCCGTTTCGTGTTCCGCCGCAAGCTGAAAATCGGTATTGCCACGCTGTTTGCCTACGGCGGCTTCGCAGCACCGGAGCACGCGCATGCCGCACGGGCCGAGATCGGAACGCAGCGTATCGAGTTGGATCTGGGCAGCGCCGCGCTGCCGCGCACGTTATTGCTCTACAGCGCGGATGCATTGGCGACGCCTATCGAACTGCCGAGTGCAGATGCGCAGTGGCGGACGACCGATCTGCAACTGGGGCTCGCCCGGCTGGTCGAGGGCCAGCGCGAACAATGGACGCCGCAGCAGTTGGCACTGGACCGCCTGCAGGCGTACAGCGTCAAGAAAGGCTGCTACCCGGGCCAGGAAATCGTGGCGCGGACGCACTTCCTGGGCAAGGCCAAGCGCGCGTTGCAGTTGCTGGAAACCGATGCTGCCGTGGATGCAGGCGATGCCGTCGCGTTGGACGGTAGCGCGATCGGCACAGTGGTGAGCGTGGCCGGGAACCTTGCGCTGGCGGTATTGCCGTTGGAGCTGACGCTGGACGCCGGTACCGCGTTGCAGGCGGGCAGGCATGGCGCCCGGCCGCGCGCACTTACGACGGGGCTGGAGCGTTAGCAGCGAAAACCGTCGCGAGCCGTGCCAGGCGGGCGTCGACGTCATGCAGCACCTCAGTGACAAAGCGACACCCACCGATTCCGAACGCCCGCCGTGCCCGTCTGGCGGCGTCGCTGTTTGACCAGTCGGCCTACGCGGCCTCCAGCCGCTGCCCGGTGGCTGGATCGAAAAAGTGCAAGGCCTGGCTGCGCAATGCCAGGCGCAACGGCTGGCCCACCGCCGGCAAGCTCTGCGGCGGGACACGGATCACCAGCGGCTGACCGCCACGGTCGAGATTGAGGAAGATCTCGTTGCCGACCGGCTCGATCACATCGACACGCGCATCGAAGCCCAGCACCGCATCGTCGGACGGCTGCAAGTGCTCCGGGCGTACGCCGACGATCACGTCCTGGCCGAACCAACCCACATCGACCCGCGCCGCGCCCAGCGGGACGCGCCAACCATCGGCCATGACCAGGTGCAGGCCGTCGTGCGGGTCCAAACGCCCCTGCAGCACGTTCATCGCCGGGCTGCCGAGGAAACCGGCGACGAACAGATTGGCCGGACGGTCGTACAGCGCCATCGGGCTGTCGATCTGCTGGATCACGCCATCCTTGAGCACCACGATGCGCTGGCCAAGCGTCATCGCTTCGACCTGATCGTGGGTGACGTAGATCATGGTGGTGCCAAGCTTGCGGTGCAGCTGCGCAATCTCGGTGCGCACGCTGTGACGCAACTTGGCGTCCAGGTTGGACAGCGGTTCGTCGAGCAGGAACACCGAGGATTCACGCACCATCGCCCGGCCCAGCGCCACGCGCTGACGCTGACCGCCGGACATCGCCTTGGGCAGCTTGTCCAGCATCGGGGTCAGGCCCAACAACTCTGCGGCGTTGTTGACGCGCTCGGCGATGACCTGCTTCGGATGCCCACGCAGCTTGAGCCCGAACGCCAGGTTCTCGGCCACGGTCATGTGCGGGTACAGCGCGTAGCTCTGGAACACCATGGCGATGTCGCGATCCTTTGGCGCCACGTCGTTGACCACGCGCTCGCCGATCTTCAGCGTGCCGGCGCTGATGTCTTCAAGCCCGGCGATCATGCGCAACAGGGTCGATTTGCCGCAGCCGGACGGCCCCACCAGCACCATCAGCTCGCCATCGGCCACTTCGAAACTCGCGCCCTGCACCGCCACCTGGCCATTGTCGTAGACCTTGCGGACACCTTCCAACTGCACTTTCGCCATCGTTCGGCCTCAACGTAAGTTGTGCGCCCTGCCCTCGGCCCTCCCGATGGCGGTGACGCCGCATGCGCTTGCAAGGAACTTCCTGCAAACGAATGCATTGGTTTATTCTGACATGTAATCGTTTTCACATGGCAACATCGATCGCCGGAGGAGCATGCCACCACTCAGTCATGACGCCATTGCCTGCAGTGCAGCTCGCCGCACGCAGCATGGCATGCCATCACGCAAGTGCAGCTATGCCGCCATGGCGCTAACCGCTGATCGCCAGTTGCTGCAACAATCCGGGATTGGGTGTCAGCGTCCATCCCCCGCTGCGCGCACGCAAGTGTCGCTCAGGAACAGACGTACCGACCGCCGGCCGACCGGCGCCTTTCCGCCAAGCTGCTGATAACGATGTCTCCAGAATCTGAAACGCGGTCCATGCACAACACCCTGATCCTGTTCGGCGCCACCGGCGATCTTGCCCAGCGCTATCTCTTTCCTTCCCTGCTGCGTCTGTTCATCGACGGTCTGTTGCCGGAGGACTTCCGCATCCGTGCGCTGGCGCTGTCGCCGCACGACACCGATGCATTTCGCGACGTGCTGCGGCCGCGCCTGACCGAAGCGCTGCCGATCGCGACCGCCGAACAGATCGACACGCTGCTACAACGGGTCGACTATCGCTCGGTGGATCTGCGCAATGCCGATTCGGTGGCCGACGCGGTCCGCGAACTGGCCAGCCGTCGGTGTGTGAGCTATCTGGCGATCCCGCCGGGCCTGTACATCAGCACCTGCCAGGGCCTGGCGCTGGGTGGCGCCCTGGCGGCACCGCATCGCTTGATGCTGGAAAAACCGATCGGCCACGACTCGGACAGCGCCCGCGACATCCTGCAGTCGATCGGCGCGCTGATCGACGAAGACCGCGTGTTCCGCCTGGACCATTACCTGGGCAAGGCGGCGGTGCAGAACCTGATCGCGCTGCGCTTCGGCAACACGCTGCTGGAGGCGGTCTGGAACCGGACCTACATCGAGTCGGTGCAGATCCTGGTCGCCGAAAGCGAAGGCGTCGACGGGCGCGACGCCTACTACGCCCGCTCCGGCGCCCTGCGCGACATGGTGCAGAGCCATATCCTGCAGCTGTTGTGCCTGGTGGCAATGGAGCCGCCGGCCTCGCTGGAAGCCGACCGCATCCGCGATGAGAAGGTCAAGGTGCTGCGCGCCCTGCGCCCGATGACCGCCGAGCACGCCGCGCACGACTGCGTGCGAGGCCGCTACACCGCCGGCAGCATCAACGGCCAGCCGGCGCAGGCCTACCACCCGCCGGAAGGCAGCGACGTGGAAACCTTTGTCGCCGTCACCGCGCATATCGATAACTGGCGCTGGGCCGGCGTGCCGTTCCACCTGTGCACCGGCAAGCGTCTGGCCGAGCGCTCCACCCGCATCGTGGTGACGCTCAAGCCGGTGACGCACTGGCTGTTCGAACGCCCCGACCGCCAGAACGCGGTGCCGAACCGCCTGACCTTCCAGTTGCAGCCGCAGGAAAACATCGAGCTCGGCCTGATGAGCAGCCTGGCTGGCCCGGAATGGGGCGCGATCGAACTGCAGCCGCTGGAACTGGAACTGTCGGTGCCGACCGGCCTGCACCGTCGTATCGCCTACGAACGTCTGTTCGTCGACGCCTTTAACGGTAACCCCGCGCTGTTCGTGCGCGACGACGAGGTCAAGGCGGCGTGGTCGTGGATCGACAGCGTGAGCGACGCCTGGAAAGACGCCGCGCTGCCGCTGCAGCCCTACCCGGCCGGCAGCTGGGGTCCCGAATCGGCCGCCCACTTCCTGCCCCCGGCCACCGACGCACAGGGAAACAACGCATGACCGCTCCTTCCAAGCCGGTGCTGGTTGCCGATATCGGCGGTACCAATGCGCGTTTCGCGCTGGCCGATGTCGACGCCTCGGTGCCGTTGCTGGATGACACCTCGCGCGAATTTGCGGTGGTGGACTTCGGTTCGCTGGGCGAAGCGGCGCGCTACTACCTGGACCAGATCGGCGTGCAGGCCACCCAGGGCGTGTTCGCCGTGGCGGGCCGCGTGGACGGCGACGAGGCACGCATCACCAACCATCCCTGGGTGATCTCGCGCTCGCGCACCGCCACCATGCTGGGTTTCAGTACCTTGCATCTGATCAACGACTTTGCCGCGCAGGCGATGGCGATCAGCCTGCTGCGTCCACAGGACGTGGTGCAGGTAGGCGGCGCCAGCTGGCGTCCGGCACCGATCGATCAAGCGCGCAACTATGGCGTGATCGGCCCGGGCACCGGCCTGGGCGTGGGCGGCCTGATCATCCGCAACGGGCGCTGCTTTCCGCTGGAAACCGAAGGCGGCCATGTCAGCTTCCCGCCCGGCACGCCGGAAGAAATCCGCATCCTGGAAATCCTGTCCGAGCAGTTCGGCCGGGTCTCCAACGAGCGGCTGATCTGCGGTCCGGGCCTGGTCAATATCCATCGCGCGTTGAGCGAGATCGCGGGGGTCGATCCGGGCCCGCTGCAACCCAAGGACATCACCGCACGCGCGGCTGCGGGCGACCCGCGGTCCTCGCGCACCATCGATCTGTTCTGCGCGATCTTCGGTGCGATCGCCGGCGACATGGTGCTGATGCAGGGCGCCTGGGACGGCGTGTTCCTCACCGGCGGGCTGGTGCCCAAGGTGCTGGATTCGCTGCAGCATTCCGGCTTTCGCCAGCGCTTCGAACACAAGGGCCGTTTCTCCGCGATCATGTCGAAGGTGCCATCGCTGGCGGTCATGCACCCGCATGCCGGCCTGCTGGGCGCCGCCGCCTACGCGGTGGATGCACAACGTCAGCACACCGGGGAGCAGCGATGAATCTGCAGGACAACCAGCGCATCACCCTGGTGCGCTACGACGACCCGGCCGAATGGACCGAGGCGGTGGCCAGCGAAATGGCCGACCTGCTGGAACAGGAGATCTCCCGGCGTGGCCAAGCACGCATGCTGTTGTCCGGCGGTACCACGCCGGCGCCGGTATACGAGTCCCTCGCCCACCGGCCGCTGGACTGGTCGCGGGTGGAAGTGGGCCTGGTCGATGAACGCTGGTTGTCGCCGCAGGATCAGGACAGCAATGCCTGGCTGGTCAATCACAGCTTCCTGACCCACGCATCGGCCGCGACCTTCATTCCGCTGGTCCGTCCGGGCAAGCAACTGCCCGAATGCGTGCACACCGCCAACCTGCAGGCCAGACATGCCGAACCGGCCTGCCTGGCAGTGCTGGGCATGGGCGGCGACGGGCACACCGCGTCGTTGTTCCCGGGTGCCACCGACCTGCCGAAGGCGCTCGCCAGCCCGCAGCCGTACGCATCGCTGGATGCCACCGGCTGCCCGGGCTCGAACCAATGGCCGTTGCGCATCACCCTGACGCCCGCAGGGCTTGCCAGCATTCCAACGCGCCTGCTGCTGTTGCGTGGCAAGCAGAAGCTGGACGTGCTGCAGGCCGCGTTGGCCGGCGACGACATCAATGAGTATCCGATCCGCGTGGCGCTGCAGCAGCCCGGTCCGCGGTTGCGGGTGCATTGGTGCGCTTGAGTGCGAGTCCCTCGCAAGAGCCCGCACATCCTTGTGCGGGGATTTAAGAAAAACGCTTTCTTCCCCCGTTTCTCATAGCCGGTAGCCAATGAGCCTGCATCCGAATATCCAAGCCGTCACCGACCGTATCCGCAAGCGCAGCGCTCCCTCGCGCGCGGCGTATCTGGCCGGTCTCGATGCCGCCCTGCGTGAGGGCCCGTTCCGTAGCCGGTTGAGCTGCGGCAATCTTGCGCACGGCTTCGCTGCGTCCGAGCCGGGCGACAAATCGCGCCTGCGCGGTGCGGCCACGCCCAACCTGGGCATCATCACTGCCTATAACGACATGTTGTCGGCGCATCAGCCGTTCGAGCACTACCCGCAGCTGATTCGCGAGACTGCCCGCACGCTCGGTGCTACCGCACAGGTGGCGGGTGGCGTGCCGGCGATGTGCGACGGCGTGACCCAGGGCCGCGCCGGCATGGAGCTGTCGCTGTTTTCGCGCGACAACATCGCCCAGGCGACAGCCATCGGCCTGAGCCACGACATGTTCGACAGCGTGGTGTACCTGGGCGTATGCGACAAGATCGTGCCGGGCCTGCTGATCGGTGCACTGGCGTTCGGCCATTTGCCGGCGATCTTCATGCCGGCCGGCCCGATGACGCCGGGCATCCCGAACAAGCAGAAGGCCGAAGTGCGCGAACGCTACGCCGCTGGCGAAGCCACCCGCGCCGAACTGCTCGAAGCCGAGGCCTCGTCCTACCACTCGCCCGGCACCTGCACCTTCTACGGCACGGCCAACTCCAACCAGGTATTGCTCGAAGCGATGGGCGTGCAGCTGCCCGGTGCCTCGTTCGTCAATCCGGAGCTGCCGTTGCGCGATGCATTGACCCGCGAAGGCACCGCGCGCGCGTTGGCGATCTCCGCGCTGGGCGAGGACTTCCGTCCGTTCGGCCGCCTGATCGACGAGCGCGCCATCGTCAATGCCGTGGTCGCGTTGATGGCGACCGGTGGCTCGACCAACCACACCATCCACTGGATCGCAGTGGCGCGTGCGGCCGGCATCGTACTGACCTGGGACGACATGGACCTGATCTCGCAGACGGTGCCCCTGCTGACCCGCATCTACCCGAACGGCGAAGCCGACGTGAATCGCTTCCAGGCCGCGGGCGGCACGGCATTCGTGTTCCGCGAGCTGATGGACGCCGGTTACATGCACGACGACCTGCCCACCGTGGTGGAAGGCGGCATGCGCGCCTACATCAATGAGCCGCGCCTGCAGGACGGCAAGGTGACCTACGTGCCGGGCACCGCCACCACCGCCGACGACAGCGTGGCGCGTCCGGTCGGCGATGCCTTCGAATCGCAAGGCGGGCTGCGCCTGCTGCGCGGCAACCTCGGCCGCTCGTTGATCAAGCTGTCGGCAGTCAAGCCGCAGCACCGCAGCATCCAGGCGCCAGCCGTGGTGATCGATACACCGCAGGTGCTCAACAAACTGCACGCCGCCGGCGTGTTGCCGCACGATTTCGTGGTGGTGCTGCGCTACCAGGGCCCGCGCGCAAACGGCATGCCGGAGCTGCATTCGATGGCGCCGCTGCTGGGCCTGCTGCAGAACCAGGGCCGGCGCGTGGCATTGGTCACCGACGGTCGCCTGTCCGGTGCCTCGGGCAAGTTCCCGGCCGCAATCCACCTGACGCCCGAAGCGGCGCGCGGCGGCCCGATCGGCCGCGTACGCGAAGGCGACATCGTGCGCCTGGACGGCGAAGCCGGCACCCTGGAAGTGCTGGTCTCGGCCGAAGAATGGGCATCGCGCGAGGTTGCACCCAATACGTCCGTCGCCGGCAACGACCTGGGCCGCAATCTGTTCGCCATCAACCGCCAGGTCGTCGGCCCCGCCGACCAGGGCGCGATCTCGATTTCATGCGGCCCGACGCATCCGGACGGTGCGCTGTGGAGCTACGACGCCGAGTACGAACTCGGTGCCGATGCCGCAGCCGCCGCGGCACCGCACGAGTCCAAGGACGCCTGATCCCCTTCCCTCTCTGCGACCGCTCCGTTGGTCGCCGTCACCCGGAGTTGCAATGACGATTGCCCAGACCCAGAACACCGCCGAACAGTTGCTGCGCGATGCCGGCATCCTGCCGGTGGTCACCGTGGACACATTGGACCAGGCGCGCCGCGTCGCCGATGCGCTGCTCGAAGGCGGCCTGCCCGCGATCGAGCTGACCCTGCGCACGCCGGTTGCGATCGACGCGCTGGCGATGCTCAAGCGCGAGTTGCCCAACATCGTGATCGGCGCGGGCACCGTGCTGAGCGAATTGCAGCTGCGTCAGTCGGTGGATGCCGGTGCAGACTTCCTGGTGACCCCGGGCACGCCCGCGCCGCTGGCGCGCCTGCTGGCCGACGCACCGATTCCCGCCGTACCTGGCGCAGCAACGCCGACCGAGCTCCTGACCCTGATGGGCCTGGGATTCCGCGTCTGCAAGCTGTTCCCGGCCACCGCCGTGGGCGGTCTGCAGATGCTCAAGGGCCTGGCTGGCCCGTTGTCCGAGCTCAAACTGTGCCCCACCGGCGGCATCAGCGAGTCCAACGCCGCCGAGTTCCTGTCGCAGCCGAATGTGCTGTGCATCGGCGGTTCGTGGATGGTCCCCAAGGACTGGCTGGCGCAGGGCCAATGGGACAAGGTCAAGGAAAGTTCGGCCAAGGCGGCGGCGATCGTGCGGCAGGTGCGGGCGGGCTGATTGGCTGGGCGCCATATCCGGCAGGTCGATCGTTGGATGGCTTCGAATCTGCATGTCGATACAGATATGCTGATTCGCCGATGACGGAATGAAGATCGAGTAATCCTGCACGACGGCGATCACTGCAGTGTTCGCTCGTAGGCCGGAGAAAAAATCTTTCCAGGCATCTTGGCCACGCAGCTTTTCTGCTCGAGGCCAAGGCGATGGCATACCGATCTGCTCGAAGCCACGGCGATGACATACCGAAGCGGCAGCGTGGCCGGGGATCGGCGGAAAGCGGCACACGGATGTGCCGCGACGGCGAGTCAGACAGGATGTCTGTCGAGCCGAAGAGCCGATCCCCGGCCGCGCTGTCGCCCCTTACCGGAGCCGCTGATTGGCGGTCAGGTGCTTGGTCGTCGTACAAGCCGAAGGAAGGAACCGTACCCTCACCCCAACCCCTCTCCCAGGGGGAGAGGGGCTTAACGCCTTACCTCGTTCACGATTCCAACGCAGCGCTCGACGGCCTCGTCTTCGGCACACCGCGCGCGCGCCGCACCAGGGCAGCTGCACCACTGCTCATGTCGTCGAGGATCGCGTAGATCGTCGGCAGGAATAGCAGGCTCACCACCGTCGAAAACGCCAGGCCACCGGCGATGGCGCGCGCCATCGGGAAGTACGGCGGGCCATCGCTGAACATCGTGGTGCTGGTCAGCGAAATCGGCACCATCGCCAAGATCGCAGTGCCCATCGTCATCATGATGGGCCGCAAACGCTCGCGTGAGCCTTCGACCAGGGCCTGCGTGCGCCCCATCCCGCGGCGGCGCAGATTGTTGATGTGCTCGATCATCACGATGCCGTTGTTCACCACCACGCCCATCAGCACCAGGATGCCGATGAAGGACATGATGCCGAACGAGGTCCCGGTGATCCAGAACAGCCAGAACACCCCGAAGATCGAGAACAGCACCCCGCTCATGATCGCCGCCGGGAACAGCAGCGACTCGAATACCGCCGCCATCACCACGTAGATCATCACCAACGCGATCACCAGATTGAACACCATCTGGCCCATCGCCTCGCCGTCGTTCTGATAATCGCCGCCGTCGAAGGTGTAGCTGTAGCCGGCCGGGAAACGCATCGCCTTGAGTGGCGCCTCCATCGCCGCACGCGCCTCCGGCACGGTGACCTTCTCGGCGAGATTGGCCTTGATGGTCAACGTGGTCTGCCGATTGGTGCGCCCGATCTGCGTGGCGGCCGGACGGATTTGCACCTCCACCAGACTCAGCAACGGTACGCTGCGGCCATCCTTGGTGCGCACGGTGAAGCTGGCCAGATCTTCAGGCTTGCTCTGCTCGGCGCCGGCAAACCGCACCCACACCGGCACCTCGTTGTCGCCGCGGCGGAACTCGCGCAGCGGCGTACCGCGCAATGCCAACCCGACGAAGCTGGCCACTTGCTCGGCACTGAACCCGAATGCAGCTGCGCGCTCGCGGTCGACGCGAATCGCCAGCTCGCTGGTGCGGTCGCCCGTATCGACATGCACATCCCGCAACTCCTTGCGCCGCGCCAGCAGCGGAATCACATCGTCGGCCAGCGCTTTCAGTGCATCGGTCGAATCGCCGACCAACTGCACTTGCACGCCTTGGTTGCCATTGCCGCCATCGCCCTGGTTGCCGATGCTGTAATCGGTACGCGCAGAGCGCGGCAGCTCCTTGCGGATTTTTTCCAGCAGCGGCGGCAGGTCCTTGACCTTGCTCGCATCGAAGGTCACCACCGTATTGCTGTCTTCCACCTCGCTGAACCATGAGTAGATCTGCGTGATGTGGTACTTGGCGCGATTGGCTTCCAGATAGTTTTCGACACGGCCGATCTCCTCGCCCAGCTGCTCGCGCGTGTACGAGCCTTTCCACTGGTATTGGATGAAGGCCTCGTTGCCGCCGTCGCCACCGAACATGTCGATCTTGGTCAGCTTCATCGGTACCAGGCTGATCGCACTGACCAGAATGATGCCGGCCACGCTCCAGCCGCGATGCGCCAACGTCCATGCCAGCAACGTGGCGTAACGACGCTGCAGCCGCGCGATCACGCCGTGCTCGGAGGTCACCATCGGCGGCGTTTTCATGCGTGCCGACAACATCGGAATCAAGCTGATTGCCACCAGCCACGACGCCAGCAACGACACCGAGATGGTGATGGCGATCTGCGCCATGAAAATGCTGATGTTGTTGGTCTCGCCGAACAGGTTCGGCACGAACACGATGCAGTGGCACAAGGTGCCGGCGCTGAGCGCAATGGCCACGCTGCGCGTTCCCAGCAGCGCGGCACGCTGCGGTTGGTCGGGCATGCGCTCGCGTTCCTGGTAGATGCTTTCTACCACCACCACGGCGTTGTCCACCAACATACCCACTGCCAGCAGCAACCCCATCATCGTCAGGATGTTGAGCGTGACCCCGACGAAATACATGAAACCCAAGGTGATGGCGAAGCAGATCGGGATCGCCAAGGTCACCATCAGCGTCGATGGCCAATGCCGCAGGAAGAAGAACAACACCGTGATCGATAACAGCAGACCCACCGCGCCGGCTTCGGCCAGTTCGGCCAGCGAGGAGGTCACCGCCTTGCCCTGGTTGTCGATCACCTTGACCTGCACGTCGCGCAGCGCCGGTTGGGCGCGGATGTCTTCAACCTCTTTCAACGCCGCCTTCGACACCTCCACCAGATTGGCGCTTCGCTCCTTGTAGACATCCAGGCCGATGGCCGGGCGCCCATCCAGGCGCCGCCCGTAATTCATGCGCGTCGGCTTGAGCCGCACCTCGGCAATGTCGCCCAGCCGCACGCCTTTGGCGTTGAGCACCAGCTCGCGCAATTCCTGCAGGTCGCGCAGTTCACCGATTGGCTGCACCCGGATGCGCTGGCCGTTGTCGTCGATCTGGCCTGCAGACACCGAGAAATTGAGCTTGCCCAAGCGCTCGCTCAGGTCGTTGAGGCTGAGGTCGTGCGCGGTGAGCCGATCCGGCGCGATCGCGATTTCGACCTCGTTCGGTGGCGCACCGGAAATTTCCACCTTGGCCACGCCCGGGATGCGCTCGATGCGCCGCTTGAACTCGCGATCGAGCATGTCGTAGGCGCCGGTCAGATCGGTCTGGCTGGCCAGGCGCACCTTGAGCACCGGCTCGTCGCTGCTGGACCATTTGAAGACCTGGAAGCGCTGCAGATCCTCCGGGAAATCGTCGCGTACCGCGTCCAATCGCTCGCGCGCATCGGATGCGGCGATGGCGATATCGCGGTCCCAGTCGGAGAATTCGATGAAGATGTTCGCGCCGTCGGCGGTGGCGGTCGAGCGCATGCGCTTGATGCCGGTCATCGTCGCCAGCGCTTCCTCGGCCGGCCGCACCAGGTTGCGTTCCACCTCGTCCGGCGTGGAGCCGGTGTAGGGCAATTGCACGAACAGGAATGGCGCGGAAATATCCGGCAGCGCCTCCAAAGGCAGCCGGAACGCCGCGATCAAGCCCACCACCACCAGCGACACGAAGCACATGATGGTGGTGACCGGGCGACGGATGCTGAAGGCGGCAACGCTCATAGGGCCTCCAGCCCGTCGGCGTTGCCTGCCGCCTGCGCGCGTTGCCCGGCCATGCGCCGGCCACGCTCTAGGTAATACGCATCGGCGCGGCGATCCAGCAGGTCGTACACCACCGGTATCACCAGCAGGGTCAGCAAGGTCGAGACCAGCAATCCACCGATCACGGTAATGGCCATCGGCGCGCGCACTTCAGCGCCCTCGCCCATCGCCACCGCCAGCGGCAGGAAGCCGAACAAAGTGCACAAGGTGGTCATGATGATCGGCCGCAGGCGCGAGCGCGCACCTTCGATCAGCGCCTCGCGCTTGGGCACGCCGTCTTCGCGCAGCTGATTGACCTTGTCGATCAGGATGATCGCGTTCTTGGTCACCAGGCCCACCAGCAAAATCAGGCCGATGAACACCACCACCGAGATCGGCTTGCCGGTCATCAGCAGGGCCAGCACCGCACCGACCATTGCCAGCGGAATGGTGAACAGAATGACGAACGGATGCAGCAGCGACTCGAACTGCGAAGCCATCACCAGATAGACCAGGAAGATCGCCAGCCCGAACGCGAACAACAGCGACTTCACCGATTGCGCCAGTTCCTCGCCCTGCCCACCGATGTGCATGCCTACGCCGGCTGCAAGCGGGTCCTTGCGCACCATCGTCTCCACTTCGCGCACCGCACCGCCCAGGTCGATGTCCTTCAGGCTGGCCGACACGATTGCCACGCGGGTCTGGTCGGCGCGATGGATCTCGCTCGGCCCCGTCGTCGCCAGTACCTCGGCAACCGCCGCCAGGCGCACCGGCCGGCTGCTCCCCGGGTTGACGATCAGCTGACGGATCGCGTCCACACTGGCGCGGTCGCTGTGCTGCGCACGCACCAGCACATCGATCTTGCGATCGCGGAAGCTGTAGCGTGTGGCCACATCGCCGCGCACCTTCTTGACGATGACATCGGCGATCTGGCGCGTGGTCAGCCCCAAAGCGCCAGCGCGCTCCTGATCGAAACGGATCTGGATCTCCGGGAAGCCCTCTTCCACCGTCGATTTGACGTCGGCGTAGTGGCCGTTGGCGCGCAACATCGCCGCCAATTTCTGCCCGGCGCGTTCCAGCTCGCCCAGGTCCTGGCCGCGCAGTTCCACTTCCAGCGGCGTCGAAAAACTGAACAACGCCGGTCGCGCGAAATCCACCTGCGCGCCTGGGTGCCCGACCATGCTGCTGCGCAGCCGCTCGGTCGCTGCCGCTTCCACCGCCGGGCTACCGCCGCCGGCCATCACCACGGTGAGCTTGCCAATGTTCTCGCCGCTCTCGGTGGGGTTGGCGTCCAACCGCGTGCCGCTGCCGCTGACGCCGTACAGCGACGCGATGCCCGGGTCCTTGTCGTGCGCCAGCTGCAACTCGCGCACCACTGCATCGGTCTGCGCCAGCGGCGTGCCGGAGGGCAGTTTGACGGTCATTTCGAAGCGATCCTGCGCCAGCTGCGGAATCAGATCCGCGCCCAGCATCGGCACCAGCAACGCCGTCCCGATGAACGCCGCCGCGGCCAGTCCCAGCACCAACCAGGGGCGCCGCAGCGCCGCCGGCAAGATCCCCAGATAGCCACGCTCGGCACGAGCATACGGCGCCATCGCCAGGTCGCTGGCCTTGCGCATCACCGGCCCCACCACGCGGCTCAACCCGCGCCACACCTTCACTACGGCCCATGCCGCTCCGAAAAAGCCATAGCGCATGCTCGCACCTGCACCACGCCGGCCGGCCGCCACCGGCTTGAGCCAGCGCTGCTCGGGCTGCCACTGCGGATGGCTCGGCTCGTCCGGGAACGCCATCGGCGGTGCGCACTTGAGCGAGCTCAGCATCGGAATCAGCGTCATCGACACCACCAGCGAGATCGCGATCGCGATCGCCACCGTCAATGCCTGATCGCGGAACAACTGCCCGGCGATGCCCTCGACGAACACCAGCGGCAGGAACACCGCAATGGTGGTCAACGTGGACGCCATCACCGCCATGCTCACTTCGCGGGTGCCGGCAATGGCCGCGTCCAGCACGCTCAAGCCGCGTTCGCGCGCCTTGGCAATGCTTTCCAGCACCACGATCGAATCGTCCACCACCAGGCCGGTGGCCAGCGCCAGACCGCCCAGCGACATCACGTTGAGGCTCAGTCCGAGCTGGCCCATGAAGAAGAACGTGGTGATGATCGACACCGGCAACGACAGGCTGATGACGAACGTGCTCCAGCCATCGCGCAGGAACAGGAAGATGATCAGGATCGCCAGCACACCGCCGATTACCGCATCTTTTTTGACATCGCTGATCGCATGCTCGATGAAGTGCGATTGGTCCTCGATGGTGGTGATTTCCACATCGCCCGGCACGGTCGCCTTGAGCTGCTCCAGGCGCTTGCGCAGCGCCGCCGCCGTGGACACGGTGTTGGCATCGCCTTCCTTGTAGATCGCCAGCTCCACCGCTTCCTTGCCGCCCAGGCGGATGATCGCCTCGCGCTCCTTGTAGCCCTGGCGCACCTGCGCCACATCCTTCAGCCGCACCGGCATGCCGCCGGCGATGCTGCTGCTGGACGACGAGGAGGTGCTCTGTACTTCAGCCGCTGCCGCCAGGGCCGCCTGCGAACCAGTGGACGCCGCAATGGCATACATCTGCTGCATCGCCGCTTCGGCCGCGCTGCCGCTGCTGCTCTGCGTGGTCACCAGCATGTTGCGGATCTCGTCCAGATCCACGAACTGGTTCACCGTGCGCACCAGGTAGCGCTGCGAACCTTCTTCCAGCCGGCCGCCGGAGATGTTGACGTTCTCCTCCTTGAGCCGGGTGATCACGTTGTCGATCGGCAGGTTGAGCTGGGCCAGCTTCTGTTGATCGATGTCGACCTGAATCTCGTCTTCCAGCCCGCCGCCGACCTTCACCGCCGCCACGCCGGCCACCGGTTCGAGCTTCTTTTTCAGGTCTTCGTCGGCATAGCGGCGCAAGCCGGTGAGCTGGCGGATCGCATCGGTATCGGAGGCCGGCGCCTGCTTGGGGGACAACGCCAGCCGCATGATCGGCTCGGTAGAGGGATTGAAACGCAGCAACACCGGCGGCTTGGTTTCCAGCGGCAGCGACAAGGCTTCCATCTTGTCGCGCACCTCCAGGCTGGCCTGGTCCATATTGGTGCCCCAGGCGAACTCCAGCACCACATCGCTCTGCCCTGTGCGCGAGATCGACTTGAGCTTGCGCAGGTTCTTGACCACGCCGACGGCTTCTTCCACCGGCTCGGTCACCAGCGTTTCGATTTCCGCCGGCGCCGCGCCGGTGTATTCGGTCCGTACGGTGAGCGTGGGATAGCTCAAATCGGGCAGCAGATTGACCTTGAGGCTGCGTAACGCGATCAGCCCGAACAGCAGCATGGTCACGGTGATCATGGCGATGGTCACCCGCCGCCGCGTGGCGAAGGCCACCAGACCACCGCCGCCAGGCAGCGGCGCGTGCGGATCATGCACGGGTCCGTGCGGGTTGCCGTTCTCGCTCATGCGTGCGTCTCAGCATGTGCGGGCGCAGCGGCCTTGGCCGCGACCGGCTTGCGATCGGGTTGGCCGATCACTTGCACCGCAGTGCCGTCGCGCAGCGCCACCTTGCCGGCAGTCACCACCTGATCGCCTTCCTTCAGGCCCTGCCGCACTTCCAGCCACGGCCCTTCGGCATAGCCCAGCTTCACCGGCACGCGGCTGACCTTGCCGTTGCGCACCACGAAGACTGCCGGTTCGCCATCGTCCAACAACGCCAGGCGCGGAATCACCAACGCATCCTTGCGTTGGTCGTAATCGATGCGGATGCGACCGAACATGCCCGGCTGCAACGCTTCGGCCCCCTGGCCGAACGCGCAGACCACACGAAACGTGCCACTGCCTGAATCCACCACCGGCGCGATGCGGTCCACCTTGCCGACGAATTGCTGGCCAGGCAGCGCATCGGCCAGCAAGGTCACCGGCTGGCCCGACTTGAGCGTGGCCAGTTCGCGTTCGGGCACGTTGAGCGTGGCCTCGAGCTGCGAATCGTCGACGATGCGGAAGATCGGCGTGTTGATCTGCACGAAGTTGCCGGTCTTGATCGAGCGCGATGCGATCACGCCGGAGATTGGCGCCTGCACCGTGGTGTAAGAGAGCTCCAACGCTGCAAGCCGGTGCTGCGCACGGCTGTTTTCGACATCGAATTTGAGCTGGTCCACATCTGCGGCGCTGACCAACTGCTGGCCCACCAATTGCATGGCGCGGCGATAGCTGTTTTCCAGCTTGCGCAGTTGCGCTTCGCTCTGCGCCACCGCCAGATGCGCGCGATCCGGATCCAGGCGCACCAGCGCCTGGCCCGCCGATACCTTCTGCCCCTCTTCCACCATCACCGACAGCGCAACGCCCGAGGTCTTGGCCACCACTTGCGCCTCGGCGCGCGGCTCCAGCGCAGCGGTGCCGGTGTAACTGGCGGCTACCGCACGGCGCGCGGCCTTGGCGATTTCCACCGGCACGGCATCCACCGCCTTCTTTTCCTCGGCCGCCTTGGCCTCCCCCTCTCCTGCCTTGCAACCGCCCAGCAGCAGGCTCGTGGTGATCAACAATGCAGCGGCGCAGGTTCCGCTGCGACCCGGCAAGAAGGAGAGTGGCGACATCGTCGTGTCCTAGTGGATGCGTGAACAGGTGTTGTAGGCAAGTAGACCACCCAAATGCACATGCCGCCAATGCGCCAAAGGTCATGGTCTATTCAAGTTGGCCTATTCACCCGGTTTGCGCCGCGCCAAATCGCAGGCATACTCGGTCCGGTTCCGCCACGCCCCCACGTGCGGACGCTCAATCAGTCTTCCGGATACGAAACCATGCGCCCGCAGCCGCTCGCCGCTTGTCTCGCTCTGGTCGTCTTCCTGCCGTTTGGGGGCGCATCAGCAACACCGCAAGCCACACCCGCGGCGGCGGCCACCCCGGTGCCTGCCGCCGCGGCGGCAACCCCTGCCGCGCCGACCGGCAATCCGTCAAATGGGCGCTTGCTCGCCTATACCTGCCAGGGCTGCCACGGCGTCACCGGCTATAAGAACGCCTACCCCAGTTATCGGGTGCCCAAGATTGGCGGCCAGACCAGCCAGTATCTGACCCAGGCGTTGACCGAATATCGCCAGGGCAAGCGCAAACATCCAACCATGCAGGCACAGGCGCAGAGCTTCTCCGAGCAGGACATCGCCGACATCTCCGCCTTTCTGTCCACCCTCAAGTAAGCGCCCACATGCCGAACGCCCTGCACGCTCCGCGTCTAGCCATCGCCCTGGTCGCTGCCCTGATGATGGCGGCCTGCTCCCAATCCCAGGTTGAGTCCACCGATCACTCCGCTGGCGATCCCGGTCACGCCAGCGGCGAACACGGCTCCGGCTCGTCGGCAGGTCTGCCCACCGGCCGCGCCGACGCCGGCGACAAACTCGCCCATGCCAAGGGCAAGGCGACCGGCCAGAGCTGCGTGGACTGCCACGGTGCCGATGGCAATGCGCCGATCGATCCCAGCTATCCCAAACTGGGCGGCCAATACGGCGACTATCTTGCGCATGCGCTGCAGGCCTACCGTAGCGGCGACCGTCAGCATCCGTTGATGACCGCCCAGGCCACCGCGCTGAGCGATCAGGACATCGCCGACCTGGCAGCGTACTTCGGCGCGCGGCAAACCCAGTTGCGCGATCTGCACGGCGTCAACTGAGTCTGAGGCGACGCCACGTACTTCTGCGCGCGGCAAACCCAGTTGCGCGATCTGCACGGCGTCAACTGAGTCTGAGGCGACGCCACACCGTCTCATTCGGAATGAAAAAGCGCTTGCGCGAACATTAACAGGCCGCTATCATTTCGTTCTCAGTTTCGTGGGGCCATAGCTCAGCTGGGAGAGCGCCTGCATGGCATGCAGGAGGTCGGCGGTTCGATCCCGCCTGGCTCCACCACTTCAGACATTAGGCCGTCTGAAATGACAACTCAGGTTTTGATATGCGTCCCCATCGTCTAGAGGCCTAGGACACCACCCTTTCACGGTGGACACCGGGGTTCGAATCCCCGTGGGGACGCCAATCATCTGAAAGCCCCGGCACTGCCGGGGCTTTTTTTTGCCTGTCAGCGGGCCGAATCCAGTTGTGCGCAACGTTGGGCATGCCCTGGCTCATTGGCATCATGCAGCGGATAGAAGAGCTGAATCCATGCCGCGGCGAGCGTAGCGCCTGGTGCACACATCGGTACGCGCGCACGGCCATTCGGCGGACCATTACCGCCCTGCCAACGCCAGCTCGATCACAGCGCTTGACGAGTTGCAGTGTTACTCAAACCGATGAGCGTTCGCACGCGGATTTTTTTGCTACCGAAGATGCCTCTGCCCGCCATCGCGGTTGCCACGTTGCGACGTTGCCAGCGGCGTCGCTAAGGATCGCCACGCCGAAAGCGCAGTGTGCGCGATGATCGCGCTCACGCATGTCGTCGATGACGACGAGCGAGGGACGCGAGATCGGGTGTTGCTTGTAAACCAGATGCAGCGGACCTGACGCCCGGCCCGGCAGAGCCGTTGCTCGCAAATCGACAGCTGTCGAATCACGCGCACACTGGCATCGACGCATCCAGTGCGCCGATATCGCTGTCACAGCGATTCATTGCGCCGCGAACACCAAAGACTGAGGGCGCTTGAAGCGTTCCAGGTGCGCACCACTGCCGTTCAATCGCCGCACCCGACGCGGGCGGCCTTGCAGTTGCCCCGGCAGATGCGCTCTTGCTGCAAATTTTGCCCAGCCACTTCCCATCGCGTGGCGATGTCGCTATGATTGCCGGCTAGCAGCAACGCGGGGCCATAGCTCAGCTGGGAGAGCGCCTGCATGGCATGCAGGAGGTCGGCGGTTCGATCCCGCCTGGCTCCACCATTTCAGACATTAGGCCGTCTCAAGTGGATAACGAGGTTTTGATACGCGTCCCCATCGTCTAGAGGCCTAGGACACCACCCTTTCACGGTGGACACCGGGGTTCGAATCCCCGTGGGGACGCCAATCATCTAAAGCCCCGGCACTGCCGGGGTTTTTTCTTGCCTGTCCCTGACCTGCGTCTACGACGTATGTCGTGGCCATTGCGAAGTGGGATCAGTAGTCGTGCGAGTGCTTCTCGCCGATGCAGCCCGCATAACACTTCTCTACGCACTCGCAAGCCGCTACATCGCTAGCCAATCATCGCCACCTCGCAATCCGTTCCGACCGCGGCGCAGGGCCCCATCGCACGCAATTGCGATGAGATGAGTAGAGTCTCTGTTCGATTTCGAAGCCAGCCATGCAGTGCACTCTGCCGAGCACCTCAGGTCTGCCCGCTATCCAGCGCCTTGCGGCCCTCGTGCGTCAGGTCGATGTCGCCATCTTCGGCTTGCGTGGCATAGCCGGCGCGTACCGCCCAGTTTCCCTCTTCGTCGGCTACCGGCTTGGTGTCGTGGATGTCGCGCAGAATGCGTAGCTGTTGCGAAGCATCGAAGTCCATGGGGCCACCTGTTCAAAAGAAACTCCCAAGGTACGCAAGCAGCGTGATGGTCGCGTGCCTGCAATGTCATCCGTGACCTGTGCACCGCATGGCGCACGGCAGTTGTGTGCCTGATGCGTGGGCGTGCCGGCAATCAGGCATCTGCGCCACGCAGGCGCACTTGCAAGCGAATCGACCCCCGGCGCCAGCCAGTCCTGCACCACGCGCCGATCACGCCCCGCCTTCGCGCTCAGCTGGACCGCACTGACGGTCGCCAGCCTCGCTGTCCGCGCCGCGATCAACCAAGCCCCACACCTCGCCGAAACGCCCCATAGCAAAAAGCCCCACCGGACTTCTCCAGAAGGGCTTTCGCTGGTGCTGCAACAACTTGGTGCCGAAGGTGGGACTCGAACCCACACGCTTTTAAGGGCGGCGGATTTTGAGTCCGCTGCGTCTACCGATTCCGCCACTTCGGCGTGGCCGCGCAGTATAGCGACTTGTTGTTGAAACGAACAGTGTCAGTTTGCGCCTGACGAATTCAGGTGCAAGCGGGGTCTGCAGCGCTGTGTCCAGGCAGTCCCGATATACTGGCCGACTTAGTGAAGGAGTAAGCAATGTCGGTGTTGCGTGGAGTTCGGGTACTCGTGGTCGAAAACGATGACATGAATGCCATGCTGCTCGATCTGCAGCTTGTTCAGGCGGGTGCCGTCGTCATGGGCCCGGTCGGCGAGGTGCGCGATGCTTTGCAACTGATCGCCGACGACGCACCGGATATCGCAGTGCTGGACTATCGCTTGGGCAATGGCGAAACCAGCGAACCGGTCGCACGCCTGTTGTCGGAGCGCGGTATCCCGTTCGTACTGGCGACCGGCGTTGCCATCGGCAGCATCCCGAGCGGTTTCGAACGTGGCGTCATCCTGATCAAGCCGTATCTGTCCGAAGAACTGGTTGGCGCATTGTCCAAAGCGCGCGAGTCGCGCGGCGCTGAGGGCTGAGCAGCAGCACGGGCGCACCTGCCAGCCCGCCCCGGTGCGGCACGCATGCCGTCTCTAACACCCCCTCATCCTGCCACCGACGCGCTGTTTTGGGTGTGCGGGCAGCGATTAGCTGAATCGCCGTTTGCGCGGTATCAGCGGCGCCGGGCCGGTTGCTACTAGAATTTGCCATCGAAGAATGACGGGCGGGTCGCTGGATGGATATCGCCGTGTCGCCGTTGGCCGGCTTGCTGCCGGAGACGAGCGAAACCGCAGCAATGCTAGCCGCGTCAGTGCATCCTGCGGACGCGCTGCTGGGCGATAGCCCTGCGCTACGCACAGCACTATCGATCTGCCTGCATGCGCAAGTTCCGATGCTGCTCGTATGGGGCCGCGACGACCGCTGCATCTACAACGATGCCTGCATTGCACGACTGGGGCCACGCCATCCGGCGGCCTTCAGGCAGCCGCTTGCGGCGCTGACATGTGCATCCGATGGCGATGGCGAGCCAGCAGCGACAATCGCCCTGGATCTGGCGAGCTGGTCATGCAGCCCAGTGCTGCAAACGGGCGAGCAGTTGGGCGCGCTCTACATCGGCGTTGCTGTTTCAACGGCTGATGTCGACGAACAACGCCGCAGCGATGGCCGCGACAGTTTTTTATTGATGCTCGAAGACGCACTGCAGCACGTGTCCGATCCGCGGCAGATCATCGACACCAGCGTGCGCTTGCTCGGCGAGCATCTGCAGGCGAACCGTTGCGCATTCGGCCTGGTCGCTGCCGATGGCAGCACCATGCATGTCATCAGCGACCATGTGCAGGACATGCCGAGCCTGCAAGGCGATTTCCCACTGGAGGCGGCACGGGGCCTGCGCGATGCGCTGCTGGAAAACCGCCCCTGGTTCACGACCGATGCGCTGGCGCCGGGTGCGCCAGACTATGTGGCCGAGCAGTACCGCCGCTCGGGCTTGCGCGCCTCGCTGGCCATTCCGTTGCACAAGCACGACCGATTGGTGGCAGCGATCGGCGTCCATCAGCGCGCACCGCGGCGCTGGCTGTCGGCGGAGATCGAACTGGTGCGATTGGTTGTGGCACGCTGCTGGGAATCGATGCAACGGGCCAAGGCGCAGCAGCAACTCGCGGCCAACGAAGCGCGCCTGCGCCGCCTCGCCAATACGCTCCCGCAGATCATCTTCATCGCCGATCCGGACGGACGGCCGCACTACTTCAATCAGCGCTGGTACGAGTACACCGGCCTGGATCCTTCCAACAACGAAGATGCCGCCTGGCACCGCGCGCACACTGCCGATGGTCTGCGCCTGTCCGAGCAGGCCTGGAGCGTGGCATTGAAGGGCCAGCGCGCTCTCGAGGTGGAGTGCGAACTGCTGCGTCACGATCGGCAATCGCGCTGGCACCTGGTGCGCGCGCTACCGGTGCGCGGCGACGATGGCAGCATCAGCGAGTGGATCGGTACCTACACCGACATTCATGACCGGCGCGCATTCGAGCAGCAACTACGCGAAAGCGAAGTGCGCTTCCGTGCGCTCTGCGAGACGGTGCCAGCGATGATCTGGATGGCCGACGCGCAAGGCGATTGCGTGTACTGGAATCCGCGCTGGTACAACTTCACCGGACAGGGGGAAGACCAGGCACTGGACCAGGGCTGGTGGGATGTGATGCATCCCGACGATGCAGCACGCGTGCGGCATGCCTTCGAACAGGCACTCGAGCAACGCGGCGAATTCCTCGCCGAATACCGCGTGCGCCGCCACGACGGGCAATACCGTTGGTGCATCGACACCGCATCGCCGCACTTCGCCAGCGACGGACGTTTCCTAGGGCACATCGGCTCGCTCACCGACATCTCCGAACGCAAGCACATCGAAGATGCCACCGCTTCGGACCGCGCGATCCTGAGTTTGATCACCACCGGTGCGCCGTTGCCGGTGGTGCTGGATGCGATCGCATTGAGCGTGGAGGCACGTGGTGAAATCCCGTTGTACTGCTCGGTCATGGTGCGCGATGAGGTCCGCCACACCTTGAGTTTCGGCTCCGCACCGCATTTTCCGATCGAGTACCGCGGGCACTTCGAGCCCTCGCCGATCGGGCCGGAGGGTCCGCCCTGCGCCCTGTCGGCGCACTTGGGTCGTCAGGTGATCTGCAGCGATATCCAGGCCGATGCAAGCTTCAGCAGCCACCATGCGATCTCGGCGGCGATGGGCATCGCGGCGTGTTGCGTCACCCCGATCCTGGCCAGCAACGGGCAGGTATTGGGCACGCTCAATATCTATTACGACCGCCCCCACCTACCGTCCTTGCGCGAGCAGGCAATGGCGCGCTCGGCTTCGCACCTGGCCGGCATCGTGATCGAACGCACCCGGGTGGATGCCAAGCTCAAGCTGTCGTTGCAGGCGGAAACCGCCGCGCGCGCGCAGGCCGAGCATGCCAACCGGGTCAAGGACGAATTCCTGGCCACGCTCAGCCATGAGTTGCGCACGCCACTCAACGCGATCCTGGGTTGGTCGCGGTTGATGCAATCGGACATCGCCGATCCGGCCAATCTGGGCCGGGGCCTGGTGATCATCGAACGCAGTGCGCGCGCGCAGACGCAGATCATCGACGACCTGCTGGATATGAGCGCGATCCTGTCCGGCAAGATCCGCCTGCAGGCCGAGCATTTCGATATCGCAGGGTTGGTGCGCAGCGCGCTGGAACTCATGCAGCCGACCGCGTTGACGCGCAAGATCGCACTGGAGCTGGATGCGCCTTGCGATGGCGAATTGTGGTTCTTCGGCGATGCCGGGCGACTGCAGCAGGTGCTGACCAACCTGCTCAGCAATGCGCTGAAGTTCACCCCTGCCGGCGGCACGGTGCGAGTGACGATGGACGTCGAAGACGAGCGCCTGCGCCTGTGCGTACAGGACACCGGGATCGGCATTGCGGCGGATTTTTTGCCGCATGTGTTCGACCGCTTTCGTCAGGCCGATGCAGGCACTACCCGGCGCGTGGGCGGCCTGGGGCTGGGCCTGTCGATCTCGCGTCAGTTGGTGGACCTGCATGGCGGCAGCCTGGGCGCCTCCAGCGCGGGCGAAGGCCAGGGCGCGCTATTTACCATCGTGTTGCCGTTCCAGCACGGGGTCAGCGACCTGCGCCCTGCCTCGGCAGATACCCCCCACGTGGGCGCGCTGCCGGACGAGTGCCGCGACCGCCTGGCTGGTGTGCGCGTCCTGCTGGTCGACGACGATCAGGATTCGCGCGAAGCGGTGATGCAGTTCCTGATGCTGGCCGGCGCGCAGGTGCAGGCTGCCGGGTCGGTGGACGCGGCCGAGCACTGCCTGGCGAACGCGCAATTCGATGTGTTGGTCAGCGATATCGCGATGCCGTTGCGCGATGGCTACGATCTGATCCGCACGGTGCGTTCGGGCCGCGCCGATCTGCCACGGCATATTCCGGCCGTCGCCCTCACCGCCTATGTCCGCGAAGAAGACCGCGACCGCGCGGTAGTGGCCGGCTTCGATGCGCACATGGGCAAGCCGGTGGAACCACCCCGCCTGGTCGATCTGATCGAACGCGTGATCTTGCCGACGCGCAGTACGAGATGAGGCCTGATAGCGCCAGAGCATGGCTGGCCAGCACCTTGTCGTTGATCGACCCAATCAACGAAACCTCGCGGCATCGGGTACGTTCACTTTCTACAGCGCTGAGAGAGTGAAAAGCTTGCTTGGCCGAATGCGCGGTGCCCTCGCCGCTCGCAGGACACGCCGTGAACCCGTCCTTGGGGGCTCGATGGCGGCATCCGTGCCGCCAACGGTCCTGCAAGCGGCAAGGACGCCGCACCAGACAGTTTGCTGGGCCTGTTGAAAAGCGAGGAACACCGCGTCGTTGGTCGTTAGCTGCTTTGAAAACTCTGCATACCGACCAACGCCACTGGTCCTTGCCCGCTCACCGTCGCCGGACCCTTGGCGGCATGGATGCCGCCAAGGAGCTTACAAGGACGTACTTGCAGCGTGTCCTGCGATGGTGAGCGGGCAAGGGCCCTGCAGCCAAGCCGCAGATCCCCCCAGGACCTTGGGCGGCATACCCGCTACCAAAGAAACCAACTAGGGGTGCTCGACACCTATCTCATCATGATCTGCGGCTAAGACATCTAGGCCAAACCGCAGATCAGCCCATTACGACGTTAGATCCATGCCACGCCACCGAACCACACCGATCAACCAAACCATCAAAAGCGCGACTTAGCTACGTTTGGCACGCGCGAATGCCGCTGCCAGCGCATTGTCTGCCGGCGGTGCGGTGATCCGCGGTTTGCTGTTGGCCTGCGCCTGACCGCGTCCACCACCATCGCGCCTGCCCTGCCCCGGACCGCTGCCGCGAGCGTCGCGCGGTTGCGCAGAGCCATCCGCCGCTGGCGGCGTATCGGACAAACGGCAGGTCAGCGCGATGCGCTTTCGCGCCACATCCACTTCCAGCACCTTGACCTTGACGATGTCGCCGGCCTTGACCACATCGCGCGGATCCTTGACGAAGGTTTCCGACAACGCCGAGATGTGCACCAGTCCATCCTGATGCACGCCGATATCGACGAACGCGCCAAACGCGGCCACATTGCTGACCACACCTTCGAGCACCATGCCCGGTTTGAGGTGCTTGATGTCCTCGATGCCCTCGGCGAACTGCGCCGCCTTGAACTCGGGGCGCGGATCGCGGCCGGGTTTTTCCAGCTCCTTGAGGATGTCGCGCACCGTCGGCACACCGAATTGGTCGTCGGTGAACATCTCCGGCTTCAGGCCACGCAGAAAACTGCCGTCGCCCAGCAATGCCTTGATCGGCTTGCCGGTGCTGCTCACGATGCGCTCGACCACCGGATACGCTTCCGGATGCACCGCCGACACGTCCAGCGGCTCGTCGCCATCGGCAATGCGCAGGAAACCGGCGCATTGCTCGAAGGTCTTGTCGCCCAGCCGCGGCACCTTGAGCAAGTCCTTGCGACGCTTGAACGGGCCATTGTCGTCGCGGTGACGCACGATATTTTCCGCTACCGTGCCCGACAACCCGGACACGCGCGACAACAACGCCGCCGAGGCGGTATTGACGTACACACCGACCGCGTTGACGCAGTCCTCCACCCGCGCTTCCAATGCCTTGGCCAGCCGGTATTGATCCACATCGTGCTGGTACTGGCCCACGCCGATCGCCTTGGGCTCGATCTTCACCAGTTCGGCCAATGGATCCTGCAGACGGCGCGCGATCGACACGGCACCACGCAGCGATACATCCAGATTCGGAAATTCCTTGGCCGCGAACTCCGAGGCCGAATACACCGATGCGCCCGCCTCGCTCACCACCACCTTCTGTAATTTGGTCGCGCCGCACAGCGCAATCGCCTCACCGGCCAGCTTGTCGGTCTCGCGGCTGGCGGTGCCGTTGCCGATCGCGATCAGCTCCACGTTGTGCTGCATGCACAATTTTTTGATGGTCTGCAGCGACTGATCCCACTGCCGCTTCGGCTCGTGCGGATAAATCGTTTCGGTGACCACCAGCTTGCCGGTGGCATCGACCACGGCGATCTTGCAACCGGTACGGATGCCCGGATCCAGCCCAAGCACCACGCGCGGGCCTGCCGGCGCCGCCAGCATCAGGTCCTTGAGATTGTCGCCGAACACCGCGATCGCCTCGGCCTCGGCCTTCTCGCGCGCCTGATTGAACAGGTCCAACAGCAAGTGCATATGCAGCTTGGCGCGCCAGGTCAGCCGGCACGCATCCAGCAACCAGCGATCGGCCGGACGGCCTTCGTTGGAGATACCGGCATTGCGCGCCACGCGGCCTTCGGCGTACTGGTGCCCGGCCTCGGCGTCGCTGCCCGGATCCAGATCCAGGTACAGGATTTCCTCGCGGCGTGCGCGAAACAGCGCCAGCAAGCGGTGCGAGGGAATCTTCGCCAGCGTTTCGGCGTGATCGAAGTAATCGCGATACTTGGCACCGGCCTCTTCCTTGCCCTCGGCGACCCGTGCGCGAATCACGCCGTTGTCGCCTAGCCAGCTGCGCAGCTCACCGACCAGTGCGGCATCTTCACCCCAGCGCTCCATCAGGATGGCGCGCGCGCCTTCCAGCGCCGCCTTGCTGTCTGCAACGCCCTTTTCGGCATCGATGAAGGCTGCTGCGGCCACGTCCGGGGACTGCGTCGGGTCCGCCAACAGGCCATCGGCCAATGGCTCCAGCCCGGCTTCGCGCGCGATCTGTGCGCGGGTGCGGCGCTTGGGCTTGTAGGGCAGGTACAGGTCTTCCAGCCGCGACTTGGTGTCGGCCGCCACGATCTCGTTGCGCAATTCGTCGCTAAGCTTGCCCTGCTCGCCAATGCTGGACAGGATCGCCGCGCGGCGCTCTTCCAGCTCGCGCAGATAGGTCAGGCGCGTTTCCAGATTGCGTAGTTGCGTATCGTCCAGGCCGCCGGTCACTTCCTTGCGGTAGCGGGCGATGAAGGGGACGCTTGCGCCCTCGTCGAGCAGGGCGATGGCGGCGTGCGCCTGTGCGGGTTGGGCACCGATCTCATCGGCGATGGTGCGAGCAATCTGCTGGGCGAGCTGGTTATCGTGCATGACGGCGCGGCGTGAACCGCTTCACTGAAAAATGCATTTTCGCAGTGCCGGCCCGCCACGGAAACCCGTTGACAACGCCGCCGTAAACCTATGCAGCCGCGCTCAGCTGACCTGACGTGCGTAATGGGTGGCGGCACGTTCGACCAGAATGCTTTCCTGCAGCGATTCCAGCGCCATCACGCGCACCTTGCCCATATCCTTCAGCGGCACCATGCGTTCGACATACACCTCCGGGCCAGCATCGGTCATCGCACGCGACTTGCTGAAACCGTAAGGCACCACGCCCTTGTCGCCATCTTTACTGCCACCGACGTACAGGACAATCGACATACCCACACCCTCTTCTGCTGCTGTTGCTGCGTTGTGGCGGGAGGATACCCAGCTCGCCGTGAGGAGCTTTCCACGCACGTTAACGCCGGCTGTTTGCCGTTTGGTGACGGCGGCAAGGCCGGGCTCGCCTCACGGCCGCTTCACCCCGCTTGGCCGTCAATCGCCATCCGCCTGCTCGCTGATCGACACCGCATGGACCTCAAAAGTGGCTACCCGTTCTGGTCGATCCGCAACGGCTTGATGCGCGCCTACCCGCGCCTGGAGCAAGACACCCAATGCGAGGTCGCCATCGTCGGTGGTGGCGTCACCGCCGCGCTGATCGCGCACGAATTGCTGCGCCACGGCCATGAAGTCGTAGTGATCGAACAGCGCGACATCGGCTGGGGGAGCACCTCGGCCAGCACCGCCTTGCTGCAGTACGAAATCGATACGCCGATGATCGAACTGGCAGAACAGCACGGCATGCAGGCAGCGGCGCTGGCGTATGGCGCCTGCGCGCAAGCCATCCTCGACCTGCAGGGCCTGTGCAATACCCTCGGCGGCACCGACTTCACGCGCCAGGACAGCCTGTACTACGCCAGCCGCCCGCGCGACATAAAAGACCTGCGCAACGAGCTGGAGACCCGCAAGGCGCATAAACTGCCGGTGGAATGGATCGAACGCGAGCCGCTCTGGCACAACTACGGCGTGCATTCGGATGGCGCGATCCTGAGCCGCCTGGCCGCCAGCGTGGACCCGTACCGCCTCTGCTACCGCCTGTTTTCCGAGTGCGAGCAGTACGGCGCACGCATCCACGACCGCACCGCCATCGCCTCGATCGAACCGCACGACCCGCACGTCGACCTGCGCACCGAAGACGGTGTGAGCGTGCGTGCCCGTCACGTGATCCTGGCGGCCGGCTATGGCAACCAGCGCTGGCTCTCGCAGCCGGTGGCGCGCAATCGCAGCAGCTACGCCTTCGTGACCGACCCCCTGCACGACAGCGACATGGGCGCGCTCAAGCACACCATGATGTGGGAAACCGCGCGCCCGTATCTGTACGTGCGCAGCACACCGGACGGGCGCGTGGTCGCTGGCGGAGAAGACGACAACATCGACATTCCCGCGAGCCGCGACGCACGCGTGCAGAGCAAGCTCAAGACGCTGCTGAAGAAAATTGGCAAGACCATGCCCGATATCCGACTGCGCCCAGCGTTCGCATGGGCCGGCACTTTCGCAGAGACTGCCGATGGATTGCCGTTCTTCGGGCCGCATGCCGAACTCGGGCTGCGCGTGTCGTTCGCGATGGCCTATGGCGGCAACGGAATTACCTATAGCGCCATTGGTGCGGGCTTATTGCGCGCACAACTGGAGGGCACGCCTCATGCGCTGTCCGGATTGTTCGGCTTCTCGCGCTTGGGCTGAGGCCCCCACGGCCACCAACCATGGCCATGCATCGCATACGTATAGGTAGCCCGCTCCAGCGGGTTGCGCACGTGGATGCCGCCGCACAGAAAATACACGGGCAAAAACAGTGGCCCCAGCAGCATGTACTGATAGACATGCGCGCGTTCGTGGTCGCCCAAGCGCACCGGTGGACGCTGGCAACGGCCTGCAGCGTGCGCGTAGGTCCTGCACTGCAGGTCGAGCGATGCACCTTTCAGCAGGATCACGTTGCCCAATGTCATCGCGCCACCCGGGCCCCATGGCCAGGCGTGAAAGACCACGGCGCGTTCCTGCGGCGACCAGACGGGACGCGCACCAAAACTCCACCCGGCCGCGCCGATCGCGAGCCCGATCAAGGTATTGGGCAGCGTCCATACCGCGCCAAGCGCCTGCAATGCAGGCAGCCCGCGCATTACCGGCTTCAATCGGCCTGGTTGGGGATCAGCAGCCACAGGATCAGATAGACCAGGATGCCGGGAAACGCGGCCGAGGCGATCGACACGATCACAAACAAAATGCGCAGCAGCGTGGAGCTCCAGCCAAAACGGCGCGCAATGCCGCCAACGACGCCGGCGATCATGCGGTCGTTGAGGGAGCGGGACAGCGTGGTGGTAGACATGGCAAGACTCCTGCAGAACGTAGCCAACAGTCTAGAAAACGCGGCCGCTGGGGATCGTGACGGCCGCCTGGCCTGCTCAGCGCAGCGTCACCTGCACGGCGTGCAGGCAGCGATCTCAGGCATTGCCGCCACGTGCCTGCAGCCAGCGATGGATTGCCACTGGAACCTCGCGCTGCGCACGCCCGGAGACGTAGATTCCGATATGCCCGCCACGGAAGCTCAGTTCGCTGTAGTCGTCGCTGCCGACCAGCCCTCCTAGCGCCCGTGAAGCGTCCGGCGGCACTAGGTGGTCGTGTTCGGCGTAGATATTCAGCACCGGCATGTCGAGCGCCTGCAGATCGACCGCCTGCCCCGCGATGCTCACCTGCCCGGTGACCAGCCCGTTGCGCTGATAGAACACCGTGACGAATTCGCGGAAAGCCTCGCCCGCCAGGTCGGGCGAATCGAAAATCCACTTTTCCATGCGCAGAAAATCTTCCAGCGCCTGCTTGTCGTCGAGGATGTCGAGCAGGCCCACGTATTTCTGCAGGTTGAGCCGGAACGGCTTGAGCATCAGGTAACTGGCGTTCATCAGATCCGCGGGCACGTTGCCCATGGTGTCCACGAACAGATCCACATCGACCATGCGTGCCCAGTTGGACAGCATGTTGTCGGGAGTATGGAAATCCACCGGCGTCACCATGGTGATCAGGTTGCGCACTTTGTCGCGCTGCAGCGCGGCGTAGCACAACGAGAACGTTCCGCCCTGACAGATGCCGAGCACATCCACCGCTTGCAACCCCGACTGCGCGCGCAGATGATCCACCGCGCCGTCGATGTAGCGCAGCAAATAATCTTCCAGGGTAAGGTAGCGCTCGGAGCGGTCCGGGTAGCCCCAATCCAGCACGTAGACGTCCTGGCCGTGACTCAATAGCCCTTTCACCAGCGAGCGATCCGCCTGCAGATCGACCATGTAGGGGCGATTGACCAATGCATAGACGATCAGCAGCGGCGTCTTGGCCACCGGCGCCTGCTCGCCGATGAAGCGATATAGCACCACCTTGCCGTCGCGCCAGACTTCTTCGCGCTCGGTGACGCCGTAATCCACATCGTCCACGCCCGGCAGCAGCTTGAGTCCTTCGCGCAACTTGCGTTGCATCGACAGGGTTTCCTGCATCAGGTCTTCGGCGCTGAATCCCAACGGACCTTTCATGCCTGCGCTCCACGTTTTTTAGCTGCGGCGGGTTTGCGGGCCGCAGGCTCGGGCGAGGATGTCGCGCCACCATGCTTCTTGGGCGAGGTCGTTTTCGTCGGCTTAGAAACGGCTGGCGCCTTTTTCGGAGCCGCTTTTTTCGTCGCCGTCTTGTCGACGGGCGCCTTCTTCGATGCACCCTGCTTGACTGCCCGTTCTGCCCCTGCGGACGACGCGCGCTTGCCCGCTGCCTGTGTCACCGGTGCAGGCTGCGCCGCTGCAGCGGGCTTGCTCGCCGGCGAAGCTGCGTTACGCAGCATCCGCCTGACCAGGCGTTCCAGTTCGGCAATGCGGCGATGCGCGGCGTCCATCTCCGAACGTGTGGGCATGCCGAAGCGTTCGCTGAGTTGCTCGACCTCTTCCTGCAGCGCAGCGCGCAGGCGCATGTGCGCGTTGGCAAAGCCGCCGTACACCTTGCGGAACTGCTCCGACAAGGCAACATCGGCATAGGACTCTTCGGCCGCTTCGATCCATAGATCGAACAGTGCGCGGGCGCTGGTCAACTGGCTGCCGCTGCTCTCGTGCTCGCTCAGCCTGGACGCGAAGCGCGCAAACGCCTGCTCGATCGCCGCCTTGAGTTGCTCGCCATAGGCCTCCGACTGGGCCTGGAACTCCTGCTGCGCGCGTGCCAGTTTCTGCAGGCGCGACTGGTGGTTGCGGTTCAACCCGAACGCCGGCATGTCCAGCCAAGGCGCATTTTCCTCGCGCCACTTTTGCAGCGCTTGCGCCGCGTCCTGCAGCCACGGGTCGAACCCGCCCGGGCTGCCGCCGCGCAGCGAACCCAGCGTCCACTGCATCAGCTGCTCGCCCTGCCCTTGTACGGCCTGGCGCCAGGCATCGGCGACTTCATTGGCCGAGGTGTCGCGCCCGGCAAACTGCGCGGCCACCTGCTGCATGGTGCCAAACCAGTCGCCGGCCTGGGTGCGAAAGCGGTCGATGGCCTCCTGCGCCTGTGGGGCGGCCTGGGTGGGCAGCAATTGCGACCACCAATCCAAGGCCTTGCGCCAATCCTGCGGGGCGTCGCTACCGGACGTGGGCGGTGGTTGTTGCGCAGCGGCGCCGGCCTGGCCGTGGCGCATGGCATCTCCCCAGGCAGCCCAGTATTGGCGCGCCTTGTCGTCGAAGTTGCCGTTGTCCGAACCGCTGCTCGCCATCATCCCATCCAGTGACCTCTACCCAGCCATCCTACCGCGTGCGTAGCGGTGTGCCGCTCAGGGTTTGGGGATACGCAGCGTCTTGCTGATCATCAGCGAGCCGGACACCGCAAACAGCAGCACCAGCGGATGCAACTGCCAAGGCCCCAGCTGCCATTGGCCCCACCACAAGGTGTCGCCGATATGCCCGCTGCTGGCGGCAACCGCGAGCAGGATCACCAGTACCAGGCTGGTCGGAATGGGCGTGCCTTCGAAGTACGGCACCTTGTCGGCCTCGCCAGCGATCTCTTCGGCAGTGACGTTGTAGCGCGCCAGCCGGCTGACCCCGCAGCAGACGAAATAGCTCAGCACCAGCCAGTCCCAACCGCCGCGCATGCCGCAGGCATAGCCCAGCGCCGCCGGCGCCACGCCGAAGGAGATCACGTCCGCCAACGAATCCAGTTCGCGGCCCAGCGTGGAAGACGCTTTGCGCCAGCGCGCCACGTGCCCATCCAGCGCATCGAACACGAACGCCAGCGGGATCAATGCCATGCCAAGCAGCAGATCGCCGCGATGCCCCTCTTGCAGGAACCGCATGGCCGCAAACACCGCGCCGGTGCCGCAGAACGCGTTGGCAAGCGTGAACCAGTCCGCGAGTTGGAAATCGCGCAGCATCGAAAAATGGCGTTTCATGCGGAACCTAAGGTGAGCAAGACACAAAGGGTAACGCGCGCGCGCCATGCAGGCGACCGTTTCGCTGCACTCGGCTAGGCTGGCGATCCGCGTGACCGCTCCCGGCCGCGCACGACTTCACGAGGACATCCGATGCACAGCATCCTGATCACCGGCGCGGGCAGCGGCATTGGCGCCGGTATCGCTACCCAACTGGCGGCCGACGGCCATCATCTGCTCGTCAGCGATGTGCAGCTGGCGGCCGCCGAGCGCACGGCGGATGCGTTGCGCCAGGCAGGCGGCTCGGCGGAGGCGCTGGCGTTGGACGTGACCGATGCAGACAGCATCGCGCAGGCACTGGCCAGTGCATCACGCGCCCCGCAGGTACTGGTGAACAACGCCGGCCTGCAGCATGTGGCCGCACTTGAGGAGTTCCCGATGCAGCAGTGGGCGCTGCTGGTGGATGTGATGCTCACCGGCGCCGCACGCCTCAGTCGCGCCGTGCTGCCTGGCATGCGCGCGGCCGGCTATGGCCGCATCGTCAATATCGGCAGCATCCACTCGCTGGTGGCCAGCCCATACAAAAGTGCGTATGTGGCCGCCAAGCATGGCCTGGTCGGCCTGGCCAAAGTCATCGCGCTGGAAACCGCCGATTGCGACATCACCGTCAACACGCTCTGCCCCAGCTATGTGCGTACGCCGCTGGTGGAACGGCAGATTGCCGATCAGGCGCGCATCCGCGGCATCACCGAGGACGCCGTGGTGCGCGATGTGATGCTCAAGCCGATGCCCAAGGGCGCCTTCATCGACTACGACGAGCTGGCCGGCACCGTGGCGTTTCTGATGTCGCATGCCGCCCGCAATATCACCGGGCAAGCCCTCGCCATCGATGGGGGCTGGACGGCACAATGATCACGCTGGCGAAATTTTGACCAGCCGCCACGCGTACCAGATGGCATAAGGGGGCCGCGCACTTGTCCACAGACTTGCGCAGCGTCCATCCACAGGGGGTGTGGAGAAGTGGGCGAGGCCTGCCGTTCCGCGGAAAACCGAGAGGCTCCCCGACGCTCAATGTTCAACGCCGCACGGTTGAGCCTGGCTGGCATTGGGTGCTGCGCTGCTAGCCAGCACGGCTCGCCGATCGGACGTCAAGCGCTGGTGCGCCGATCTATCTCCCGCACCGAGGACGTCGATCTACAGCAGTCGGGCCCGGCTAGATATCTGCCGGCGCAGTGCCGGCGGCACGCACTCCGCGTGCCGTGCACGTGCAGCGATCAGATCCGCGAATATGTCCACGACTGCATGCGCCCGTCGCGATACGGCATGACGCCGTGGAACGGGCGCGGGTCGCCATCAAATACCAGCGGCAGGAAATTGCGGTCGCCTTCCCACATCGGCACCTGATCCATCCGCTCGATCGCGATCCACTCCAGCGTCCCCTCCGGATTGGAGGTGTGCGGTGTGCCCTCGAAGCTGTGGATCAGGAACACGAAGCCCAGCCAGTCTTCGCCCTGCTTGCCGAAGCCCGGCCAGCTGATGGTGCCGCGCAACTGCATCCGGCCGCAGTCGACGCCGGCTTCCTCGCGTATCTCGCGGCGCATGCAAGCCAGCACGTCTTCGTCCGGCTCCATCTTGCCGCCCAGGCCGTTGTATTTGCCCAGATGCTGGTCGCCGGGGCGGGCATTGCGATGGATCATCAGCACCTGGGTGCCGTCCGGCGACAACAGGTAGCCGAGCGTGGCGACAATCGGGGTATAGGGCATGGCATGCGATCTGACACGAAGCGCATCAGTATGACTGAAGCGGCACGCCGCACGCGGCGGCAACGCCGGCTCAGCCGACGGCAGCCTGCGGGTTCGGGCGCGGCGGTGCCACGCGGTCGGTATCCAGGTGCAGGGTCGCAACGCCGTGTCCGCGTTCGGCCAGGTACTCCAGCCACTTGCCCAGGAACGTATTCATGCGCATGCGGTGGCTGATCAGCTCGGCCGGCGGCGGGAACATGCCCATCACGTCCTGCCAGCGCCGACCGACATAGCAATGCGTGGTCTCGGCCTGGCGCGCATCGCGGTACAGCCGTACATACGCCGACGGGTCCGGCTCGCCGGTGACCGGGTCGCACAGGTCGTAAGTCAGGCGCAGTTCCACCGTGTAGCGGTGGCATTCGATCACGTCCAGCCGCAGGTTCAGGCCATCGCCGATCGAGGACACGTAGGAGCCCGGCGCCAGATCGGCCGGGGCAAATAACCGGGTCAGATGTTGGAAGTTTTCTGCGTACAAGCCCATCAGCCAGCCGAAGCGGCTCAGTTTGGGAATGCGTTCGAGTTTGCTCAGTGCTTGCGCCATGGACCGATCCTACACGCTGCGCCGCCGCACGGGCAGCATTGACGGGGGCCCAACGACAGGCCTACCTTGGTGGAGCACTGCCCCGCCCGCTTTGCTCTCCCAGCCGCCGCGCAATGGCATCTTTAGATCTCCATCCGATGCGCACGCTCGCAAGACCCGCGAGGCGGCTGCCAAGCCTGATCCCCGATCAAAACATCTCGCGCTGCAAGCCCAGAGTGGACAACACCTTGCTGGAGATTTCTTCGATCGAGGTATTGGTGGTGCTGAGCGAGGGAATGCGCTCCATCTGGAACATGCGCTCGGCGATCGCCACTTCGCGCCGGCAGGTCTCTGCCGCGCTGTAGCGCGAATTGGCGCGCCGCTCCTGACGAATTTGCTGCAACCGCTCAGGATCAATGGTCAAGCCGAACAACTTGCTGCGGTAATTACGCAACCGCGGGGGCAACTGCTCGTTTTCCAGATCTTCGTCCGTGAGCGGATAGTTGGCGGCGCGAATGCCGTAATGCAAGGCCAGATAGATGCAGGTCGGTGTCTTGCCCGCGCGCGACACCGCCACCAGGATCACATCGGCCTCGTCGTAATTGAGCGCAATGCCATCGTCATGACTCAGCGCGAAGTTCATTGCGTTGATGCGGCGGTGATAGGTTTCGAAGTCGACCATGCCGTGCGCGCGGCCCACACGCGAATGACGCGGCGCATTGAGCTCGCGCTCCAGCGGCTCGATGAAGGGTGCGAAGACATCCAGCATCAGCGCGCCACTTTCGGCCAGGATCATGCTCAATTGTGGATCGACGCACGAATTGACCACGACCGGGCGCACCTGGTACCGCTCGCCTGCGGCGCGCACGCGCATGGCCGCATCGCGCGCTTTATCTGCATCATCGATGAACGACATGCGGTCGGTGACGAAGTTGAAACCGCTGAACTGCGTGAGCAGGCTATGCCCAATCGTTTCAGCGGTGATACCGGTTCCATCGGAGACGTAAAACACCGGCCGAATTGTTGACATCAAGACCACCTCTTTGAACTGGTGTCCAAAACTTACGGATTCATGCTTGTGCAGGTTCCGCTGTGCACTGCATCATAGCGGCTTCTTCCTACGGTCGCGGCCATTCAGCCCGCTCGGGCGATGGCCTTACGGAGCATCGCGCTTGAACGAGAATATCCTGTGGTTGCATGAGCTACGCCTGGCCGACCTGGCCCGCGTGGGCGGTAAAAATTCCTCGCTTGGCGAGATGATCGGCAACCTGGCTGGGTTGGGCGTCTCGGTTCCTGGTGGATATGCGACCACCGCGGAAGCTTTCAAGGACTTCATCGCGCACAACGATCTGTCCAAGCGCATCTTCGACAGGCTGGCAACGCTGGATGTCGAAGACGTCAATGCACTCACGCTGGCCGGCAAGGAAATCCGCGGCTGGGTGATCGATGCCCCACTGCAGCCGGACCTGGACCGCGACATCCGCAGCGCCTACGCCCAGTTGTGCGCCGAGAACGGCGGCGGCGACGTTGCCGTGGCCGTGCGCTCCTCGGCAACCGCCGAGGACCTTCCGGACGCCTCCTTCGCAGGCCAGCAGGAGACCTTCCTCAATGTGACCGGCGCCGACGATGTGGTGCACAAGGTCAAGGAAGTGTTCGCCAGCCTCTACAACGATCGTGCGATTGCCTATCGCGTGCATCACGGCTTCAAGCATGAAGACGTGTTCCTGTCGGCCGGCGTGCAGTTGATGGTGCGCTCGGGCGTAGGCGCGGCAGGCGTGTTGTTCACGCTGGACACCGAATCCGGTTTCCGCGACGTGGTGTTCGTCACATCGAGCTTCGGCCTGGGCGAAATGGTCGTGCAGGGCGCGGTCAACCCGGACGAGTTCTATGTCTACAAGCCCACGCTCACTGCAGGCAAGCCGGCAATCCTGCGCCGCTCGCTCGGCAGCAAGGCCATTCGCATGGTCTATTCGGATGTGCCCGGCGAACGGGTGCGTACCGAAGACACGCCGGTGGAACTGCGCAGCACCTTTTCGATCAGCGACGAAGACGTGCAAGAACTGTCCAAGCAGGCACTGGTGATCGAAAAGCATTACGGCCGCCCGATGGACATCGAGTGGGCCAAGGACGGGGTCAGCGGCAAGCTGTTCATCGTGCAGGCGCGTCCGGAGACGGTGAAGTCGCGCAGTCATGCGACCCAGATCGAACGGTTTGCGCTGGAAGCCAAGGGCGCCAAGATCCTGGCCGAAGGCCGCGCCGTCGGTGCCAAGATCGGTAGCGGCGTGGCACGCGTGGTGCGCTCGCTGGACGACATGAATCGCGTCCAGGCTGGCGATGTGTTGATCGCGGACATGACCGACCCCGATTGGGAGCCGGTGATGAAGCGCGCCTCTGCCATCGTCACCAACCGCGGCGGCCGCACCTGCCATGCAGCGATCATCGCGCGTGAGCTCGGCGTGCCGGCGGTGGTGGGCTCGGGCAATGCCACCGACGTGCTCAGCGACGGCCAGGAAGTGACGGTCAGTTGCGCCGAAGGCGACACCGGCTTCATCTACGATGGCCTGCTGCCGTTCGAGCGCACCACCACCGATCTGGGCAACATGCCACCTGCCCCGCTCAAGATCATGATGAACGTGGCAAACCCGGAGCGGGCCTTCGACTTCGGCCAGTTGCCCAATGCCGGCATTGGTCTTGCGCGTCTTGAGATGATCATCGCCGCGCACATCGGCATCCACCCGAACGCGCTGCTGGAATACGACAAGCAGGACGCCGACGTCCGCAAGAAGATCGACGCCAAGATTGCCGGTTACGGCGATCCGGTGAGCTTCTACGTCAATCGCCTGGCCGAAGGTATCGCCACGCTGACCGCGTCGGTTGCGCCGAATACGGTGATCGTGCGTCTGTCGGACTTCAAGTCCAACGAATACGCCAACCTGATCGGCGGTTCGCGTTACGAGCCGCATGAAGAAAACCCGATGATCGGCTTCCGCGGCGCCAGCCGTTATGTCGATCCCTCCTTCACCAAGGCGTTCGCGCTGGAGTGCAAGGCGGTGCTGAAGGTGCGTAACGAGATGGGCCTGGACAACCTCTGGGTGATGATCCCGTTCGTGCGCACGCTGGAAGAAGGTCGCAAGGTGATCGAAGTGCTGGAGCAGAACGGGCTCAAGCAGGGAGAGAACGGGCTGAAGATCATCATGATGTGCGAGCTGCCGTCCAACGCGCTGCTGGCCGACGAGTTCTTGGAGATCTTCGACGGCTTCTCGATCGGCTCCAACGACCTGACCCAGCTCACCCTGGGCCTGGATCGCGATTCGTCGATCGTCGCACACCTGTTCGACGAGCGGAACCCGGCGGTGAAGAAGCTGCTGTCGATGGCGATCAAGTCGGCGCGCGCCAAGGGCAAGTACGTGGGTATCTGCGGCCAGGGGCCGTCCGACCACCCGGAGCTGGCCGAGTGGCTGATGCAGGAAGGAATCGAATCGGTGTCGTTGAATCCCGATACCGTGGTCGACACCTGGCTGCGTCTGGCCAAGCTCAAGAGCGAGGGCTGATGGGACCGATGGGTGCAATGTGGGCGGCAGCTGCAGGAGCAGCTGCTGCAAAACCGGTTGCGGCAGCAGGAGCGGCAGCCGCCAAGCCGGCCGCGACCAGCGAGCCGGCCTTCAATTGGGCCGCCATCCCGTGGGCGCAGTACGCGGTCAATTGGGGGGTGGCACTGCTGATCGTCGTGGTCGGCATGTGGCTGGCCCGGCAACTCAGTCAATGGTTGCACCGCGCGCTTACCCGCGCACGCGTCGAGATCACGCTCACCAACTTCCTGCGCAACGTGATGTACGCGTTGTTGCTGGTGTTGGTGTTCGTCAGCGCGTTGAGTCAGATCGGTGTGCCACCGACCTCACTGATCGCAGTGCTCGGCGCAGCAGGCCTGGCGGTCGGCCTTGCGCTGAAGGATTCGCTGTCCAACATCGCTGCTGGCGTGATGCTCATCGTGCTGCGGCCGATGCGCGATGGCGACCACGTATTGATTGCCGGCCAGGAAGGCATCGTCGACGAGATCCGGATCTTCCAGACCAGGATCCGTTCGTTCGACGAACGCATGATCACCCTGCCAAACAGCACGATTACCACTGCCCCCATCGTCAACTACAGCACTTTGCCCAACCGCCGCCTGGAAGTGACGGTCGGCGTGGGCTATGAAGACGATCTGAAGAAAGCGCAGCAGTTGTTGCTGCAGATCGCCAAGGACAACCCGAACATCCTGGAGTCGCCTGCACCATTCGTGCAGGTGACCAACCTGGGCGAGAGTACGGTCGACCTGATGTTGTTCGCGTATGCGACCAACGGCAACTTCGGCGCCGCCAAGAGCACCACGCTGGAGCAGATCCGCAACCAGTTGCTGGAAAACGGACTCAACATCCCCTACCCGCAGCGCGACCTGCACGTGTATCACCACGATGCCGATGGCAAGCCGATCTCCGGCCTGTTGCTGAAAGGCATCGCCGACGATGGCGACCTGAGCAAGGGGCCGTCGCTGGCGCGTTGATGCGGCGTCCCCAGCATTACCGCAGTAGAAAAAACAGAGGCCGCATCGATTGATGCGGCCTTTTTTGTGAGTGTGGATAGCAGGCTCGTATGTGCGGGAATGCGCAGAGCGATGCTGAGAGTGCTTCAAGTGCACCCACTGCACACTTCATCCGACGACACGATCCACCCTGCTGCTCGAACTTCAGTGCGCAACACATGCCTGCGGATTCTCAGTTCTCCACACCCGCTGCGGTATCGCCACCAAGCGCACCCATGAACTGACGATAGTGGCGCAACTCGTCGATCGAATCGCGCACATCGCTCAGGGCGGTATGGGCCGAACTCTTGGCGAACCCGTTCGCTACCGTCGGCGCCCACCGTCGCGCGAGTTCCTTGATGGTGGACACGTCCAGGTTGCGGTAATGGAAATAGCGCTCCAGGCGCGACATCTGGCGGTGCAGGAAGCGGCGATCCTGGCAGATCGAGTTGCCGCACATCGGCGAGGCGCCGGCACGGATCCACTCGCTCAGGAATGCAACCGTCTGCGCTTCGGCCTGCGCGTGGGTCACCTGACTGTCGATCACGCGCTGCCACAGACCCGAACGGCGATGTTGATTGCGGTTCCATTCGTCCATCGCTTCCAGGGTTTCCAGCGGATGCGCAATGGCCAGTTCCGGTCCCTCGGCAAGCACGTTCAACTGCGCATCGGTCACGATGGTGGCGATCTCGATGATGGAATCGCGATCGGTATCTAGGCCGGTCATTTCCAGATCGATCCAGATCAGTCGGTCGTTGCCTGCAAGGTTCTCTGCCATATCGCCGTCCTGTGGAGGCCGTCGCCGGCCGGATGCTGAAGAGGGCGCGCATCATACCGCGGCCACGTCGCTCAGGGCGCAAGTGGCGGCTTGCCGCGCTTGGCCCTGAAGTAATTGGTCAGCCGCAAGCTCGCCTGGGCCGCCAGCACGCCACCGCACACCTGCACGCGATGATTGTGGCGCGGGTCGGCCAGCAGGTCGAAGACGCTGCCACAGGCGCCGGTCTTGGGATCGCTGGCGGCGAACACCACGCGCGCGATCCGCGCATGAATCATCGTCATCGCGCACATCGCGCACGGCTCCAGGGTGACGTAGAGCGTGCAGCCGATCAGGCGGTGATTAGCCAGCCGGCGCCCGGCTTCGCGCATCGCCACGATTTCGGCATGCGCGCTGGGATCGTGGCTGGCGATATTGAAGTTCCAGCCTTCGCCGAGCACGTTGCCTTGCGCATCGACCAGCACTGCGCCGACCGGGATTTCGTCATAGTCGCGCTCGGCACGCTCGGCCAATTGCAAGGCGTGCTGCATCCAGTGCACGTCGATCGCCGCGTGCGGCGTATCGGTCGGCATGCTCACGTGGCCGAACCGCCCTGGCGGTCGAGGAACGCGGCGAACGCGGCAACCGTGGCTTCGCTGACATGGTGTTCGATGCCCTCCGCGTCGCGACGCGCGGTGGCTTCATCGATGCCCAGCGCAAGCAGGAAGCGCTCCACGATCTGGTGGCGCTGCCGGCTGGATGCGGCCAGCGCCTCACCGGCCGGGGTCAGGAACACCCCGCGGTAGGGCCGCTGCACGACCCAACCATCGCGCACCAGCCGCTTGAGCATCTTGGCCACGGTGGGCTGCGCGACGCCCAGGCGGGCCGCGATATCGACCTGACGTGCCTCGCCGCCATCCACCAGTAGATCGGAGATCAGCTCCACGTAGTCTTCGACCAGCTCGGCGCGGCGCGCTTCGCGTACCTGACGGAAGCTCTCCATGTGCACCTGCGCATCGATCAGGACCGGCGCGGCCGCTTCCACCTTTTCGCTCTTGCCCACCCTCTTCCTCGTCATCGTCGCCGGCATCGATGCCGGAGCGCATAGTTTGAAGCACGCAGCAGATCAATACGATTGAAATTGCCAATGCTCAACAGCATAGCAACTGCTATATCATGCGCTTAACCCGTTTCGACCCGAGTGCATGTCCGCCGACACCGCCGCCTCAGCGCCATCGTCAGCCACCGCCATCGGCGGTCTGGGCGACCACCAAGCCAGCGTCTCTGTGCCCAACAGCGGCCATTGGTGGTTCCGCCTACTGGCCTTCCTCGGACCGGGCTACATGGTGTCGGTGGGCTATATGGACCCGGGCAACTGGGCCACCGATCTGGCCGGCGGCTCGCAGTTCGGCTACCTGCTGCTGTCGGTGATCCTGTTGTCGAACCTGATGGCGATCGTGCTGCAAGGCCTGTCGGCGCGGCTAGGTATCGCCACCGGGCTGGACCTGGCGCAGGCCTGTCGCGCGCGTTATCCGCGTGGCGTCAATCTGGCCCTGTGGGGCATCTGCGAGCTGGCCATCATCGCCTGCGACCTGGCAGAGGTCATCGGTACCGCGATTGCGTTGAAGCTGTTGTTCGGGATTCCGCTCACCATGGGCGCGATCATCACCGCGGTGGATGTGGTGCTGGTGTTGTTGCTGATGAACCGCGGTTTCCGCGCGCTGGAAGCCTTCGTGATCGCGCTGCTGCTGATCATCTTCGCGTGTTTCGGGATCCAGATCGCGTTGGCCGCGCCACCGATCGCGGCGGTACTGGGCGGTTTCATTCCGCGTGCGCAGGTGGTCACCGACCCGCAGGCGCTGTATCTGGCGATCGGCATCATCGGTGCGACGGTGATGCCGCATAACCTGTATCTGCACTCGTCGATCGTGCAGACGCGCGCGTATCCACGGACCGATGTCGGCCGGAAATCCGCGCTGCGTTGGGCGGTCACCGACAGTACGGTGGCGTTGATGTTCGCGCTGTTCATCAATGCCTCGATCCTGATCCTGGCCGCGGCGGTGTTCCATGCGCAGGGCCGCACCGACGTGCAGGAGATCGAACAGGCGCATGCGTTGCTGGCGCCGATGCTGGGCGTCGGCCTGGCCTCGACGCTGTTTGCGGTGGCGCTGCTCGCCTCGGGCATCAACTCCACCGTGACCGCAACGCTGGCCGGGCAGATCGTGATGGAAGGCTTCCTGCAATTACGCCTGCCGCCATGGATACGGCGCTTGCTCACCCGCGGCATCGCCATCGTGCCGGTGGTCATCGTGACCTGGCTGTATGGCGAAGCCGGTACCGCGCGGTTGTTGGTGCTCAGCCAGGTGGTGTTGTCGATGCAGCTGCCGTTTGCGGTGATTCCGCTGGTGCGCTTCGTGTCAGACCGGCAGTTGATGGGCGCGCTGGTAGCGCCAGCATGGCTGGTACGCATCGCGTGGGTGATCGCTGCGGTGATCGTATGCCTCAATCTGAAGCTGCTGTGGGATACCGCGCTGCATTGAGATGCGGCATCGGCGCGGGTATTGCGCCAGCGTTCGATCAATTGTTTCGTATCGCCCGGACAAGTGGAAGACGATGTCGCGCTTTCTTCCCTTCAACCCGCACCATCGCTGTTGGTGATGCTTGAGAGATTACAAAACGTGTCCTGCAAGGATGGGTGAGCAAGGTCTCTTCAGCGAACTCGACTGAGTTCAGGGCGCGGTGCCATCGCCGCTCGCGGGACACGCCGCAAGTACGTCCGTGTAGGCTCGATGGCGGCGTCCATGCCGCCAACGGTCCTGCAAGCAGCGCGCACGCCGAACCAGACAAGTGTCGGTGACCTTATTGAAGAGCGAAGTACCGCGCCGGACTTGCTTGAGGCAGCTGCAAGCGCTGTGCGCATGTTTACGCTTCTTCCATTACGGCCCGCGCATCGCGCGAATCGATCACATTCTGCGCTAGTGGGTGCACTGCGCACGCGCGTGCAATCTGCCTTGTGCCTCACGCGCTCTACTTGGCGCATGCACCGGTCTGTCCGTTGCCTGCAGTGGCCTTGCGCTGCTTGGGCATGCCTGACATGACGCGCCAACGCGCGCATGCGACCGCCGGGCTGCATGCCCTCGCCCGCAGGAGTTCTTATGGATCCGTTCGAGGCGCATCCGGCCGATGCCGGGCGCCGCCACTTTCTCATTTCCGGCACGGCAGCCGTGGCAGCGTTATCGCTGCCACATCTCGCCAGCGCTGCCGCGGCCACGCGCATGCCGTCCACCTCGCCGCCCCACTCGTCCACTCACGGAGTCAAGCAGATGTCCAATTTCGTCAAACGTCCCGACGGCGCCAATATTTTCTACAAGGACTGGGGCAAGGGCCAACCGGTCGTGTTTTCGCACGGCTGGCCGCTCAGCGCCGATGCCTGGGATGCGCAGATGTTGTTCATGGGCCAGCACGGCTATCGCGTGATTGCGCATGACCGCCGCAGCCACGGCCGTTCATCGCAGACCTGGGACGGCAACGATATGGATACCTACGCCGACGATCTGGCTGCGGTGATCGAGGCGCTGGACCTGAAAGACGCAATCCTGGTGGGCCATTCCACCGGCGGTGGCGAAGTGGCGCATTACGTCGGCCGGCATGGCAGCAAGCGCGTGGCCAAGGTGGTGCTTGTGGGGGCCGTGCCGCCGCAGATGGTCAAGAGCCCGACCAACCCGGGCGGCCTGCCGATGAGCGTGTTCGACGGCATTCGCGACGGTGTGGCCAAGGATCGGTCGCAGTTTTACCAGGACCTGACCACGCCGTTCTTCGGCGCCAACCGCGATGGCAACAAGGTCACCCAGGGCATGCGCGATGCGTTCTGGCTGCAAGGCATGTTGGGTGGGCACAAGGGCCAGTACGACTGCATCAGGGAATTTTCCGAAGTCGATTACACGCCCGACCTGAAGAAGATCGATGTGCCGGCGCTGGTGGTACACGGCGACGACGATCAGATCGTGCCGATCGATGCGTCCGGCAAGATGTCGGCCAAGATCATCAAGAATGCAGAATTGAAGATCTATGCCGGCGCGCCGCACGGCCTGACCGTCACCCATGCGGACCAGTTCAACAAGGATCTGTTGGCGTTCGCAAACGCCTGATCGAGGTTGAATGGATCAGCGAAAGGCCGGCTCGAGAGAGCCGGCCTTTTTTGATCTGGCGTTAGGGATCGTACAAGAACAGCTCACGCACTCAGACAGCTTGTTGTCAGGCCGCATCGACGGTGCGCTCATATCTGCACCTTGCCAGTGATAGGTCCCGATCGCACACCGGCCATGTCTGCCTGATGGTGACAGTCGTTGCTGTTCGCTGCGCTTCGCAGACTTGGTCGAGATCTTGGTTGGCTGAGGGCATCACGCGCTTGCCGCTTGCAGGACACGCCGCGAGCCCCCGACACCGTGCCGCTTCAGCGCAGCACCCAGTCAGCCAGCAGGAACCCGCCGCTCATCGCCACGACGAGCAATGCACCGGTCAGACGTGGCGGAGCGGGCAGCGGCAAGTCGAGCAACCGGCAGCCGATGCCGATCGCCCATGCGAGCAGTACCCCGAGCACTGCCAGGCTCATGCGTCGCCCTGCCGGCCCACGCGGCCGCCGGGCCTGCCGCAATGCCCCAGATTCTTGGCGGCACGCTGGGCCAGAAAGCGGTCGGCCAGTGCATAGCCGCACGTCATTGCCAGCACCAGCAGCGCGCCGACGAAAGCCGTCGGAGCAGGCGATGGAATGCCGGCCATGCGGCAGCCCAAGCCGATTGCCACACCCAACGCGACACCGCTGATGAACTTCCAGTTCATGGGCATCAGATATCCGAGTGCGCGTGCGGCGGCAGCGCAGCACCGCCGCCACCGACGAAGTGGCGCACCACCGGCGCGCGCTCGCCGTGATGCAGGGCGCGGATCTGTTCCTGTAATTGGCGGTCGTCGCCGGTGACGCGTTCGTGCTGCCGCAAATGCTCCAGCCAGGAGGCGAGGATGAAGTATTCCAGTTGCACACCCGGCGTTGCAGCGTCTTCGGCGATGCCCCAGACCACGGCGCCATCGCGGCGGCGCGCATTGCCCAGTTGCGTCATCAACTGCAAGAACGCGACGCGTGCCTCGGCAGCGATACGGTATTCCACTGTCACCAGCACCGGGCCGCGGTCGTGCTCGACGCGAGCGACTTGCGCAGGTGCAGGCCAATGCCCACCGGGGGCAAGGTCCAGCTGTTCGGTTCCGGCAATCCGCGCGCGTTTGACCACTAGCGCGGCGATCACTGCACCGGCGGCGGCGATCTGCAGTGCTGTGGCAATCGACGTGCGTTGGGCCAACGCACCCCATAACAGCGAGCCACTGGCCATGCCTGCGGAAAACACCACGATATATAGCGACAATGCACGGGCACGCACCCACGCAGGGACGGCGGTCTGTGCGGCGATCTGCAACGACGACAGCACCGTGATCCAGGCCAGGCCGTTCACCACCATCACCACGCACAACACGCCAAGCAGCCGCGACAACGCCAACCCCAGCAGCGATGCGGCGCACACCAGGGTGGCAACGAACACCAACAGATCGCGGTCGTAGTGCGCACGCAGGCGCGGCAACAGCAAGGCGCCGCTGATCGCTCCGACGCCGATGCAGCCCAGCAAAACGCCGTAGCTGCCGGCGCCCAGCTGCATGTCGCGGCGGACCACCAACGGCAGCAGCGCGGTCAACGCGCTGGCGAACACAAAAAAGCCGGCGGCCTTGATCAGCACCGCCTGCAGGCGACCGGCGCGCGCGGCGTAGCGCAACCCTGCGCGCAGGCCTGCGCCAAAGCTCTCCGGCGGCAGCGCCGAGGTGTGCACATCGCGGCGCCACCGCCACAGCACGTACAGCATCATGCCAAAGGTCAACCCGTTGAGCAGAAAGGCCCACGGCGGGCCGAATTGCGCCACGATCAGCCCACCCACGGCCGGGCCGATCGATCGCGCGATGTTCATGCCTATCGAATTGAGCGCCACCGCCGAAGCCAGCATCGGGCGCGGTACCAGTTCCGACACGATCGCCGCCTGCGCCGGTATCGCCATTGCTGCGCCCACGCCCATTGCAAAGGTGAGCGCCACCAAGACCCAAGGCGCCAGCAACTGCAGATGCGCCAATAACGCGAGCGTACCGGCCACCAGCAGCATCCAGAGCTGGGTCAACAGCAGGTAGCGACGACGGTCGACGATGTCGGCCAGCGTGCCGGCGACCAGTGCCAATAACACCACCGGCAAGGTGGTGGCCGACTGTACCGCCGCCACCATCAATGGCGAGCCGGTCTGTTCGGCCATCACCCAGGACGCGGCGACATCATTGATCCAGGTACCGATGTTGCTGCCCAGGATCGCCAGCCACAAGGCGCGGAAAACCGGCTCACGCAGCGGCGCCCAGGCACCACCTTCGGCAGGTGCGGCAGAAACACTCATCGCGGCAAGACTCCAGCCAATGGAATGAAACAAACGACGCAGAAGTGTGCCGCGTGCAACATGCAGGCACGTAGATGTACCGGCGATACCGCCATCAGAACGCGAAGCACGCGCATCCCAAGGCACCCCAGAAGCGACGTAGATCATCGGTGGGGACAGCATGCAGCCCCGCATGCGCGTGCGCGCCGTGGGCTCGACACGCGTGGCCGCGCGCATGCGCGTGCGGCGCAGCGGCTAGCCCGCTCACCCCGCCTCCAACCTGGTAGCCGCCGAACCGATTCACCGGCGACCAATCCGGCATGGCAGGCGGCAGCGTGGGGGCGAGCGCGGCAAAGTCGCCCTCGCCATGCACGACACGCCCGCCCAGGACGGTCAGCACGCTGGTGATGTCGGAGATGGCCGCGTCGTCGATGCGGAAGTAATCGTCGGACAACACGATGAAGTCGGCCAACTGCCCCGCCGCCAGGGTGCCCTTGTTGGTCTCGTCACCGGAAAACCAGGCGCTGCCCTGCGTCCACAACCGCAGTGCCTGTTCGCGATCGAGCAGATTCTCGTCGCCATACAGGGCCAGACCGCCCACCGTGCGGCCGGTGACCAGCCACGACAGCGCCACCCACGGGTTGTAGCTGGCCACGCGGGTGGCATCGGTGCCTGCGCCGACCGGAATTCCCGCTGCGAGCATGCGTCGCACTGGCGGCGTCTGCCTTGCAGCCTGCACGCCATAGCGCCGCACGAACGCCTCGCCCTGGTAGGCCATGCGATGTTGCACGGCGATGCCGCCGTTCAAGGCGCGAATGCGCTCGATATTGCGCGGGGTAATCGTTTCGGCATGGTCGATGAACCAGTGCAGACCGTCGAACGGGATGTCTGCGTTGACCTTTTCGTAGACATCGAGAATGCGCGCGATGCTTTCGTCGTATGTTGCATGGATACGGAATGGCCAGCGCTTTTCCACCAGCAGCCGCACCACTTGCTCCAGCTCGGGTTCCAGCTCCGCCGGCAGCTCCGGGCGCGGCTCGCTGAATTGTTCGAAGTCTGCAGCGGAAAATACCAGCATCTCGCCGGCGCCGTTGTGACGCAGCAGGTCATCGCCCTTGCGTAACGGCAGTACTTCGGTCCAGCCGCGGAAGTCTTCGACCTCCATGCCCTTGTTCTGGGTGAACAGGTTATAGGCAATACGCACGCTCAGTTGATCGGCCGCGTGCAGCTGTTCGATGACCTGGTAATCCTCCGGATAGTTCTGGAAACCACCGCCGGCATCGATCACCGAGGTGACCCCGAGCCGGTTGAGCTCGCGCATGAAATGGCGAGTGGAGTTGGCCTGGTATTCCAGCGGCAGGCGCGGGCCTTTGGCCAGGCTTGCGTAAAGGATCAACGCGTTGGGCTTGGCCAGCAGCAGACCCGTGGGGTTGCCCAACTTGTCGCGCTCGATGCGCCCGCCCGGCGGATCCGGGGTGGTCTTGTCGTAGCCGCAGGCTCGCAGCGCGGCGCGATTGAGTAAGGCACGATCGTACAGATGCAACAGAAACACCGGCGTTTCCGGCGCGATGGCGTTGATCTCCTCAAGCGTGGGCAGGCGTTTTTCAGCGAATTGATACGCAGTGAAACCGCCGACCACGCGCACCCACTGCGGCGCTGGCGTGCGATCGACCTGCGCCTTCAGCATCGCCATTGCATCGGCCAGCGAGCGCACGCTATCCCAGCGCAGCTCCAGGTTGTAATTCAGACCACCACGGATCAGGTGCGTGTGGCTGTCGTTGAGGCCGGGCAGCAGACGTCGCCCCTGCGCATCGATGGTGCGCGCGCCCTTTGCCAAGGCCATGATCTGCGCGTCGTCGCCGACTGCCACGATGCGCCCATCGGCAACGGCGATGGCAGTAGCGTTGGGCTGGCGCGGATCGAGCGTGGTGATGCGCGCATTGCGAACGACGAGATCGACCATTGAAGACTTCCCTGATGCAGACGAAGCAGCCGGCAATGCACCCAACGCAAGACCGGCTGCGGCGCCCTGCATCCACAAGCGCCGTCCGGCATCGTGCTTGCCTGGCATGCGGCTCATGCCACACGCATACGCAGGCGATCCAGCGACCAGTCGCCACCACCGGCTGCAGCGAGTGCCAGCAACACCAACATCCACATCAGCGGGTATTCCATTCCGCCGTGCATCCAGAACCAGCCCTTGGGCACGGCAACCAGCACGGTGGTTGCGATGAACAGCGCTGCCAGTGCGGCGCTGGCACGCGTCCACACCGCCAGCAAGACCGCCAGCCCGGAGAGGGTCTGCACCAGGGCCAGCAGCAGCGGCAACGGTGCAGCGGATGGAAAGCCGAACTGATGCAACTCAGCGGCAAATCCGGTCAAGCCCGGTCCACCGAACCAGCCCAGCAACTTGCCCAATCCATGCGGCAGCAGGAAGCCGCCGCCAGCGATGCGCAGCATCAGCAACGCTGATGAAAGTCCGGCGGTGCCACGTGGTGCCGATACGTTCAATGCCCGCCTTCCTGCGCAGCGAACATGCTCTTGGCGTACTGGATGCCGATGCCATAGCCACCGGCATGCGCGCGTGCGATGCCGGTGGTCAGCGCATAGGTATCGCCACGTGCCCAGTCGCGCTGCAATTCCAGCAGGTACTGCACACTGGTCATGGGCGCAGCGCCGGCCTGCACCATGCGCGTGACTGCACGTTCGTGCGCTTCATCGCTCACGTCGCCGCAAGCATCGGTGATGACGTACACCTGGAACCCTTGTTCGATCGCCGACAGTGTCGGGCCGACGATGCACACACTGGTCCATAGACCGGCGATCACCAGACGCTGCTTGCCGATTGCGTTGATGCGATCGATTACCCCCTGGTCTTCCCAGGCGTTCATGCTGGTGCGATCGAATACCGGCTCGCCGGGAAGATGTCCGGCAACTCGGGGAACAACGGGCCGGAGAACGACTTTTCTGCGACGGTCGTCAGGATCACCGGCACCTTGAACCCTTTGGCGCCCTTTGCAATCAAAGACACGTTGTTGCGCAGCGCCGAAATGTCGATGGTGTGCGTGGCGAACGCCATCTGCGATTGATGGTCGATCAGAATCAGGGTGTGATCGCCGGGCGATAGCAAGGATGTGCCGGGTACGGCAGTTGCAGTGGTCATGCAGGTTGCTCCATGGAAAGTGAAACCGATTCACCGCCGCGCCGCTGCGACGAGGGCATGAGGGCAGCGCCGCACGGCTCCATCGCCATCTGCGCGGCGAAACGTGCCGGCGTGCAACCGGTGGCGTTGCGAAAGCTGCGAACGAAGTGGCTTTGATCGAAGAAGCACAGATCGGTCGCGATCTGGCTGATGGTGTGGCCGCCCTCGCGCAACATCGCCTGGGCACGTTCGAGCCGACGAAGACGCAGGTACTCCATTGGACTGGCGCCGACCGCATCGCGGAACACGCGTGCGAAATGGAAGCGGCTCATGCAGGCCGCTTGCGCAAGATGCGCCACGCTGACAGGTTCGTACAGATGCGTGTCGATGTACTGCATTGCGCGCGCAACAGCGCGCACACGCGATGCCTGTATGTGCATGCGCCCTGCAGCACGCGTATCGGGGCAAGCAACGGCAATCAGAGGTGCCATGGGGCGTCTCCGGGGGGAATGACCGTATGGTGCCGGGGACGGCTTTGCTGCCCTACCCCTGATGGTGAGGCGAATCGTTCCCTCTTTCGGGGGAGTGCTTGCACCTGTTCGCCATGGGCAGCAGTTTGGATGTGATGCGCGTTCGATAGAGCGCTGCGTCATGCCGATGCAGTGCCAGTGGAATCGAGAGAACGCAAACGCATCGCCGAACGTCGCGCTGATCAGACAGCGCGCAGTTTTTCAAAATCGTCATCACCACGAAACGACGCGTCGAGGCGAGCGGGAAGCAAACGCAACCGCAATGGGGTGCAGTCGAGCTGCAGCATGTCGAGGCGTTGCGCGCTGCCCGACAGTTCCCGCATCACGCGCGCGGCGTGCATCAGTCGCTAAACCAATTCGGCCTGCGCGTGCGTCCCTCGAAAGAGGTGGTGGTGCTTCCCCCGATCACGCCCGACAATGATGCGATGCCGCATGAGCCCGTCATCCGTTCGCTTTGCTTGTCGCGCTTGCGCGCGGCAGCGGTCGTGGCGCTGTGGTGGCTACTGATGCTCTGTCGTCCCGCCTGCGCAGCCGGCATTGCCGCGACCCGCGACGGGCTGCTGCAGTTCCACCACACCGCCTGGAGCATCGAGCGCGGCGCGCCGGCCGACATCTGGGACATCCAGCAAGCCGATGGCGGCGCGCTGTGGCTGGCGACTGGCTTCGGGCTGTTCAAGTTCGACGGCGAACACTTCACCAGGCAGGCGGCGCCGGAGGGCGAAGCCTATGCATCGCACAATATGACCGCGCTGTCGCTGACCACGGACGACGGCGCGTGGATCGGCTATTTCAATGCCGGCATCGATCGCCTGGCCGACGGCCATCTCACTCATTTCGTGCCTGGCAAGGATGTGCCGGATGGGATGGTGTTCCGCATCGAGCGCGATGGCAGCGGCCGCCTGTGGGCCGCCATCGATAGAGGGCTGTGCTGGTTCGACGGACGGCGCTGGCACCGCGCCGGTGCCGACTGGGGCTACCCGGAATCCAGCGCGCAATGGCTGTTGCGCGATCGCCGCGGCATCCTGTGGGTGAGCGATGGCAGCCGCATCCTGTCGCTGCAACCGGGTGCGCGACGCTTCGAATCCAGCGGCCAGCAGGTCGGGCACTTCACCACCATGGCCGAGCACCCGGACGGCACGGTCTGGGTCGCCGATCCGCACCGCGGCGTGTTCGCGCTCACCGATACGCATGGCACGGTGTTACCTGCTCTGGTTCGCCACCGGCTGTGGTTTCCCGGCTTGTTCGCCCATCGCATCCGTTTCATGCGCGACGGCGCGCTGTGGGGCAGCGACTACGTCGCAGGCGGGGTGTTCCGTGTCGCCCAGCCCACATCGCCGACGCCGGTACTCGAACGCTATGGCCCGCTGCAGGGTCTGACCTCCTCCACTGCCGGCCCGCTGCTGGAAGACCACGAAGGCAATCTCTGGGCCGGCACCAACCTGGGGCTCAACCGCTTCCGGCATCGCGCCCTGCTGCCACTGGCGGCATTGCTGCCGGGCCATCCCACGGCCGTGGCGATCTTCGCGACCGTCGCCACGCCAGGCGCACCGGTGTTGCTGGCGGTCCTGCGCGACGAGCGTCAGCTGGCCTTGACGCGTACCGGCATCCAGGCCCTGCAACGCGGCGCGCCCGCCAGCGCCCTGCAGGTGCCCGCCAGCGCCAACGGCTGGTTGCTCGGCGACAACCGCCTGCTGCGGCTGCACGCAGGCCGCACGCACGCCTTGCCCCTACCGCAGGACGTGCGCACCGGATCGATCCGCGCGTTTGCCGTCGATGCCCAGGACACGCCCTGGGCGTGTCCCGATGCCAGCGGCCCGCAGCGCTGGGATGGTCATCGCTGGCAGGCGATTGCCAGCCTGCTGGACCAACCCTGTTCGGTCCTGCTCGCCGCGCCGGACGGCGCGCTGTGGGTAGGCAGCGTCACAGGTGAGCTCAGCATGCTGCGCGGCGGGCAGGTGCGGCACTACGCCGCCAACAACGGCTTGTCGGTCGGCCCGATCACCGCCATTTGGCACAGCGCGGCCCTCACCCTGGTGGCTGGCGAAAGCGGGCTGGCAGTGCTCCGCAGCGATGGCCGCTTCCAGCAGGTGGCCGATCAGGCCAATCCGGTGTTGCAGGGCATCACCGGCATCGTGCGCGACCGTCACGACACCTTCTGGTTGAACGGCAATCGCGGCGTCGTGCAAATCGGCAGGCAGGCACTGCTGCGCAGCCTGCGCACCGGCGTGGTCAGCCCCACGCTGCGCCTGTACGACATCATGGATGGCCTGCCCGGCGTCGCCCAGCAGGCCAGCCCGGTGCCTACCGCGATCGCCGCGGCCGATGGCCTGCTCTGGTTCACCACCAACCAGGGCCTGGCCTGGCTCGATCCCGAGCAGACCTACCGCAACCCCACCGCGCCGAAGGTCTTCATCACCGACGTGGTCGCCAACGACCGGCCTTACCCGCGTCAGGACGGCCTGCACCTGCCCGAATGGACCGACCGTCTGCGCATCGGCTACGACGCGATCAGCCTTACCCGCCCGGAGCGCGTGCGGTTCCGCTACCGGCTGGAAGGGGTGGATGCACGTTGGCAGGACGCCGGCAACCGCAACGAGGCCTTCTATACCAACCTTGCGCCCGGGCGTTACCGCTTCCGTATTGCGGCCGCCAACAACGACGGCCTGTGGAATGCGCGCGGCGACACCCTGGACTTCGTCATCGAGCCGGCCTTCATCCAAACCTGGCAATTCAAGGCCTGCTGCGCGCTGGCGTTGCTGCTGGCGCTCGGCATCGCCTGGCGCATGCGGACCCGGCAGGTGGCCGCACGCCTGCGCGCGCGTCTGGAAGAGCGTTACCGTGAACGCGAACGCATCGCCCGCGAATTGCACGACACCTTGCTGCAGGGCACCCAGGGGCTGATCCTGCGGCTGCATGCCGCCAGCCGCTCGCTCCCCTGGAACGATCCCCGCCGGCTGGAGCTGGAACAGGCGGTGGATCTGGCCGAAAACGCGCTGGCCGAAGGCCGCGATCGCGTCAGCGGCTTGCGCGACAGCCAGTCCCTGCACGAAGACCTGGCCGCCGCCCTGCAGCGGGCGCGTAACGCCACTATGCCGCCGCCAACGGCCGCACTGCAGGTCGCTGTCGAAGGCCGGCCCATGCGCTTGCGTCACCTGGTGGCCGACGAACTGTTCCAGCTCGGACGCGAAGCGCTTGCCAATGCCGACCGGCACGCCAATGCCACCGGCATCGCGCTGGAACTGCGTTACGGTTCTCGTGACTTCACGCTGCGCATCCGCGACGATGGCTGCGGCCTGGATCCGGATGTGCTGCACGGCCACGCCCGCACCGGGCATTGGGGCCTGACCGGCATGCAGGAACGCGCGCAGCGCATCGGCGCCAAGATGCAGCTGTGGTCGCGTCCCGGCAGCGGCACCGAAATCCAGATCACCCTGCCCGCGCGTGCCGCCTACCTGCGCGCCAAGCGATGGTGGTGGCCATTTCACACCGCACGATCCACGGAGACTTCCAATGGCTGACATGGTCCGACCAACCGACGTGCTGGTGGTAGACGACCATCCGCTGCTGCGCGATGGGCTCAGTGCCATGCTCGCCGCCGAGCACGACATGCGCGTGGTCGGCGAAGCGGAAGACGGCGAACAGGCGGTGGCCTGCTACACGCGCCTGCGCCCGGACGTGGTGCTGATGGATCTGCAGATGCCGCGCGTGGACGGGGTCGAAGCCATCCAGCGCATCCGCCAGGTCGACTCCGCCGCCAAGGTCATCGTGCTGACCACCTACACCGGCGACGTGCGCGCGGTACGCGCCCTCCAGGCAGGCGCCTGCGGTTACCTGCTCAAGAGCGCGCTGCGCCGCGAGCTGGTCGACACCATCCGCGACGTGCGTCGCGGCCAGCGCCGGCATGTGCCGGCCTCGGTGGCCGAAAATATCGCCGCCCATGTGCTCGATGATGCCCTGTCCGCCCGCGAGACCGAAGTGCTGAACCTGGTCGCTACCGGCTGCTCCAACAAGCAGATCGGCAGTGCCTTGAGCATCTCCGAAGAAACCGTCAAGGCACATATGAAGAACATCCTGGGCAAGCTCGGCGTGCGCGATCGCACCCATGCGGTCACCGTCGCGCTGCGGCGCGGGATCCTGTCGCTGGAGACCTGAGCGGCGGCTTGCCACTCCTGCGCGCCACCAAGGGGGTGGCCTTTGCTATACGGTCGACCATTCTTGAACGCGAGGCGACACGCGCGATAGCCGCGCGCGCTCAAACCGATCGGCTTACGCTATCGTATGCACCGCCAAGCGGCATGGGGGCCGCTTTAGCATCTGGTTCGGCAGCCGATAACGGCTACGTCCAACCGTCGCACTGCGCTGCGGCGGCACTCGACTCAATCATTTAAACGCGTTCAGGGGAATTGCGATGCTTCGTCACTCTTTGCGGGTGCGCCTGCTGTTGCCGGTGCTGGCCTTGGTGCTGGTCGTGGTGGTGGCACTGACGGTCATTTTGGCCATTACCGAAGCGAACCGGGTCAAGTTCGAAACCGGCGACGCGATCGAGCGCCAGTCGGTGTCCTTGCAGACCTTGTTCGCGGTCACGCGCGCGATGATGCTCGACCGCGTCAATTCCTCCATGCGCCAGCTGCGCAGGGAAGCCAACAAGGAGGGCGCGCCCAGCATTGGCGGCGACGTCCGCGTTGCCGATCGTAGCGCCAACGACCTGCTGCTGGGCCAGCGCTCGCAGGCCAATGCCTTCACCTTGGTCGACGAGGTCACCGCCATCCACGAAGGTACCGCAACGCTGTTCTCGCGTACCGGCGACGACTTCGTGCGTATCTCCACCAACGTCAAGAAGGACGACGGCAGCCGCGCCATCGGCACCGTGCTCGATCCGAACGGCCAGGCCGCCGCCAAGCTGCGTAACGGCGAAAGCTTCTACGGCGTGGTCGACATTCTCGGCAACCCGTACGTCACCGGCTACGAGCCGATCTTTGCCGGCAACGACAAGCGCGTGATCGGTGCGTGGTACGTCGGTTACAAGGCAGACACCCAGGCGCTGGAAAACGTGGTCAGCAGCCGCCGCGTGCTCGACTCCGGTTTCATTGCCGTGTTCGACAGCAAGAACAAGCTGCGCTTCCAGTCCACCACCGGCGCCACCACCGATACCGCCACCATCGAGCGGATCGTCAAGGACACCCCGGATGATTGGGTCGTCACCAAGGAACAGGTACCCGATTGGGGCTTCACCCTGGTCTCGGCCTATCCCAGAAGCGACGTCAATGGCGTGATCGTGCGCCAGTCGCTGTGGATCGCCGGCATCGGTCTGCTGGTCTGCGCCTTGTTGCTCGGCCTGCAGTGGGCCCTGATCTGGAGCCGCGTGTTGCGCCCGATCCAGCACTTGACCACCGTGGCCGAAGAACTGAGCCTGGGCAAGTGGAACCACACCATCGCAGAGGTCAACCTCAAAGATGAAATCGGTACCCTGGCGCGCGCCATTTCCCGCTTGTCCAACAGCGTCCGGTTGGCCATGGAGCGCCTCAGCAAACGCTGAGTCGCTGTCACCCATTCCGTACCTGATGCTGCAAGGAAGACGCCATGTCCACTGAATTCCGTCCGCTGATCGAGATCCTGCGCGAGCTCAGAGCGCTGGCATTGAAGAAGGCGTCCGGCTTTCTGTTCATCGTCACCGAGGAAAACCACTCCTGCATCGTCCGCATCAACAGCGGGCAGATCGAAGAAGTGGTGTTCCGCATGCTGCGTAATGATGAGGCGGTACAACGCCTCACCATGGTCAACGCGGCGAAGGCGCGCTTCCAGGTCGACCCCGGTGCCGGCCTGGGCAAACCATCGCTGTTGAGCGACGACTCGCGGCAGTGGTTGATGGGCGGTTTTGAACAGGATCTCGGCGGCGCACCGTCGCCGGTGCGTGCGCCGGTCGCGCCGACACCCGCACCTGCCGCAGCTGTCGCAAGCGCGAGTGCGGCGCCGGTTGCCACTGGCGCCGGGCCCGACGACAGCGTCCGCGATGCACTGGAAGCGGTCGCACTGAACTATCTCGGCCCAATCGCCGGCATGCTGTGCGATGAAGCCTGGGATGCCTCCAGCGACATCGAGCAGGTGCTCAGCCAGCTCGCCGCCAACCTGGCCACGCCGCAGGAAGCACAGAAGTTCATGGCCGACGCCCGCGTGGCATTGGCCAAGGTCCGCTGAGGAGCATCTTCAGTTCGGCTCATGCATCAGGCCGCGCACTGCGCGGCTTTTTTGTCGGCGCGTCAGTGGCGCTGGCCATGCCTTGCAACTTCAGACCATGTCGACGCAGGCCGTACATCGGCTATGCGTTGCTGGTCTGCGAAGCATGCCCAGTGGCCAGCGTGGCGATAGATCATGGGATCCGACGCAGGCTCAGCACGTCGGCCATCAGCAAACGCGCAGCTCTTGCAGATCGCAATGCGCGACGACGCGCTGCAGATTACCCGACAGACGTTTGCCGGTGCTGGATCCGGTAGAAGCGCCGCGTCGCGTGCGGGTCTACAGCGCGCCACGGCTTGGACAACCGGGTGGCATTACGGACTGTCTGGCCTGGTCGGGGGCTGAAGCAGAAGCTTGAGCAGAGGATTCGGGAAACGTCGCGACATGGTCACCGCATGGAAGGTCTCCACGATGTCCGGCAATTGATCGCCTTCCATCAGTGCGCCAGCGGCGATCTCGTCCTTGACCACGATCGGCGGCAGAACCGCCAGGCCGATGTCCTCGCGGGCAAGCAGTCGCATCATCGCCATGTCTTCCACTTCCGCCACGATCTGCGGCCTTACGCCCAGGCGGTCGGCCAACGCGTCGAAGCCGATGCGCACGCTGCTATCCACCGTGGGCAGGATGATGGGGTGGCTGCGAAGGCGGTCGGCGAAGCTGGCCGCATGGCCCAGCCGATCCGGCGTGCCCACCAGGCTGACCGGGTACTCCGCGAGCCGGTGGGTGACGAAGGGGGACAGCGCATCGCCGGCAGGTGCCCGATTCAGCAGCACAACGTCGAGATTGAGCGCCTCCAGCGCGCGCAGCAGTTCACCCGCGCTGCCCGATCGCAGGATGAGGTCGATGTCGGTGCGGCCCAGCAGCGGCCGCAGGAACTCCATCTGGAAGTTGCGCGACAGCGTGGCAAGCGAACCGACCCGCAGTGCCTGCCGCGCCGCACCCGTCTGCCGCAGCGTGCCAAGCAACTCATCGCCGGTGGCAAAAATCGCATCGGCATGGTCGAGCACGATTTGCCCGGCCTCGGTCAGATGCAGTTGCCGCCCGCGGCGTTCGAACAGCGCGTGGCCCAGGCGCTCCTCCAGTTTGCGGATTTGCACCGAAAGCGCCGACTGGGTGAGGTTGAGACGCTCGGCAGTACGGGTGAGGTTCCCCTCGTGCGCGACCGCCCAGAAGTAGCGCAGATGGTTGTAGTTCAAGGCGGCCATATCGTTCTATAATAACGAACGAATCTGCAATGACAATGAATTTTTATTCAACCCCACCGGTCGTTATCGTGGCTCAGCCCGCCACCACGTTCGTTCTTAGGGGATCGCCTTGTCGCTCTATCTACTCCCACTGTTCGCACCACTCCTGCTGCTGACCGCCGCTGTCGTCGCCCTGGTTCGCGGCGGTCGCCGTCCACTCAAGATCCCCCTCCTCGCAGAAGGCGCCGCGCTCGGCGCGCTGTGCATCGCGATCGCATCGCTGGCGCTGGTGCTGTTGCGAGGCACTGGCGACAGCCCACTGATCGGATGGGGCGACATCGGCCTGTCCGCGCGGCTCGACGCGGTCAGCGTGACGATGCTTTTGCTGGTGACCTTCGTCGGTTGGATCGTGGTGCGGTACGCACGCACCTATCTCGACGGCGAGGCTCGCCAGGGCTACTTCACCGGCTGGCTATGCATGGCACTGGCGGCGGTGCTGCTGCTGGTGCAGGCAGGCAATCTGATCCAGGTCGTCATCGCCTGGATTGCCACCAGCATCGCGATGCATCGCCTGCTGCTGTTCTATCCCGAGCGCGTGGAAGCGCAGCGCGCCGCACGCAAGAAGCGCGTGTTCTCCACCACCGGCGGTATCGCCCTGACCTGCGGCGCGCTGCTGATCTGGAAAAGCATGGGCACGACCGATATCGCGACGATCAACGCGATGGCCGCGCGCGGGCAGCACTCCTGGTCGCTGGTCGCGGCGGCCGCTCTGCTCGCACTTGCTGCGGTCTTGAAATCGGCGCAGTTCCCGACCCACGGCTGGCTCACCGAGATGATGGAAGCGCCCACGCCGGTATCGGCCTTGCTGCACGCCGGCGTGGTCAATGGCGGCGGCTTCCTGCTGATCCGCTTTGCCGACCTGATGCTTGCCGCCCCCGGCGTGCTCGCCGTGCTGGCCATGCTGGGCGGGTTCACCGCCTTGTTCGGCGCGCTGGTGATGCTGACCCAGCCGGCGGTCAAGACCTCGCTCGCCTGGTCCACGGTCGCGCAGATGGGATTCATGATGCTCCAGTGCGGTCTGGCGCTGTTCCCGCTGGCCCTGCTGCACATCGTGGCGCACTCGCTCTACAAGGCGCACGCGTTCCTGGCCTCCGGCGGCGCGGTCGAGCAGGTGGCGGCCATTCGTCGGCCCGGGCCGGTCGCCGTTCCGGATGGGTCGGCGGTCGGCCGCGCATTTTTGATCGCACTGGCGATCTATATCGGCATCGGCACTGCCTTCGGGTCCGCCTTCGGCTTCGAGCACAAGTCGCCGCAGGCGCTGGCGCTGGGCGCGATCCTGATCTTCGGGGTCGCCTATCTGCTGGCCCAGGGCCTTGCCGACGCCGCGCCGCGCCCCCTCACCCGCAGGACGGCGATCTACGCCAGCGCCGCGGCGATCGGCTACTTCGCGCTGCAGACCACCGCCGAATGGCTGACGGCCGGCGTGCTGCCGGCAACGCCCGCACCGGGACGCCTGGAGTGGACACTGATGACGCTCGCGGTGCTGAGCTTCGGGCTGGTGGCGGTCGCGCAAGCGCTGTTTCCGCTCTGGGCATCGCACCCCGCTGCCGCCGGGCTCCGCGTCCACCTCTCCAATGGGCTGTACGCCAACGCCACGATCGATCGCCTGCTTGGCGGCTGGTCCGTTCGCAAGACCTCCTGAACCCCTTCACGCCAGGCCCCCATGCTGATGACCACGACGACCACCGCCATGTCTGTGTCCCTGTCCCACGATGTGATCATCGCCGCCGCCCAACGTGCGGCACGCGCCATCCCGCCGCTGTGGCCGCTCGCCTCCAGCGTTGCGGTCAACCCCTTCCTCGGCCAGGCCAGCGAGCCCCTGGAAATGGCGGCGGTGCGACTGCGACGCGCGTCCGGTATCGCCGTCACCATGCCGCGGCATTGGTACGCAGAACGGCTCCAGTCCGGCGAAATCACCGAAGACGATCTGCGGGCGGCCTTGCAGAACGCGCCGGCCGCGCTGCGCCCGCCGAGCTTGTCCGCGCTCAGACACGCCATCGCGGCCACGCGCCCTGCCCCGCAGGCGATCCCCACGGTCGCCGAGCTGGCCCGCGACACAGCCGCGGTCGACTGGCCCGGCATCGTCAACGAACGCATCGGTCACTGGGCAGCGGGCTATTTCGACCAGGGCCAGGCGCTCTGGGCGGTCGGCCGGTCCGGTGGTGCCTACAGCACCTGGCGGATCATCGCGACCCACGATCTGACTCCGGAAATCGCCGGCCTGGCAGGTTTCGCACGGTATGTGGCGGATGCGCCAGCCAATGCCGAAGACGCAATCGTCGACTGCGTCGCTCGCCTGGGACTTTCGCAGGACGCGCTGGACGGGTATTTCCACCGCTTGCTGACCACGTTGGGCGGCTGGGGACAGCTCGGCCGGTATCGGCTCTGGCAGGCGGAGTTGAGCGGCGCAACCGATGCATGCGTCACCGACCTGCTCGCCATCCGCATGCTCTGGGAGGCCGCGCTGCTGGGCAACGGCGGCTGCGCGCTGGTGCCTGGCTGGCGGACGGCCATTGCCGCCTACGCCGAGCCGGTCGCTGCAACCTCGGACGATGTCATCGACAGCATCCTGCAGGAAGCGGCCGAACGTGCCGCGCAGCGAAAGCTCAACGCCGTGCTGGCCGCGCCATCGCCGGCCCAGGTCGCAGCTGGCCGTGTGAAGCTGCAAATGGCGTTCTGCATCGATGTGCGCTCGGAAGTCTTCCGCCGGGCGCTGGAAAGCCTCGATTCGGGCATCCAGACCCTCGGGTTTGCAGGGTTTTTCGGCTTGGGCATCGGCCATCGCCGGTTCGCTTCGGACGTGGTCGAAGCGCGCCTGCCGGTGCTGCTCGCTCCAGGCGTGATCACCTGCGCAGGTGACGCGACGGCGTCGGCAGCCGCCTCCGACCTCAGCGCACGGATCGCGGCACGTGCCAAACGCGCCTGGGGCCGCTTCAAGCTGGCGGCCATTTCCTCGTTCGCCTTCGTCGAGGCCACCGGCCCGATCTACGTCGCCAAGCTGCTGCGCGACGGGCTGGCGCTGGCCCGCCAGCACGCACCGAACGAGCCTGCGCCACGCCCTGCCGACGGGCTGGACCTGGAGACCCGGCTGACCATGGCCACGCGCATCCTCAAGGCGATGTCGGTCACCGGCGGCTTCGCGCGGCTGGTGGTACTCGCCGGCCATGGTGCGAAAGTGGTCAACAACCCCCATGCGAGCGCGCTGCACTGCGGCGCATGCGGCGGCTATTCCGGCGAAGTGAACGCGCGGCTGCTCGCGTCGCTGCTCAACGATAGCCAGGTGCGCGCCGGTCTTGCCGCACGCGGCATCGTCATTCCCGCCGACACGTTATTCCTGGCCGCACTGCACGACACCACGACCGATGCGGTCACCCTCTACACCGCCGATCACCCTTCGCCCGGGCATGCCGAAGATCTCGCCCAAGCGGCGCAGTGGCTGGCCGCGGCCGGAGCGCTGGCGCGGGGGGAACGTGCCGCGCGCCTGCCCCGCGCGCACCGCAGCCAGGACATCGCACATCGCGCCCGCGACTGGGCCGAGATTCGCCCCGAATGGGCACTTGCCGGCTGCCAGGCCTTCATCGCCGCACCGCGCTCGCGCACTGCCGGGCGCGACCTGGCCGGGCGCGCCTTCCTCCACGACTACGACTGGCGCTACGACGACGGCTTCGGCGTGCTGGAGTTGATCCTGACCGCACCGGTCGTCGTCGCCAGCTGGATCAGCCTGCAGTACTACGGATCGACCGTCGCGCCCGAGAGTTTTGGCGCCGGCAACAAGCTGCTGCACAACGTCACCGGCGGCATCGGCGTAGTCGAGGGCAACGGCGGGATCCTGCGCACCGGATTGCCGTGGCAATCGGTGCACGACGGCCAACGCCTGACCCACGAGCCGCTGCGGCTCTCCGTGCTGATCGAAGCGCCGCCCGAAGCGATCGCCAACATCCTCGAACGTCACCCGCAGGTCCGCGCGCTGTTCGACAACCGTTGGCTGCATCTGTTCGCCCTGGACGACGAGGGCCGCATGGCGCACCGCTATCTCGGCAACCTGCGCTGGGAGACGTCTTTCGGGGATGCGCATTCGCAGAGCGATCGCACACCCATCCTCGCGTAAGGCAGGTTCTAGCTCGACTGGCGCCCTCGCTCGTGAAAGGCGAGGACGCACCTGGGGTCTACTTCCAATCTCAAAGAAACGCCGCGCGATCAGATCACCGATGCGGCGATTTCGATCGACGAAAGCGTGGGTCGGACAGAACGGCTGTCACTCCCACTCGATCGTCGCCGGCGGCTTGCCGGAGATGTCGTAGACCACCCGCGAAACGCCGCGCAGTTCGTTGATGATGCGGTTGCTCACCGTGCCGAGGAAGTCGTACGGCAGGTGCGCCCAGTGCGCGGTCATGAAATCGATGGTTTCCACCGCGCGCAGTGCGATCACCCATTCGTAGGCGCGCGCGTCGCCGACCACACCCACCGACTTGACCGGCAGGAACACCGCGAACGCCTGGCTGGTGGTGTCGTACAGGTCGGCCTTGCGCAGTTCGTCGATGAAGATCGCGTCGGCCTTGGCCAGCAGCTCGGCGTACTCGCGCTTGACTTCGCCGAGGATGCGCACGCCCAGGCCGGGGCCCGGGAACGGATGGCGATACACCATGGTGCGCGGCAGGCCGAGCTCCACGCCCAGGCGCCGCACTTCGTCCTTGAACAGTTCGCGCAGCGGCTCGACCAGGCCCAGCTTCATGTGCTCGGGCAGGCCGCCGACGTTATGGTGGCTCTTGATCACGTGCGCCTTGCCGGTCTTGCTGCCGGCCGACTCGATCACGTCCGGATAGATCGTGCCCTGCGCCAGCCACTTGGCATTGGCCAGCTTGTTGGATTCTTCGTCGAAGATCTCCACGAACAGGTTGCCGATGATCTTGCGCTTGGCTTCCGGGTCGCGCACGCCTTCCAGCTTGGCGAAATAGCGGTCGGCCGCGTTGACGCGGATCACCTTGACGCCCATGTGCTCGGCGAACATCGCCATCACCTGGTCGCCTTCCTGCCAACGCAGCAAGCCGGTATCGACGAACACACAAGTGAGCTTGTCGCCGATCGCCTTGTGCAGCAGCGCGGCAACCACCGACGAATCGACGCCGCCGGACAGCCCGAGAATCACTTCGTCGTCGCCCACCTGTTCGCGCACGCGCGCGATCTGGTCCTCGATGATGTTGGCCGCAGTCCACAGTGTCTGGCAGCCGCAGACATCCACCACGAAGCGACGCAGCAAGGTCTGGCCCTGCAAGGTATGCGTCACCTCCGGATGGAACTGCACGCCGTACCAGCGCTTGGCTTCGTTGGACATGGCCGCCACCGGGATGCGGTCGGTCGTGGCGGTAATGGTGAAGCCCGGCGGCACCTGCGACACGTGGTCGCCGTGGCTCATCCATACATTCAGGCGCGAAGCGCCGGCATGGTCGGTGAGGCCAGCGAACAAGGCATCTGCCGCCACCACATCCACTTCGGCATGGCCGAATTCGCGCTGATCGGCGGCTTCGGTGGCACCACCCAACTGCGCGGCGAGCGTCTGCATGCCGTAGCAGATACCGAACACCGGCAGGCCGCTATCGAACACTTCCTGCGGCGCGACCGGCGCGCCCGGCAGCGTGGTCGACTCCGGGCCGCCGGACAGGATGATGCCCTTGGCACCGAAACCGGCAATCTCCGACGGATCGTGATCCCATGCCCAGATCTCGCAATAGACCCCGATCTCGCGGATACGCCGCGCAATCAGCTGGGTGTACTGCGCGCCGAAATCGAGGATGAGGATCTTGTCGGTATGGATGTTGGTCATTGAGAGCCGGGAATCGAGAATCGGGATGAGGGAATCGCAACAGCAAACGCGGCGCCGGCCGCTATCGGACGAGGAAGCGGCGGGCTCTTACGATTCCCGATTCGCGCCCCCCATTCCCGGTTACCCGGCGCGATAGTTCGGCGGCTCTTTGGTGATCTGCACGTCGTGGACGTGGCTTTCGCGCTGACCGGCGCCGGTGATCTTGACGAACTTGGGCTTGCTGCGCATTTCTTCGATGGTGGCGCAACCCACATACCCCATGGTCGCACGCAGGCCACCGATGAGCTGATGGATGATGCCGCCGACCGGCCCGCGATACGGCACGCGGCCCTCGATGCCTTCGGGAACCAGCTTGTCGGCATCGGAAGCATCCTGGAAATAGCGGTCCTTGGACCCTTTCTCCATCGCACCCAGGCTACCCATGCCGCGGTAGCTCTTGTAGCTACGGCCCTGGAACAGTTCGACCTCACCCGGTGCTTCTTCGGTACCGGCCAACAAGCCGCCGACCATCACCGTCGAGGCACCGGCCACCAGCGCCTTGCCGATATCGCCGGAATAGCGGATGCCGCCATCGGCAATTAATGGAATGCGGTCCTGCAGCGCCTCGGCCACCATATCCACCGCAGTGATCTGCGGCACGCCCACGCCGGCAACCACACGCGTGGTGCAGATCGAACCCGGGCCCACGCCAACCTTGACCGCGTCCGCGCCGGCATCCATCAACGCCAATGCCGCATCGCCGGTGACGATGTTGCCGCCGATCACCTGCAGCTGCGGATAGGTCTTCTTGACCCACGCCACGCGATCGATCACGCCCTGCGAATGGCCATGCGCGGTATCGACAATCACCACGTCCACGCCGGCCGCGGCAAGCAGCTCGATGCGCTGCTCGGTATCGCCGCCCACGCCCACCGCCGCGCCCACCAGCAGACGCTTGGCGCTGTCCTTGGCGGCATTGGGGTTATCGGTCTTCTTCTGGATGTCCTTGACCGTGATCAGACCGCGCAGCTCGAAGCTGTCGTTCACCACCAAGACCTTTTCGATACGGTTGCGATGCAGCAGCTCGAGCACTTCCTCATCGCTGGCGCCTTCGCGCACGGTGATCAGGCGGTCCTTCTTGGTCATGATGTGGCGGACCGGATCGTCGAGCTTCTTTTCGAAGCGCATGTCGCGGCTGGTGACGATACCGACCAGTTCGCTGCCATCCACCACCGGCACGCCGGAGATGTTGCGCGCGCGCGTCAGTGCCAGCACTTCGCCGATGGTCGTGTCCGGGCTGACGGTGAACGGCTCGGTGATCACGCCGGATTCGAACTTCTTGACCCGCGCCACTTCGCCGGCTTGCTGCTGCGGGGTCAGGTTCTTGTGGATGATGCCGATGCCGCCCAGCTGGGCCATGGCCACCGCAAGACGGTGTTCGGTCACTGTGTCCATCGCCGCCGACAGAATCGGCAGTTTCAGGCGCAGGTCGCGCGTCAGCCGGGTTTCCAGACTGACGTCCTTGGGCAGGACCATCGAGTGAGCGGGGACGAGCGAGACGTCGTCGTAGGTAAGAGCTTCAGCCTGGATGCGTAGCATCGGCGGACCCGAGTTTGGGGAAGCGCGGCATTTTAACGCATTGGGAACGGGATTGGGGAGCCGTAATTCGGGATTCGCAACAACGTCGCGTTGCACCGCTCACCGTTTGCCTGTTTGCCGATTGCCGGCCGATCTCGGATGCGATCCGGATCAGCCGATGCAGGCACTTCGCCGTTGCCTTTAACGAATCCCGAATCCCGAATCCTGAATCCCGGCCGCATCAGCGGCCTCGATGGTGTTCTGCATCAGCGTGGCCACCGTCATCGGCCCTACCCCGCCCGGCACCGGGGTGATCCAGGCCGCGCGCTGCGCGGCGGCGTCGAAGCCGACGTCGCCCACCAGGCGGCCATCATCGAGCCGGTTGATGCCGACATCGATCACCACCGCGCCCGGCTTGACCCATTCGCCCGGAATCAGCCCCGGGCGGCCGACTGCCACCACCAGGATGTCCGCATTGCGCACGCTGGCTTCCAGCACATCGGGCGGGGTGAATTTGTGGCAACTGGTGACCGTGCAGCCGGCGATCAACAGCTCCAGCCCCATCGGCCGGCCAACGTGATTGCTCACGCCCACGATGGTGGCATTGCGGCCGCGCACCGGCTGGTCGGTGTGGCCGAGCAAGGTCACGATGCCGCGCGGCGTGCACGGGCGCAGCCCGAATTCGCGCAAGGCCAAATGCCCGACATTCTGCGGATGGAATCCGTCCACGTCCTTGCGCGGGTCGATGCGCTGAATCAGCCGGTTGGCATCAGGAATGCCCGGCAGCGGCAGCTGGATCAGAATGCCGTGGATCTTGGGATCGGCATTGAGCTCATCGATCAGCGACGCCAACTGGGCTTCGCTGGTGCCCTGCGGCAAGTCGTAATCGAAGGCTTCGATGCCGACCTTCTCGGCCGCGCGCCGTTTGTTGCGCACATACACCGACGATGCCGGATCGCCACCGACCAGCACCACCGCCAGCCCGGGGCGCGCCTTGCCGGCCGCCACCCGCGCGTCCACCCGCAGCTTCAATCCGTCGAGCAATTCCTCGGCAATGCGGCGACCATCGAGAAGGCGGGCCGAAGCGGAGGCAGCTGGCGCAGAAGCGGTCATGGGGCGTCAGGTGTAGAGTCGAAGGCCGTCTATTGTCCCCGATTCCGCCATGACCGACACCACCTCACGCACCGATTCGAGCACTACTTCGATCGAAGCGGCAGCATTTCGCCGTCTGCTGCAGCATCTCAACCAGGAACGCGCCGACGTGCAGAACATCGACCTGATGATTCTCGCCGGCTTCTGCCGCAACTGCCTGGGCGATTGGTACCGCGAAGCGGCCGAAGCGCAAGGCCGGGCCATGACCAAGGAGCAGGCGCGCGAAGCCGTCTACGGCATGCCATTTGCCCAGTGGAAACAGCAGCATCAAAGAGATGCCACGCCCGAGCAACTGGAAGCCTTCGCCGCCGCCCAGCGCAAGCATGGCTAGGCAGGCATCGGCGAGCGCGCCTGCCAAGATGTCCGGAGCAATCTGTGACTGGAGGTGGGCGCGCTGAGAAGCCGGAGCGCACGCTCTAGTCGCGCGTCTGCGTCTCTACTTGCCCAGCCTGCGGTACCGCATCGGGATTCAGCGTGCGACTTCCGCGACGCGGCCGCGTGAACGGCGTGGGCCGGGGTGCGGTCGGCACGGTGTTGCCATACATCAGCCTGGCACCGGCGCGTGCATCGCCGGCAGCGATCTCCAGTTCGAAACGCTCTGCATCGCGGCGGCGGATCTCACGCGAAATCATGCCAGCTTCGTCCTCGTCCACACCCAGCTCCAACAGCGCCACTTTGCCGAAGATCACCGCCGACTCGAAGGTCTCGCGGATCTGGTAATCCACTCCCGCCGCGACCAACTGCAGCGAATGCTGGCGGTCGTACGAACGCACCAGCAGCTTGGCATGCGGAAACTCTCGCGTTGCCAGCTCGACGATGCGATTAGCTGCCTCTTGATTGTCGACGCACACCGCAATCGCACGTGCGCTGTGTGCGCCGGAGGCGTGCAACACATCGAGCCGGGTGCCGTCGCCGTAGTAGATCTTGAAACCGAATTCTTCCGCGCTTTGGATCATCTCGATGTCGTTATCGATGATGGTCACATCCACATCGCGCGCCAGCAGCGACTGACTGGCCACCTGCCCGAAGCGCCCGAAGCCGATGATCAACACGCTGCCGGTCTGGCCACTGGCTGCTTCCACGCCATCCAGCGAGACCGCCGCCGCAGGCGTCAGCCGCCGTTGCAGCAGCACGAACAACGGCGTCAGTGCCATCGACAACACCACAATGGCGGTCAGGCTGGCATTGACTTGGGCATTGATGACGCCCGATGCCGACGCGGCGGCAAACAGCACGAAGGCGAACTCGCCGCCTTGCGCCATCAGCACGCCACGGTCCAGCGCCTGGCGATGGTCGCTACGCATCAGCCGCGCCACGCCATAGATACACGCGCCCTTGCCCACCATCAAGGCCAGCACGCCCGACGCGATCAAGCGCCAATCGGCCGCAACCACGCGCAGATCCAGGCTCATGCCGACACCCAGGAAAAACAGCCCCAGCAGGATGCCGCGAAACGGTTCGATATCCGCTTCGATCTGATGCCGGAATGTGGATTCCGACAACAGCACGCCGGCCAGAAAGGCGCCCATCGCCATCGACAGCCCGCCCACCTGCATCAACAGTGCCGCGCCCAGCACCACCAGCAACGCGGCAGCGGTCATCACCTCGCGCGCCTTGGAGGCAGCCAGGATGCGAAACAACGGATTGAGCAGCCAACGCCCGGCTACCAGCAAGCCAACGATGCAGGCCAGACCGATGCCGATGCCCTGCCAACGCTGCGATGCGGCCTGCGGGTCGCCGCTGGCCCCCATCCAGGCCACGATCGCCAGCAACGGCACGATCAACAGATCTTCGAACAGCAGGATCGCCACGATCTTCTGCCCCGGCGGCAAGGCGACGTCACCGCGCTCGGCCAACAACTGCATCACCACCGCGGTGGAGGTCAGCACAAAACCGGACGCCGCCACGAAGGCCACCGGTAGCGCAAAGCCGAGCAACATGCCGACGCCGGTCAACGCCAGCGCGCAAACCGCGATCTGCAGCGCGCCAAGTCCGAAGATTTCCTTGCGTAAACTCCACAGGTGCGAGGGGCGCATTTCCAGCCCGATCACGAACAGAAACATCACCACGCCCAACTCGGCCACATGCAGGATGGCCTGCGGCGCGTTGAACAGGCCCAACCCGAACGGACCAATGGCAAGTCCCGCTGCCAGATAACCCAACACCGAGCCCAGGCCGAGACGACGGAACACTGGGATCGCAACCACGGCAGCGCCGAGCAGCACCACCACGTTGATCAGTTCACTGGATTCGGCAGGTTGGCTCATGCCCGGATTCTAGCGGCACCGGCGCGGCCTCGGCCTGCATCAGGGTGCGCATCTTTGCCCGCGCTTGGCGTTGCCAAGCCGAGCTCTGCAAACGCGACAACGCGTACGACAAGCTCCCAAACGACGAACGACGCCAGCTGGCGTCGTTCGTAGAAACAGCGATCAGGCAACAATCAGCCGCGCACGTCGGCCTGGGCCAGTGCTTCGCGCAGGATTTCCTTCGCTGGGCCGCCATGCTTTTCGTGCTCGAGCGCAAAATGCACGGTGGCTTCGATCAGGCCGATATGCGCGCCGCAATCGAAACGGCGACCCTCGAAGCGGAAGGCATCGACCTGCTCTTCCTTCAGCAATTCGGCGATCGCATCGGTGAGCTGGATTTCGCCGCCTGCGCCTGCACCGGTGGCTTCGAGCAGGTCGAAGATCTTGGGGCTCAGCACGTAACGACCGACCACGGCCAGGTTGCTTGGCGCGACTTCCGGCTTGGGCTTTTCGACGATCGCGTTGATGCGGCCCTTGCGGCCGTCGAATGCGTCGGTGGAAACGATGCCGTAGCTGGCGGTCTTGTCGTGCGGCACGTCTTCCACGGCGATCACGCTGCCGCCCGAGGCTTCCGCCACGTTGGCCATCTGGGTCAGCGCAGCATCACCGCGGTTCCACATCAGATCGTCCGGCAGCAACACCGCGAACGGTTCGTTACCGACAACGGCCTTGGCACACAGCACTGCATGACCCAGACCCAGCGCTTCCGCCTGCGTCACAAAAATGGCGCGAACGCCGTCCGGCAGCGCATGGCGCACAAGCTCCAGCTGCTCCAGCTTGCCTGCACGCTCCAGCTTCTGCTCGAGCTCATAGGCCTTGTCGAAGTAGTCGGCGATGGAGTGCTTGTAGCGGTTGGTCACGAAGATCAGCGTATCGCAACCAGCCTGGATGGCTTCGTCGACGGCGTACTGAATCAATGGCTTGTCGATGATTGGCAGCATTTCTTTCGGCACTGTCTTGGTTGCCGGAAGAAAGCGGGTCCCAAGACCTGCGACGGGGAATACGGCCTTGCGAATACGCTGGCTCATTACAGTCTTCTGACCTCACGTGCGGGGAATGGAACGACCGTATCAGATCGCGCGTCGACTTTCCGTCGAGCAGCCGCGAAATCCGGCATCAGGCTGCCCAATACAGTCTCCATCGCTTTGATGTCGTAGCGGTTAACGGCCTCGCGCAAGCGCATCACCAGCTGCAGCACCTGCTCATGCGAGAACTCGCGCACACCGGCCTCCAGAATTTTGGGGTGCGCGGTGGGGCGATAGGCCTCGTCGGAATAGAACAGCGTCTCGTGCAACTTCTCGCCCGGACGCAGGCCAGTATAGAGAATCGCCACGTCCTTGCCTGGCTGCTTGCCGGCCAGACGGATCATCTGCTCGGCAAGCAGTCGAATCGGCACCGGCTCGCCCATGTCCAGTGTATAGATCGCACCATGCGACGCAGATGCAGCCGCCTGGATGACCAACTGGCAGGCTTCGGGGATGGTCATGAAGTAACGCGTCACATCCGGATGCGTCACGGTTACCGGGCCGCCCTGGCGGATCTGTTCGCGGAACAACGGCACCACGCTGCCGGCCGAATCCAGCACGTTGCCGAAGCGCACGGTGATGAAGCGCGTCGGCGCATCGCGCGCGTCAAGGCTTTGGCAGATCATTTCTGCATAGCGCTTACTTGCGCCCAGCACGTTGACCGGCTCGACCGCCTTGTCGGTGGAGATGAAGACGAAGGTTTCGATACGTGCACGCTGGCAGGCGCGCGCCACGTTCTCGGTCGCCAGGACGTTGTTGCGCACCGCCTCGCGCAACTGCTCTTCCAGCAACGGCACCTGCTTGTACGCGGCTGCATGGAAGACCGCGTCCGGCGTGGCAGTGTTCAACGCATGCGCCACGACCGCCGGGTCGCCGCAATCGCCTAACACGCGCACCACTTCGATATCCGGGAACAGCCGGCGTAGATCCGAGTCGATGGTCAGTAGCGCCAGCTCGTCGATTTCCAGCAGCACGATCCGACGCGCGCCGTGGCGCGCGCACTGGCGGCAGACTTCCGAACCGATCGAGCCGCCGGCGCCGGTCACCATCACGGTCTTGTTGGTCAGCCAGTCGCGGATCAGGCGCCAGTCGGGCGTGACCGGCTTGCGGTTGAGCAGGTCCTCGATCGCGACCTCCTTCAACTCGCCCGGCAACGAGCGCCCTTCCAGCACGTTGATCAGCTTGGGCACCATGCGGAACGGCAGGCCGGTGCTTTCGCAGATCGCCACGACGCGCTGCATGCCGGAGGCGTCCAGCGACGGGATTGCGATCACCAGCAATTTGGCGGCGGTCTCCTTGGCAATGGCGGCGGCCTGATCCAGATTGCCCAGCACATTGAGACCCTGGATCTTGGCCCCATGCAGGTTATTGGCGTCGTCCAAATACCCGACCGGCACAAATGCGCCGGTGCGACGCAGATCGCGCACCAACCCTTCAGCAGCCCGACCAGCGCCAAGGATCAGCACGCGCTGCGCGGCATCGCCGGAGTGCGCAATCTGATAATCCTTCCATGCGCGATACAGCAGACGCGGCGTGCCAAGTAGCGCCGACAACGCAAATGGATAGACCACCAGCACCGACAGCGGCACGCCATCCAGACGGTCGTACGCCAGCGCCAGCACGATTGCGACGAGTCCAAGAAAACTCGCCTTGAAGATGTTCCACAGGTCCGGCACCGAGGCGAAGCGCCACAACCCGCGGTACAACCCCATCTTCCAGAACACCAGGCCCTGCGCCACCAACACCACCGCTGTGCGCCAGTCCCACAGCGGCAGATTCGGCGCGTCGCGTAGCATCGAGTAGCGGCCGGCATGCAGCAGCTGCCAGCACACCCACACCATCAGCAGGTCATGTACCACGACCGCTATCTGCGGCAGCGCCTTGGTCAAACGGTCACGCCAGGAAATCATAAAAGTCCATTAGTCAGGAATTGCGCAATCCATCGCGCAGAAAATGCCAGATCGCAGTGGCGCCCATGCCCCATACCAGCGCGCCGGACACCTGCAGCCAGAACGGATCATGACGGATTAACAGGTACAAGCAGACGGCAATGAGGCTGAAAGCGAAATAAACGCCCGTTACCGGAACGTGCGTCTCAAGAAGACGCGCCAGACGTTGGTACACGTGCTGGGCATGCGGCTCCCACCAGCGTTGCCCGGAGAGCATGCGAGCAAGCAGTGTGAAGCCGGCGTCTACAAGAAAGGCCGTCAACGGGAGCCAGCTGATCCACCAGCTCACCTGACCACCTGCGACGTTCAGCGCCAATAGCGCCGCCAGCACATAGCCGAGCGCACCGCTGCCGCCATCGCCCATGAAGATGCGCGCACGTGGGAAGTTGAACGGCACAAACCCGAGGCACGCTGCGGCAACCGCCAGACCTGCCCACGACCAACCGACAGGCGCTACCAGCGAGAATCCCAGGGCGGCCAATGCCGCCTGAGTGCTGGCCAGACCGTTGATGCCATCCATGAAATTCCAGACATTGATCAACATCACGGACGCAGCGGCAGTCAGCACTCCATCCCACACGCTGCCTGTGCCATGCCAGACCAAGGCGCCCAATGCCACCGAGGCAGCCAGGTGGATCGAGAACCGCAGCCTTGCCGAAAGCGGACGGTGGTCGTCCCACCAGCCCACCCCGGCCACTGCGACCAAGCCCGCCGCGAACCAGCAGACCGTCAGCCGCGATGTCGGCCATAGCGCGCAAGCTGCAACGCAGCCCAGCAAGATCGCCGCCACAATCGCCATGCCGCCGCCGCGCGGGGTTGCCACCACGTGGCTACGCCGTTCACCGGGATGATCGAGCAGGCGGCGGTGCAAGGCATAGCGCCGCAGCCCCCAGGTCCCCAGTGCCGCGACCAGCAGGTGCAGCACGCACCACAGCCACACCATCAGACCACCGCGTAGTTCAACAGCGGCTTGACCGTACCCCATTCCTTGCAGCTCGGGCATTGCCAGTGATGCGTCTTGGCACCAAAGCCGCAGCGTGTGCATCGGTAGCTCGGATTGCGCACCAGCAACTGGTCGGTGATGTGCTTGAGGTCCTGCAAGGTGCCGACCGGGTCGCTCCCCTCAGCCAGGGTGAGGTCGATCAACGCCGACTCACCACGCACCGACGGGCGATCCTTGAGCTGGCGGCCAAGATAGGCCAGCGCAGGTGCGACGCCATCCTGGGCTTCCATCAACTGGGTCAGCGCCAGCACCGGCGCAATGCCACGATAGTGCTCGGTCATCTCCGACAGGAAGTTGCGTGCGCCGGCGATATCGCCGACCCGTCGATACGCGGCCATCAATGCGGGAATGATCTCGGGCAGGTATTCCGGATCATGCCGGGCAGCACGTTCGAAAGCGCGCACCGCCGCTTCGTCGTGGCCGCGCTCGGCTTCGATGCGTCCTTCCAGAATGCCGGCGCGCACGGAGGTGCCATCGGCCTGGTAGGCACGCGCGATCGCTTGTAGCGCATCGTCGGTCTTGCCCAGGCCGCGATAGCGGTCAGCCAGTTCGCATTCGAATTGCGAGATCAGCTTGCCCATCGGCTCGCCGGTCACTTCTTCGTAGCGGGTGGCGTTGTCGATCGCCTTTTCCCAATCGCGCTCGGCCTGATAGATGCCGATCAGGTGGCGCAGCGCCTGCGGCGCGCGCTGGTCCAGTTGCGCCAATTCGGTAAAGACCGTTTCGGCACGATCCAGCAGACCCGACTTCATATAGTCCTCGCCGAGCGCCAGCAACGCCTGGACGCGTTGCTGATCGGTCAGGTCGCCACGCTGCACCAGGCCCTGATGCAGGCGGATCGCGCGGTCCACTTCACCACGGCGACGGAACAGATGCCCCAACGCGACCTGGGTCTCGAAGGTTTCCTTGTCCAGTTCGGCGATATGCAAAAACAGCTCGATCGCCTTGTCCGGCTGTTCGTTGAGCAGATAGTTCAACCCGCGGAAATACGTGCTGGAAAGACGACTGACCTGCGTGTCGCCATGACGTTGACCGCCACGACGGCCGACGATCCATCCACCCAGGGCAGCCAGCGGCACGAACAGGAAGAACCAGATCCACTCGGTCAGAAAGTCCATACGTCGTTACAGTCCATCGATGGGGCGCGGCTCGACGGTCGCAGGCGTGACAGGCCTGGCGTCGGCGCGACTGACCGCAACAGCCTTGTTGGCCTGGCGCAGTTTGGAATAGAGGGGAATGACCACGCTGACCAGCACCATGCCGGCACCGATCAACACACCGACCAGCAGCGCGACGATGATCGCGACGCCCGAACTGGTATGCACGCTGGAGAACAGGAAATCGAGCGTGACATCCTGGGAATTAACCGCACCAATGATCAGACCGACCAGCAGGAAGGCCAACATCACCAGCAAGCGAAGCACCTTCATGGCGAGACTCCGTCGGGAAGCGAACTAGCTTAACCGACACGACATAAACGCAGCGCCAGAATGGCTTCAGTCTGCAGTATCGGCCACATCCACAGGCACCACGGAGCTCACGCGCTCACGCAATTCCTTGCCCGGCTTGAAGTGGGGAACATGCTTGCCCGGCAGCGCGACCGACTCGCCGGTCTTGGGATTACGTCCCAACCGTGGCGGACGGTAATGCAGCGAAAAACTGCCGAACCCGCGAATTTCGATCCGATCACCGTCGGAGAGGGCCTGCCCCATCATTTCCAGCAGCGACTTGACTGCCAGATCTACGTCGTCCGACTTCAGATGCGCTTGGCGTCGCGCCAGGATTTCAATCAATTCGGACTTGGTCATGGGAAGACTTGCTTTTTTCGACTGACACATCGGAATCGGCCCGGGCAAGCCCGGGCCGATCCATTACGCTCTTGCGAGCGCTACGCGCTTACTCGGACTTGTTGTTGTTCAACTGCGCACGCAGCAGCGCGCCCAGCTGAGTCATGCCGCCCGATGCGGAAGCGGACTGATAGTCCTCCAACGTTTCGCGCATTTCGGCATCGTCCTTGGCCTTGATCGACAGCTGCAGGGTGCGGCCCTTACGGTCCATACCCACGAACTTGGCTTCGATCTTGTCGCCGACCTTCAGGTGCTGGGTCGCATCGTCGACGCGCTCGTTGGCGATGTCGCGTGCAGCGACGTAGCCTTCGATGCCATCGGCCAGGTCGATCGTGGCGCCCTTGGCATCCACTTCACGGACCACGCCTTCGACCTTCGAACCCTTCGGATTGGACGCCATGTACTGACCGAACGGGTCCTGCTCCAGCTGCTTGACGCCCAGGCTGATGCGCTCACGTTCCGGGTCCACTGCCAGCACGACGGCTTCCAGCGTGTCGCCCTTCTTGTAGTTGCGCACGACATCTTCGCCGGTGGTGTTCCAGCTGATGTCGGACAGGTGCACCAGACCGTCGATGCCGCCGTCCAGGCCGATGAAGATGCCGAAGTCGGTGATCGACTTGATCTGACCGGACACCTTGTCGTTCTTCTTGTGGGTGGCAGCGAAGGTTTCCCACGGATTGGCGGCGACCTGCTTCATGCCCAGCGAGATGCGGCGACGCTCCTCGTCGACATCCAGCACCATCACTTCGACTTCGTCACCGACCTGCACAACCTTGGACGGGTTGACGTTCTTGTTGGTCCAATCCATCTCGGAGACGTGCACCAGGCCTTCGACGCCCGGCTCGATCTCGACGAACGCGCCGTAATCGGTGACGTTGGAGACCTTGCCGAACACGCGGCTGTTGGCCGGGTAACGACGCGCGATGTTGTCCCACGGATCTTCGCCCAGCTGCTTCAGGCCGAGGCTGACGCGATTACGCTCGCGATCGAACTTCAGCACGCGCACGTCCAGCTCGTCGCCGACGTTGACGACTTCGGACGGATGGCGCACGCGCTTCCAGGCCATGTCGGTGATGTGCAGCAGGCCGTCGATACCGCCCAGGTCCACGAATGCGCCGTAGTCGGTCAGGTTCTTGACGACACCCTTCAGGATCGCGCCTTCCTGCAGCTTGTCCATCAGCTGCTCGCGCTCTTCCGAGTGCTCGCTTTCGACCACTGCACGACGCGAAACCACCACGTTGTTGCGCTTGCGGTCCAGCTTGATCAGCTTGAACTCCAGTTCCTTGCCTTCCAGGTAGGCCGGGTCGCGCACCGGGCGCACATCCACCAGCGAACCGGGCAGGAACGCGCGGACATCCTTGATGTCCACGGTGAAACCACCCTTGACCTTGCCGCTGATGCGGCCGGTGATGGTCTCGTTCTTTTCCAACGCTTCTTCCAGCTCGTCCCACACCATCGCGCGCTTGGCCTTCTCGCGCGACAACACGGTTTCGCCGAAGCCGTTCTCGATGGAATCGAGGGCAACCTTGACCTGGTCGCCGACGCCGACATCGATCTCGCCAGCGTCGTTACGGAACTGCTCGATCGGCACGATGCCTTCGGACTTCAGGCCAGCGTTGATCACCACCACGTCGCCGCGAACTTCCACGACGGTACCGGTGACGATGGAGCCCGGCTTCAGCTTCGCCAGATTGGCTTGACTGGCTTCGAACAGTTCTGCAAAAGATTCTGTCATTTGAATTTACTCAGTTGAACACACGGGCGCCGATCGTCGGAGTGCGACAGATGCGAACCGCCCAGCCTGTTGGTCGACTCCGGACAGCGAGTCGGTTGGAAGTCATAGAACCGCCACGCAGGATGCGCGACGGAGCTTTGGAACGCCTTACGGTCGGCGGGGCAAACCCGCTTGCGAAACGCTTACGACGGCGTGCGGCCTGCGAGCAACCCGACCACACGCTGGACGACATCTTCGATTCCCATTCCGCTGGTATCGATCAGCACGGCGTCTTCGGCCGGCCGCAATGGCGCCACCACCCGCTGCGCATCACGGGCATCACGGGCCATGATCTCGCGCAGCAGGTCGTCAAAGATAACCGAAACACCCTTTTCCATCAACTGTTTATGGCGACGACCCGCACGTTCTTCGGCACTGGCGGTCAGAAACACCTTGTAGGCAGCATCGGGAAAGATCACCGTGCCCATGTCGCGCCCGTCGGCAACCAGGCCGGGCGCGCGCCTGAATGCACGTTGGCGCTCCTTCAGGGCACTGCGAACCTCGGGAATGGCCGCAATGGCCGAGGCCAGCGCGCCGGTAGTTTCCAGGCGCAACTCACCGGTCGCGTCTGCGCCATTGACCAGCACGCGCAACCCTGCCTCTCCCGCATCGTCGAATTCCACCTTGGTGTCGAAGGTGCAGCGCACCAGCGCTGCCGGGTCGGAGACATCCAGGTCGGCCCAGCTCGCAGCGACTCCGACAGCGCGATACAGTGCACCCGAATCGAGGTAATGCCAGCCCAGCCGGGCGGCCACGATCCGGCTCACGGTGCCCTTGCCGGCACCGGAGGGGCCATCGATGGTGAGGACGGGCGACAGGTCGGTCATTCAGGTTTCCGGAAGGTCATCAGGCCGTAGTGTAGCGCCGCTCGCCGCGATCGCGCTGCAACCACTTGAAAGCACGACGAAAAGCCGGTTAGAATTGCCGGCTTAATTCCGGGTGCACCCTCGATTGCGGGCACTCTTCCATCGAATCCAACCGTTTACGCCGAGGTGTGCCATGAAAGTCCTGTCCTCCCTGAAGTCTGCGAAGACCCGTCACCGCGACTGCAAGGTGGTCCGCCGCCGCGGTAAGGTCTTCGTGATCTGCAAGTCGAACCCGCGTTTCAAGGCGCGTCAGCGCTAAGCCTTTGCGGCGCGTGCAAGACCCGAGAAAGCCGCCTCCGGGCGGTTTTTTCTTGGCCGCTGCTTCACGGCGGTGGTTGGCACACGTATCTGCCGCCGGCCGCCGCCCAGCCAGGACATGGTGCCGCTGCACCGGGGCGCGCCTGGGCAATCGCGGCGGCGCCAGGTCAGCCGTGTCTCAGCAGCGCCTAGCGTCGTTTTTTGCTGTAATCACCATCTGAAATCTTGTCCACTGGGGAGTAGATGACATGCGTAACCGTTTGTTTGTGATGCCGCCGGTCGTGCTGGCAATCGCGCTGATGGGGATCAGTGCCGTTGCGTCGGCCGATACACTACTGGTCGACCGCGCACAGCAGAAGCCTGCCGCCGCCCTGCCTTTGCGCGGCGAGAGCATGAGCCAGGTCGAAGGCCGCTACGGCGCGCCACAGGAAAAGCTCGACCCGCGTGGCGGCCAGAAGCGCCAGTGGCCGACCATCCATCGCTGGGTGTATCCGGCCTTCACCGTCTACTTCGAAAAGAGCAAGGTGATCGACGTGGTGGCCAACAAGGCCGATGCCAACGAGATCGGGCCCAAGCCGCCGATCCGCTGAGGCGTTGGTGACGGCTCGGCCGCAGGTGCTGGCATCCGCCTCCGCACGCCGGCTGTACGAGTCGCATCGCAAGGTGTACCGGGTCCGTCAGCAGCCGGACATGCGTTGCTGCAATGCTGTCAGAAGGCCGGGCGCGGCGATCAGCGCCTGGATCGCAAGAGCCCGCATCAACGTGCGGGATATCGTTGAACGTGCGGGCGATGGCCCGCACACCAAGATGAGTATTTGCCTGGCATGACCGACCGTCTTCGCTTTCCCGCCGAGTGGGAACCCCAATCCGCCGTGTTGCTCGCGTGGCCGCATGCCGGTACCGATTGGGCCGAGCGCCTGGCCGACGTGGAAGAAACCTATATTGCGCTGGTCACGGCGATCTCCCGCTTCGAGCCGGTGGTCATCTGTGTGGCCGACGACGACCTGCAGATCTATGCCGAGGCGCGGCTGCGTTCGGCGCGGGTGGACATGACGCGCGTGCGTTTCGTGATCGCCGCCTACAACGACACCTGGCTGCGCGATTCGGGCCCGATCACACTGCGCCAGGAAGCCGGCTTCCGGCTGATGGATTTCCGTTTCACCGGTTGGGGCGGCAAGTTCGAAGCCAGCCTGGACGATCAGTTGGTGAGCTCGCTGGATGCCGCACAGGTGCTCGTGCCGGCGCAGGTGGAGACCGTCGACTTCGCCCTGGAAGGCGGCGCAATCGAGACCGATGGCGCCGGCACGCTGCTGACCACCTGGAAGTGCCTGCATGAGCGGCACCCGCAGCGCACGCGCGAATCGCTCAGCAGCGATCTGGCCACATGGCTGGCGCAGGAGCGCGTGCTGTGGCTGGATCATGGCTACCTGGAAGGCGACGATACCGACGCGCATATCGATACGTTGGCGCGCTTTGCCGGCCCGGATGCGATCGTCTATCAAGGCTGCGATGTGGCCAGTGATTCGCATTACGTCGAGCTGCAGGCGATGGGCGCCGAATTGGCCGCGCTGCGCAAGGCCGACGGGCAGCCGTATCGGCTATTTGTGCTGCCGTGGGCACAGCCCATTCTCGACGAAGGCCGCCGGCTGGCTGCGTCGTATGCCAATTTTTTGATCGTCAACGGCGCGGTGCTGATGCCGGCCTATGGGGATGCGGCCGATGCAACCGCGCAGGCGGTGCTGGCGCAGGCATTCCCGCACCACGAGATCGTGCCGGTGCCGTGCCGTGCGCTGATCTGGCAGAACGGCAGCCTGCATTGCCTGACCATGCAATTGCCGGCCGGCCTGCTCGCGGCCTGAGCGCAGTTGCAAACCTCGCCTGCGTTGCGGCCGCACAGACCGCGCGTGGCTCCTGTTCCGGCCGGCAGGCCGGTGTTACGCCATGGCGCGCTACCTTAGTGCGCTACTTACGTTGGATGCTGCCATGACCCGTCATCTCCTTCCCGTCGCGCTGATCCAGGAGCGCAACCACGGCGACGCCGAGGCCAACCTGGCCGTCATCGCATCGCGCGTGGCCGAAGCCGCCGCGCAGGGCGCCAAGCTGGTGCTGCTGCAGGAACTGCATAACGGTGCGTATTTCTGCCAGCACGAGTCGGTGGACGAATTCAACCTGGCCGAGCCGATTCCCGGCCCCAGCACCGAGCGTCTGAGCGCGCTGGCCAAGCAGCACGGCGTGGTGCTGGTCGCATCGCTGTTCGAACGCCGCGCGGCCGGCCTGTATCACAACACCGCGGTGGTGTTCGAAAAGGACGGCCGCCTGCTCGGCAAGTACCGCAAGATGCACATCCCCGACGATCCGGGCTTCTACGAGAAGTTCTATTTCACTCCGGGCGATCTGGGCTTCACGCCGATCGATACCTCGGTGGGCCGCCTTGGCGTGCTGGTGTGCTGGGACCAGTGGTATCCGGAAGCGGCGCGCCTGATGGCGCTGGCCGGTGCGGAGCTGCTGCTCTACCCCACGGCGATCGGTTGGGATCCGGACGACCAGCAGCCGGAGCAGGAGCGCCAGCGCGATGCCTGGATCCTCAGCCATCGCGGCCATGCGGTCGCCAACGGCGTGCCGGTACTGTCGTGCAACCGGGTCGGCCATGAGCCCTCCCCGCTGGGCGCATCGGGCATCCAGTTCTGGGGCAACAGCCATGTGCTGGGGCCGCAGGGCGAGTTCATTGCCGAAGCCGGCCAGGACCCGACCGTACTGATCTGCGATGTCGACCTGCAACGCAGCGAACATGTGCGCCGCATTTGGCCATTCCTGCGCGACCGTCGCATCGATGCGTACGGCGATCTGCTCAAGCGCTACATCGACTGACGCATGCCACTCGAGTTGCGTGCGGTCCGCAATGCGGACATTCCGGCGATCACAGCGATCTATGCGGAGCAGGTCGCCGGGGTCAATACCTACGAATACAGGGCGCCATCGCTCGACGAGATGCGCGCGCGGGTCAGCGCGATCGTGGATGCAGGCTACCCCTATCTGGTCGCCGAACTCGATGGCGTGGTCGCGGGCTACGCCTATGCAAGCGCATTTCGCGCGCGCGCCGGATATCGCTGGACGGTGGAGAACTCGATCTACCTGTCCGCAGCGATGCAGGGCCGCGGCATCGGCAAAGCGCTGCTGGGCGAGCTGATCGCGGTGTGCGAGCAGCGCGGCTTCCGGCAGATGATTGCGGTGATTGGCGATGCCGGCAATCTGGCATCGCGACACTTGCATGAACGTTTTGGATTTCGCACGGTCGGAGTCTTCAACGGAATCGGCCGCAAACACGGCCGCTGGCTGGACGGCGTGCAGATGCAACGCGCGCTCGGCTCCGGCGACACCGCCCCTCCTTCTGATGAAAAGACCCATGACTGAGCAGCCCCCCCACGTTCTGGCCGATGCGCTGTCCGGCCAGCCGCATCGCATCGTCGAACGCGACGGCGTGCGCTATACCTTGCTCGGCACCGCGCACGTGTCGCTGGCCAGCGTCGCCGCCGTGCAACGGGCGATCGGCAGCGGGCGTTACGACGCAGTGGCGGTGGAACTGGATGCGCAGCGCCTGCAAGCGCTCAGCGATCCCGATGCCCTCGCCCGCCTGGATCTGGTACAGGTGATCCGCAAGGGGCGCGTGGCCTTGTTCGCGGCGAATCTGGCCCTGGCGGCGTATCAGCGTCGCCTGGCCAAGCAACTGGGCATCGAACCGGGCGCGGAATTGAAGGAGGCGGTGAACCTGGCGCGCGCGCAAGGCTTGCCGGTGCATCTGATCGATCGCGAGGTCGGCCTGACCTTCAAACGCGCATCCGGGCGCCTGGGATTTTTCGGCAAGATGAAACTGGCCGGCGGGTTGCTCGGCGGCCTGTTCGCTGCCGACGAGGTGGGCGAAGAGGAAATCGAAAAGCTCAAGCAAGGCGACATGCTGGAGGCAAGCTTCGGCGATTTCGCCAGCGAAAGCCCGGAGCTGTACGAAACGGTGATCGCCGAGCGCGATCAATATATGGCCACACGTTTGCGTGAAGAAGTCGGCGCAGACCAGCGCGAGATCTTGGCGGTAGTCGGCGCCGGGCATCTGGCCGGGCTCGCGCGCCATCTGGAACAGGACACCGCTGCCCCCGGCCCGCTGCGCGAATCGCTGGAATACGTGCAGCAGCGCAAGCGTATCCCGTGGATCACGCTGGGCATCCTGGCGGTGATCATCACTGGCATCGGTATCGGGTTCTGGCGTGGTGGCCTGAGCATGGGCGCGGACCTGTTGTTGCAGTGGGCCATGTACACCGGCGGCATGGCCGCGCTCGGCTGCTTGCTGGCGGGTAGCCACCCGTTGAGCATTCTCACCGCCGCGGTCGTTGCGCCATTCAAACCATTCCGCCTGAGCGTGCCGACCGGCGCATTCGCCGCGCTGGTCGAAGTGCATATGCGCAAGCCGGCCTACGGCGATTTTCTATCGCTGCGCGACGATGCGCAGACGCTGCGCGGCTGGTACCGCAACCGCGTCTCGCGCGTGGTGCTGACATTCCTGCTGACCAATTTCGGCAGCATGGCCGGTGTGTGGCTGGCTGGCGTGCAGATCTTCAATCGCCTGCACGGGTGAACATGGCGGCGCTGAATCCGCCAGATCCAGACCGTTCGTAGGAGCGCACCCGGGCGCGATGAGGCTTTACCGGTAAATCCCTGTCGCGCCCAGGTGCGCTCCTACGGCGTCCGGTTGATTGCTGGATGCTCCGGCGCGAGCTGCAGGCGTACCCACACCCCATAGTGATCCGATGCCCAGCGGCCTTCGGCATAAGGCGTGTCGAACAGGATGCGGGCTTCGCGGGCCAGCAGGCGGTTCTGCTGGAAAAACACATGATCGATGCGCGCAGGCCTGTCGAAGACGTGCATGTTCAAGGTGCTGACCGTGGCGTCGCTATTGCGATGCACGCTGCCGTAGCTGTCGCCGTAGCCCTTGCGTAGCGCTTGCAGATCGAGCGTGTCGGCGGCGGTGTTGAAATCGCCGGCGATCACCACCGGCGCCTGTGCGCTGTTGGAGGCGATGAAGTCCAGCAGATCGGCCACCTGGCGCGTGCGTATGCCGGTACCGCGTGCGTCGGCGCGTTCGTTGAGATGGGTGACGTAGACGTTGACCGGTTGGCCGTCGACATCCACCTGCAGATGCGCGGCGACACGGTAATCGTCCAGAGGCTGCAGCAGGCGCTGGTGCGTGGCGAGCACCCTGCGGCGGCTCAACACGGCGTTGCCGTAGCGTTTGGGGGCGCCGACCGGATCGACCGAGGCGAAGATGTAGTCATAGCCGAGCTTGCGCGCGAGCCAGGCGGCCTGATTTTCCACGCTGCCGCGGCGCTCGATCACTTCCTGCAACGCAATCACATCCGGCGCCAGTCGCTTGAGTTCCTTGGCGATATGCGCACGTCGCGCCGGCCAGTCTTCGCGATCGTGATGCAGGTTGAGCGTGACCAGGGTCATTTCACGCGACGCTGCGGCGGGTGACTGCGCGACGTTCGCTGACTGATCACGATTGCCGCGCTGCACAGAGGAAACGCCCTGCCCGACTTGCCCAGCCTGCACGCCGGTGGACAACAGCAGGAGGGCGACCAATATGAGCGGCCGTTCGGAACTTCGCCGTGCTGGCGCTGCCCGGGACAGCCGCCACGCCTGCCTCATTGCGTGGTGCGCTCGGCCCGCCGCACCGCGCTGGGCACATCGATTTGCACGTTCGCCGGCATCTGCTGGATGCGTAATTCGCCGTTCTGCCACTCAGCCGGTTCGCCGTTGATCGTGGCCTTGCCCGGGGTGCCCTGATACGGCCACGGCAGCACCACACCGCCCGGCGGCAGGATCAGACCGGGCTGCAACTGCAGCACCAACTGCTTGTCGGTGCGTTGCAAGGTGTAGCTGAGCCGCCCGTACGGCGTGCGCAGTTCGGCGATGCCAATCCCCTTGCCTTCGAACCAGCGCGTCGGCGTGCCGGCAGCGATGACCAGGCTGGCATCGGATTCGCGGCCGTAGGCGAACATGTCCAGCACCGAGCGTACGAAGTCCGAGGCGACCCAGGCATGCGGCAGATCGCCGACGAAGAACGGTGTGCGCGGCGTGCGCGAGACCACTTCGGCCCATTGGTTCCAGGGTTGTGGCGCGCGGTCCTTGAAGAAGAACGCGGTCGCGTCCCAGGCGCGGTCGCGCCAGCCCAGGCGCACGAATGCGGCCACGTTGCGCCACTCGTAGGGCGTGTAGTCCTTCCATTCGCGCTTGCCGTCGCGGCGGTCGGAGAATTCCTTCCAGTAACGCTCGAAGGTCTTGGTCAGCAGATCCTGCGGCAGGCGTTGCTGCTCGCCGCCTGGCGTCAACGCAATGGTGGTCGAGGTCGCATCGAAGTCGCCCAGTTCCGCCGAACCCGGCAGGAAGTCGAGGTTGTGCTGACGCACCGCCGCACCCAACGATGCGATCAGATCGCCGCTGAATTCATCGCGTGCGGTGCTGAAGCGGGCCACCTCCTCTGGCTTGTCCAGCGCACCGGCCAGCATCGCCGCGTCCTTGTAGCCGCGCAGTGCCCAGAAGTTGTCCCAATACGAATGCACCGGCTTGGCCGAATAGCCTTCGTGACTGATCGACACCGGCATCATTCCGTAGAAGGCCGGGTTACGCATGAAGTTTTCTTCGGTGCGCTCGCTGGCGCGCAGCGTTTCCATGTAGTCATAGGCACCGGTGACATGCGGCCACATCTTTTCCAGGAAGGCCTTGTCGCCGGTATAGCGGTAGTACTCGGCGATGTTGTAGATCAGCTCACCGTGGCTGTCGTTCTCCGGCACCGGGTCGCTGCCGCGGTCGTCCACGCAGCACGGCACCATGCCGTCGGCGAACTGATACGGCGCAAACCAGTCCACATAGTCGCGCACCACGTCTTCGCGACCCAGCCGCAACAGCCCTTCGGAAATCATCGCGCCGTCGCGGATCCAGCTACGCGAATACGAGCGCGTGCCCGGCTGCAGGCGCGGGCCGATGCGCGAGATCAGCATGTGCGCCAGCGCGGTGCGCAAGGTATCGACCACCGGCTTGCCTTCGGCCGGCACACTGATGCGCACGCGATCGAGCTTGCTGCGCCACTGCTGCGCCACCCGCTGCTGCGCGGTGTCGGCATCGAAGCCCGCCGGCAGCTGCGCGGCGCCGGTTTGCGGAATGACCAAGGCCACTTCACGGCGTTGGCCAGGCTCCAACTTCCAGCGATACAACAGCACGCCCGACGCCAGCCCGGTTTCGTCCTTCACCTGGGTGACTGTCGGCGGCGTGGCCGCAGTGAGATGGCTGACGTCCATGCCGCTGTCGAAGGCGCTCGCAAAGCCGGCATCCGGCCGCTGTGCAGCGAACACCCGCGGCTTGCCGTTGACGCTGACCTGGCCACCATCCACCGCGAGTTGCTCGATGCGGCTGATGCCACCCAGGGTGTTGAGAAACTGTGCCGGCGGGTTGACCTGAAACGGACGCACGGCCAACGCCAAGGTGAACTCGCGCGCGTCCTTGCCGGTGTTGTGCAGTTGGTAACGCGCGACCAGTTGCGCCTGATCGGGGGTGCCCTGCACGAAGGCAGTGACACGCAGATTCATCAGGTCGTGGTGCCAATCGACGCTGGGAATCGGCAGGTAATCGTCCTGCAGGCTTTGCTCGCTGCTGACATCGGACCAGTGCAACACCTTGCCGCCGGTCACTACGAACGGCTCGATGCTGAAACCGCCCTTGCCGACTTCCACCGCACCGTCTTCGCCAATGAGGCCCTGTTCGGTGCCGCCATCCAGGCCCAGGATGGTCCAGTACGGCTGCTCGCCGGAGAAGCCGCGCGGATAACTCCCGCGCGGTAGCTGCGCGGCCAGCGACTTGACGAAGTCGTTGGGCGTTGCGGCGAATGCCAGCGGCTGCAACTGCACTTCCTTGATGCCATAGCGCCAGTTGGGGCCGTCCTTGAGATCGAAACGCAGGTAGCGTGCCTCGGTATCGGGAAGCGCCAGCCAATCGGTGCCGCCCGCGCCGGCAGTGACGGTACGCAGGTCGCGCCAGCTCCGTCCGTCGCTGGACGAACGCACCACATATTGCGAGGCCTGCAGTCCCGGAACCCACTGCACCACCGCACCGCCGAACTCGCGCACCTTGCCCAGATCCAGCGTGACCGTCTGTTGCTTGACCGCGCCGCTGAGCCAGAACGTGTCCGGCTTGCCATCGGCCAGGCGCTGTTCCAGCGCAGGCGCGGTGTCGGTGATGGCCTTAGCCTGGAGCGGCGAGGTGTCTTCAGGTGGCAGCGGCGTGAGCGTGAGCCGGTCCAAGCACACCGTGCCCTTGCCGCCGACCTTGTTGTAGATGGTGAACTCCACATCGGCGCTGCTGCGCAGCTGCTTGTCCTGACCTGGGCCCCAGGCTTTTTCGATATTGCGCTTACGGTAGCTGACCGTGGTCCAGTTCTTGGGGAAAGCAAAGCCGGGGCGGTTGACCCACCACACGTTGTCGCCGCTGGCATCGATCAGCTTGAGCTGCAGATCGTTGGACGGCGATTCGCCGCGCAACGCAAACCCGAGCCGGTAATTGTCCGGGTACTCGATGGGCAGATTGCGGCGAATGCCGACATAGCCGGAGACGCCGTTGAAGTTGTAATCCAGACACAAGGCATGCCCACCGGAGGTGGTGGCTACCGGCCGCAGCGAGCCGCTGACCTGGTTGGACACCACCAGGCGCCAGGCACCGATGTCGTTGAAGCCGTCGAGCACGCGCTCCTGCGCCTGCGCCGCGCCCGCAGACGTAACGAAAGCGGCCATGGCACACAGTCGCAGGAACACTGGTTTCACCCCTTCACACTCCCCAGCAGAAGACCTTGGATGTAGTAACGCTGCAGCGCCAGGAACAATAGCAGCACCGGAATCACAGTCACCACTGCACCGGCCATCATCAATTCCACGTCCATGATGTGCTCGCGCGACAGCGCAGCCAGCGCCACCGGCAAGGTGTAGTGCTCCTGGTCGGTCAGCACGATCAGCGGCCACATGAAATCGTTCCACGAGCCCATGAAAGTGAAGATGGTCAAGGTGACCAGCACCGGTTTGAGCATCGGCAACACGATCTGGAAGAAGATGCGCATCTCGCTGGCGCCGTCGATGCGCGCAGCCTCGATCAATTCGTCCGGAATGCTGCGCGCGTACTGACGCACCAGGAAGATACCGAATACCGTGGCCAACGCCGGCACCACCACCCCGCCGATGTTGTTGACCAGATGCAGCTGCTTCATCAGCAGGAACAGCGGCAGCATCGCCACCTGCGCCGGGATCACCAACGCCGCCATCAGGATCTTGAAGATGCGCTCGCGGCCGACGAACTGCAGCTTGGCGAACGCATAACCGGCCATGGTGTTGACCAGCAACGACCCGAGCGTGATCAGCCCGGACACCAACAGGCTGTTGGCGAAGTTGCGCGCCATGCCGGTGCGCGCGAACAGCTCGTGATAGTTGGCCGTGGTGAACGCCGAGGGCAGCATCGGCGGCGGAAACCGGCTGGCCTCGCCAGTGGGCATGAAGGAGACCGACAGCATCCACAGCAGCGGCGCCAGGCTGATCACCGCCAGCACCAGCAGGCCGCCGTTGATCAGCACGGCATTCCAGCGCGATTGGCCAACTTCACGGCTCATATCAGGTCCTTCTTGCGGCCAAAGCGCAGCATCACGGTGGTCACCGCCAGAATGATGAGGAACAACAGGAACGCCACCGCCGAGGCGCGGCCGAGGTTCCACCACTTGAAGCCTTCTTCGAACATGAAATACAGCACGCTGACGGTGCTTTGCAGCGGGTCGCCGCGGGTCATCACGTAGGGTTCGGCGAACAGCTGGAAGTAGCCGGAAATGGTGATCACGCCGACCACCATCAGCACCGGGCCGAGCATCGGCACGGTGATGTGCAGGAACTGCTTCCAGCGTGAAGCGCCATCGATGCGCGCAGCTTCGTACAAGTCCTGCGGGATCGCCTGCAGCCCGGCCAGGAAGATCACCATGTTGTAGCCGAAGTTCTTCCACACCGCGAACAGCATGATGGTGGGCATCGCCCAACGCGGGTCGCCCAGCCAGTCGATTGGGGCGATCCCCAACTGGGCCAGGCCGAAGTTCACCAGGCCGTACTTGATGTGGAACAGGTAGCGCCAGATCACCGCCACCGCCACCAACGTGGTCACCACCGGCGCGAACAAGGCGGTACGGAACAACGCCTTGAAGCGCGAGGCCTTGGCGTTGAGCAACAGCGCCGCGCCCAGCGACACGCCGATCGACATCGGCACGCCCAGCAGCACGAAATATGTGGTGTTCCACAGCGACTTCCAGAACAGCGGCGTCTGCAGCAGGTCGATGTAGTTGCCCAGGCCGACAAAGCGCAGATGGCTGCTGTCGGCCAATGCATACAGGTCGAAGTCGGTCACGCTGAGCACCAGCGCGGCGAACACCGGCACGCCAAAGAACATGCCCAGCACCATGATCGACGGCGCGGCGAACACCCAGCCGGCGACGGAATGACGCTTCATCATCGTGCCGCTCCCTGGTCCGCTGCGGCGGCTGGCGCGGTGGTGTCTGCAGCAGCTGGCCTCACTACCGGCTGAGCCGTGTCACCGGCCGGGCCGACATGCCCGCCCTCCTGCTCGAAGATCCAGCGGCGCTTGGCCAGAATTTCGTCCACGCGTTGATCCAGTTCCTGCACGGCGGCGTCGTGCGACTGCCCGCCGCGCACCACGCGCTCGGTCACCAGACGCATTTCCTGCACGATGCGCTCCCACTCCAGCACCTTGGGCGTGGCCTTGACCCGCTCCAGCTGGTCGCCGAAGGCATGCGCCAGTGCGTCGTTGGCCAGCGAGGGCAGCTTCCAGGTACTGCGACGCGGCGGCAGGTCGCCGATGATGGCGTGGAAACGCGCCTGCACCTGCGGCTGCGACAGATATTCGATCAGCTTCCAGCTGGCGTCCTTGTGTTGCGAGGACTTGAAGATCACCAGGCTGGAACCGCCGGCAATGCCGGCACCCAGGCCATTGGGCCCCGGCAATGGCGCCGTGCCCCAGTTGCCTTCCATGCCCGGCGGCTGGCGCAGCTTGAACTCGCGCACGTTCCACGGGCCGGACAGATAGAACGCGTAATAGCCGTTGAAGAATTCGTACCAGACATTGGAGACCTGGGTCTCTGAGACCTTGGGCGCCCAGCCCTGCTGATACATGTTGTCGTAGAAGCCCAGCGCCTTGCGGAAACCGGCGCCACGGAAATTGCCGTAGTTGTCATGGTCGCGCAGCAGGCGGTCGTCCTGCTGCAGCGCGAACGACAATTGCTGCTCGAATTCGTTGAGCGGCATCAGGATGGCGTAGCGGTCGGGGCCGACCTTGCGCTTGATTGCGGCCATCACCTGTTCCATCTCGGCCCAGGTCTTGGGCATCTGGCTGTAGCCGGCCTCGCGCAGCAGGTCCTTGCGATAGAACAGCAACCGCGTGTCCACATACCACGGCACGCCGTACAGCGTGCCGTCGACCAGATTGGTGTCCCACACGCCAGGGAAATAATCGGCCGGGTCGACGATCTTGGAGCGCGCCACGTACGGCTGCATCGGCTCCAGCGTATCCAGCAGCGCAAATTCCGGCAGCCAGGTGTTGCCGAGCTGACACACGTCCGGCAGGCCGTCGGCGGCAAAGGCGGTCAGCAGTTTTTCGTGCGCCGCGGTCATTGGGATGTTCTGCACATCCACATGGATGGTGGGGTTCTGCTTTTCGAAATCGGCCACCAGCTCGGCGACCACTTCGGCCTCCTTGCCCATCGCCCAGAACCGCACCGTGGTCTTGCCCGGATCGGAGCGTTCGCATCCCGTCGCACCTGCACACAAGGCGACGGCCAACATCAACAGTTTCAAAAGGCGCACGGATTACTCGGGTTTTTGGCGTTGCGAGGGGTCTTGCTGGGCCTGGGCGGCGGCGGCACGCGATTCGGCCATGCCCAGCGCGCGCGCGGCGGCTTTCTGCTCGTCCTTCTGCGGCGCCGGCTGCGGCTCGCCCTCCGGAGTGAGCCAGCCGCCGGTAAAGCCGGCGCGTTCCAGACCCGCACGGATGTAGGGGTTCTTCTTCATCACGTTCCAGACGAATTCGTTCTGGTAGTTGGCGATCATCGCCAGGATCGGGCCCTGGTCGATGGCGATGTAGTCGCTGGCCACCCAGCCGCGATCCGGCACCATGCGCCCGGTCTTGAGCGGGATGTCGTAGTTGAAGCTGGGATTGAACGAATCCAGGAAGCCATAGCTGGAATACAGGAAATCGCCATAGCGCTTGTGCATTTCTTCGGTGGCCGGGATCACCACTTCCGGAGCGAACACGATCGAAGAAATCGCCGCCGAGGGCACGATGGTGCCGTCGTCGAAATTCTCGCGCAGGCCGGCGCCGCGCGAAGAGTAATGGCGGAATTGACGCTGCTCGCCGCGGTATTCCTGGCTGGTGTTCTGCGGGCCATCGCTGGCGGTGAGGCCCCAGACATTCTCGCCGTAGTCCTTCCACTTCATCGGGTTATCGATGGCGTAGTCGCGCTGCGCCAAGGTGGCGCGGCGGCTGTTGAGGAAGTAGTCGATGCCGCGTTCGCGCATGTACTGGTCCTGGATATCGCGGAAATCGATCCAGACATGGCTGTATTGGTGGCCGAACAGCGGGCCGAACGACAGGTATTCCTGGCCCTGGTACACGCCCCAGTCGTTGTTGTAGGTGCGGGTCCAACTGGTCCATGCGTCCGGATCGACCCCATGCGTCGGCGAGCCCAGGGCGAGGATGTACAGCATCATCGCCTCGTTGTAGCCCATCCAGTCGTGGTTGATGAAGCCGCTTTCGGGGAACCAGCCCATCGAGATCAGCGGCGCGCGCTGTTGCAGCCAGCGCCAGTCCACGCGCTTGTACAGCGTGTCGGCGATCTGGCGGATCTCCTTTTCGCGCGGGTCCTCGCCGTCGTAATACGACTGGGTGAACAACACGCCCATCATCAGCAGTGCGGTGTCCACGCTCGACAGCTCGACCCAGCTGTCGTAGCGGTTGCCCTGCTGCATGTCCAGAAAATGATAGTAGAAGCCCTTGTAGCCGGCCCGGCCGGTCTTCTGCGGCCCCATCGGCGCGTCGCGGAAGAATTTCAGCGTGGTCAGGGTGCGGTCGATCGCCTGATTGCGACTGACCCACCCGTTTTCGATGCCGATCGGATAGGCGGTCAGCGCGAATCCGACCGACGCAATGCTGGCGAACGGGCGCGACGGAAACCGGTCCGGCGACAGGCCGTTGACCTCGTTGGTGGTGTCCCAGAAAAACTGGAAAGTGCGGCGTTCGATGTCCGAAAACAACGGCGGCAGCGGCGGCTTGACCGGTTTGGGCGGCAGTTGCGCCTCAACCAGGATGACTTTCACCGGTGCCTTCTTTTCGGCCACCTTGGGTTCCTCGGCTTGCTTGCACGACGCCACGACCAGCGCGCCCAGCAAGAGTGGAATCGTCAACCATCGCGACGTGTTGCCCCTGTCCATCCGCCCCCCACGTGTGTAATCGATTACATCTGACACGCCAACCTACCCTATCCAGGCGCCGAGTTCGGCCGCCCTGGCGTTGCGGCCAGGGCGGTCGAGCACCTCACCAGTTCAGGCCGAAAGCCAGACGGAAGGTGCGCATCGGCGACGCCAGCACACCGGTCGGTGTGCCGTAAGCCGTGTTCAAGTCCTGCAATGTTCCGGTATCGCCGTTGAAGGTGGCGTAATTAACCCAGTTGAACATGTTGAGGATATCCGCACGCACATTGAATTTGACACCACCGCCGGTGTCCCACTCTTTATTGGCGGCAATGCTGAATTCTTTGTAGCCCAGCGTGCCATCCGGCTTGAACTGGATGATCTGGCACTGGTCGTTGCCGGCCAGGCAATTCTGGCCATAGCGCGCGGTCTGGCTGGCCAGCGACAGCTTGCCGGACAGCTTGATTTCATACGGCAGCTCGTAGATGCCGGTGACCACCAGGCGGTTCTTCGGGATGCCGCCGGCCTCACGCCAGCCATAGTCCTGGATGCGTTCGCGGTCCAGCGCATAGTGCTCGCCGAACTGACGGTTCTCCTTCGCATCGGAATAGGTGTAGGCCACGGTCAGGCCCCAGCCGGACTCTTCGTCGAAGGGCTTTTCCACCTGCAAGGCCAGCTGGTTGTTGCGGGTTTCCACGCCATTGGTGCCCAGCACGATGGCGCTATAGCCGTTCGGGCCGTCGGTCGGCACGCCGGAGGTGGTGCCCGGCTGGAAGAACGAACCGTCCGGCAGGCGGTTGCCGCGTACGAAAGCGAAACCGTCGTGGCTTTCGATGCGGCTCAGGGTGACATCGGTGAACCAGTCCTGGCCCCACAACGGCACCATGTTGCGCATGCCGATGCTGAATTGGTCGGAGTACGGGGTCTTGAGGTTGTTGTCGATCAGGTAGACCTCACGTCCGCCACCGCCGGTGCTGTTGGCCGTGAGTGTGTTCAAGCCATCCTGACTGTTGTACGCCGGATTCCAGGCCGTGCACGGGTCGCCCAGGCAAGTGGGGTTGTTGGCGCTGGTGAAGTAGTAGCTATACGACTTGAAGGAGTTGTTGAGCTGCTCCAGTGCCAGGTAATCGAAGATGTTGCGGTCGTACGCACGGCCGGCACCACCATAGATCACGTGGGCCTGATCGCCGAACAGGTCGTAGGAGGCGCCCAGACGCGGCTGCCAGGCATTGTTGAACGCCTTGCGGTTGTTGCCGGTGCTGATGAAGTCGTTGATGTTGTAGTTGGCGTTGCGCAGATTGGGCCAGTTCTGCAGCGCGCTGGCGACATCCGAGGGGGTCACGAAATCCAGGAACGCCGGGGTTTGCTCGTAGTCGTAGCGCACCCCCAGGTTCAAGGTCCAGTGCTCGTTGACTTCCCAGTCGTCCTGCAGGTAGATGCCGTACTGCTTGTTCTTGGACACCACCGAGCCGCCACCTTCCACCAGCGGCGCACCGAAGCGCACGCGGTACGGCGTTTGCACGTCGGTGAGGATGTTGTAGTAGTACTGCGGGTTGGCCGGGTTGAACTGGGTCGAATCCAGGTCGATGCTCTTGAACTTCACGCCCATCTTGACGGTGTGCGCGCCATGCCATTCCAGGCTGTTCAAGGTCAGGTCGTCCTGGAAGGTCCAGCCCTTCTGCCCCTTGCGCTGGAAGCTGCTGCCGGCGCCCGCCGCCAGGATGTCGGTCTCGTTGCCGCGCACCGGCGCGTAGCTGAGGATGTAGCCGTTGCCGTTGTTGATCGGCGCCTGGTTCCAGAACGCGCTTTCGTAGCTCAGGTTGGCCTCGTTGAGGAAGTTGGCGCCGCTGTACTGCCAGCGCAGGTTGGCGCGCTTTTCTTCCTGACCGTTGATGCTGCCGTGCTCGTAGGTCGAGGTGCGGCCGACGTCGTTGAGCTCGTCTTCCTTGCGGTACTTGCCGGTCAGCTCGAACAGGTTGTTCTCGCCGATGGTCCAGTCGATCTTGCCGAAGTACAGGTCTTCCTTGAACGGCGTGCTGGAGGTCACCACCAACGGCTGCAGCTGTGCAGGCAACTGGTCGACGCGGTCCGAATAGATCGAGCCGGGGATCACCACGTTGGGGGTGGTGTACTCCTTGGCTTCATAGGCGATGAAGAAGTGCGCCTTGTCCTTGAGGATCGGGCCGCTGAAGGTGGCGCCGTACTGGGTTTCTTCGAAGTCGTCGCGCACGCCGGCCTTCTTCTCCAGCGGGCTTTCTTCGCGCCAGCTGTCGTTGCTGGTGTCCCAGAAGAAGCTGCCGTGGAAATCGTTGGTGCCGGACTTGGACGAGGCGACGATGGCCGCGCCGCTGACCTGGTCGAACTCGGCCTTGTAGTTGGAGGTGATGACCTTGTACTCGCCGATCGCCGACTGCGGGAACGGGTTGCCGCGGCTGGAATCCTGGCCGCTCACGCCACCGGTGAGCACGTAGTTCTTCTGGCTGACACCGTCGATGTAGACATTGGTGCCTTCGGCCGAGGTCGCGCCGGTGCGCACCTTGGTGGTGCCGTTGGCCTCACGGGTGAACTGCACGTTGGGCACGGTGTCGGCCAGCTCCAGGAAGTTGCGCGTGGCGCGCGGCAGGTTCTGGATCTGCACGTTGGAAATATAGGTGGCGTTTTCGGAGGTGCGCGTCTCCACCAGCACTGGCGGCGCCTTCACCTGCACCGCATCCAGCGTGGTGGCGTTACCACCCGCGGCCGTGGCGGGTTCGCCACCGACGCCCAGGTTCAAGGTCGCCGTCTGGCCGACCTGCACGGTGACGTTCTGCGAACTGGTCTGGCCATTGGCGGCGACATCGATGCGGTACGAACCCGGCGGCAGGCCGCCCACCGAATAACCGCCGTTGCTGACCTGCACGGTGCGGGTCAGGCCGGTGGCCAGATTGGTGGCGGTGACCTGCGCCTGGGCGGCAGGTGCGGCATCGACGGTGACCTGCCCGCGGATGGTCGCAGCGGTGCTTTGTGCGAAAGCCGGTGCGGCGCCGAGCAGCAGGCAGCTGGCAAGCGCGCAGCTGAGCAGCTTGCGCGCCGGACGGGCGGAATGGGGGTGGTGGTGGCGCATGGTCGTCCCTCCAGGGATCGGTACAGATTGTTGTTGTGGCAGTGCAGTGGTGCAGGAACAGCCGCTGCGGGGGCAGCGGGAGCGGACAGAACGCCCGCGAAAGGGTCGGCGGCCCAGAGACGCGTGGCCGGAAAGGTCAGTGAGCCGGTTCGCCGGCACCGCAGGAGGCGCGGATCACCAGCTCGGGCGTGAGCAGTTGGCGGATGCCGTCGTCGCGGTCGGGCGTTTCGACCAGGCGCATCAGTCGGGTCATGGCCTGCTCGCCCAGCCGGGCGATGCTCACGCGCATGGTGGTCAGCGCGGGGTGGACAAAACGGGCCAGCGGAATGTCGTCGAAACCCGCCAGCGCCACGTCGCCCGGCACCGACATATCGGCCTGGGCGAACGCGTACAGGCAGCCCAGCGCAGTCATGTCGTTGGCGGCGAAGACCGCATCCGGCAACGCGCCGGCCGCCAGCATCGCCAGTCCGGCGCGGTGGCCGGAGGCTTCGTCGAAGTCGCCCGGATACTCCACGCCCTGCGCCTGCGCACCGAACGCGGCAAGCGCATCGCGGAAGCCGCGCAGGCGTTCGCGCGCGTCGAAGTTCAGCGCCGGGCCACCGATGAAGGCGATGCGACGGTGCCCGGCACGCAGTAGGTGCTCGGTCATGGCCATGGCACCGGCGTGGTCGTCGATGCTCAGCACCGGATAGTCGGCACCGGGCAGGTGCGCATTGATCAACACCGTTGGCAGCGACTGCGGCAGGTTATCGGTGAGGAACCCCGGCTGCTCGGCGTAGGGCGAGAGCACCAGCAAACCATCGACGCGTCCGCGCATCGAGCGCAGCGCCCTGCCCTGGGCTTCCGGGTCGCCGTGATAGCTGGACACCAGCAGGTGCTGGCCCGCCACACGCGCCGCGCCGTCGATGCCGCGAATCAATTCGGAGAAGAATTCGCCATACAAGTCCGGCAGCACCACGCCCAGCGTCTGCGAGCGCCGGCTGCTCAGGCTACGCGCGGCCGCATGCGGGCTGTAGCGCAGCCGCTCGGCCACTTCCAGCACTTGCTGGCGCACCGGCCCGGCAACATTGTCGTGCCCGTTGAGCGCACGCGACACCGTTGCGACGGAGACCTGCGCTTCCCGAGCGACATCTTTGATGGTGACCGCACCCTTGGCCATTCGTGTCGCCCTCCGCTACCGACTTCCCAAAACTGGCGCGGACTGTAAGCGTTTTCATACAGAGGCGTAAACCCCTATCTTCACACGCGTGAAAACGCTTACAGATCAACTAGCTGCAGGTGAGGAGCGCGTGAAGCAATGTGCTGCGACGCAACAAATATGTTCCCATGCGTCCACAAGCCAAGCACGATGCAGGTCACGCTTAACAACGAATCGATCCGGCCTCGCCAGGAGTCGCACGACCGGCACCTATCGCCGGCACTGCCACGGCCTCGCCGGCCGCGCCCTGACCTCAGCTGGCGTGAAGGCGATTGCCGTTGTTGCCCGCGCCTCTGACACTGCGCGCATTCGGGTACGACCGTATCCCCTGCTCTACAACGTTCAGCCCACCTCGCCCGGCGCGAGGGCCTCGATCGACAAGGCATGAATATCGGTCTGCATCATCTCGCCCACCGCGGCATACACCGCTCGGTGCCGTGCCAGTGGCGGCTTGCCGACAAATGCGGCGCTGACCACGCGCACATTGAAGTGCCCGCGCCCGTCGCGCGCACCGGCGTGGCCTGCATGCCGCGCACTGTCGTCGACGACATCCAGTTCGGTGGGCGCCAGTGCCGCCTGCAACGCTGCGCGGATCTGTTCGACCCGGCTCATGGCAATACCCGGCGGAACGGCCGGACCTCGGTGCGCGTGTACACACCCGCTTCCACATAGGGGTCGGCATCTGCCCAGGCGCGCGCCTCGTCCAGAGCGTCGAACTCGGCAATTACGACGCTGCCGCTGAAACCGGCCGGACCCGGATCTTCGGCGTCGATGGCCGGGCACGGGCCCGCCACCAGCAATCGCCCGGCGGCCGCAAGTTCCTGCAGACGCGCCAGATGCGCCGGCCGCGCCTGCTGCCGTGCCGCCAATGCGTCCGGCCGGTCATACCCCTCGATTACGTACCACACACGCCACCTCGCCTAAGACTGGAAGATCACCGCGCTGATTCTAGCCGCGTCGGCGCTGGACACCGCCCCCGCGCACGCATTACCCTTGGCACCACTGCACACGCAACCGGACGCAGCGGCCCGTCGGCCCAGGCTCAACGCTCTTCCCGACGACCGATTCGCTGCCCACCGCCGGCCCGCGTAGACGACCTCCTCGCTGTTCCGTCGCCGCATGCCACACGGCGCCTGCTTGCATGTGGATTGGCGTATGTAGATTTGTGGGATCGTGCCGGCACAGGCATGACATTGATCGCAATAACTCAAGGCAAAGCCCTGCAGGCGCGGCTCAGACCTCCGCCGGCGACCGTAAGACCGATGTCGACCTGATGAATTCCGAACTCGCGCACGCCGCGACTCCGCCAGCCACGAGTGCGCCGCCACAGCAGCAGGAAATGCCGCTGGCGGTAGTGCATGGGCAACCGGTCCTGCAGATCCCGCAGGATCTGTATATCCCGCCGGATGCGCTGGAAGTCATCCTGGATGCCTTCGAAGGCCCGCTGGACCTGCTGCTGTACCTGATCCGCCGCCAGAATCTGGACATCCTGGACATCCCCGTCGCCGAGATCACCCGGCAATATGTGGACTACATCAATGTCATGCAGGAGCTGCGCTTCGAACTGGCAGCCGAATATCTGGTGATGGCGGCGATCCTGGCCGAGATCAAATCGCGCATGCTGTTGCCGCGCCCTCCCAGCCAGGATGGCGAAGAAGAAGATCCGCGCGCCGAATTGGTCCGCCGTCTTCAGGAATACGAACGCTTCAAGCAGGCCGCCGAGGATCTGGACACCCTGCCCCGCATGGGCCGCGACAGCGCGCCGGTGCAGGCGCATCTGCCCGAGCGCGCAGCGGTCAAGCTGCCGCCGCCGGTGGAATTGAAAGAAATGCTGATGGCGCTGTACGACGTGCTCAAACGCGCCGAGCTGTTTACCGGCCATGCGATCAAGCGCGAGGCGCTGAGTGTGCGCCAGCGCATGGGCGATGTGCTGAGCCGCCTGGACGATGGCAAGTTCTACCGTTTCGAATCGCTGTTCACTGCCGAAGAAGGCAAGCTCGGCGTACTGGTCACCTTCCTGGCGTTGCTCGAACTGGCCAAGGAGCAGTTGCTGGACATCGTGCAGGAAGCGCCGCTGGCGCCGATCTACGTGAAGTCGCTGGCGTTGGGCAATACCAATGCGCCGTTGCAATTCTCCAGCGAATTCGACGACAGCGATGCCGCCAACGAACCTATCTGAAGCCGATCATCGAATGGATCAAGCGCTGATCACCCGCATTATCGAAGCCGCCCTGCTGGCCAGCAGCCAGCCGCTGACGCTGGCGCAGCTGCTGGGGCTGTTTCCGGAAGACGAGCCGGCGCCGCCCGGCAGCGTGGAGCGCGCACTGGAACTGCTGCGCGAGGCCTGTGCCGACCGTGGCGTGGAACTGGTCGAGGTGGCCTCCGGCTTCCGCTTCCAGGTCAAGGCCGACGTGCATGGCTGGGTTGCCCGGCTGTGGACCGAGCGCCGCACCAAGTACACCCGCGCCACGCTGGAGACCCTGGCGCTGATCGCCTACCGCCAGCCGATCACCCGCGGCGAGATCGAGCAGGTGCGCGGCGTGGCAGTGAGCAGCAACATCATCCAGGCGCTGGAAGAGCGCGAATGGATCCGCGTGGTGGGCCACCGCGACGTGCCCGGCAAGCCGGCCCTGTTCGGCACCACCAAGGGCTTTCTGGATTACTTCGGCCTCAAGCGATTGGACGAGCTGCCGCCATTGTCTGAGTTGAAGGACATCGCCGAGCTGGAACCGCAGCTGCCGCTGGACCGCGACGGGCAATTGGATGGCGCAGTGCCGGCCTCGGCAGCGATGGACGCGGCGCAGGATCGGGCGGATGCCGGTGACGCTGAAGGCGGCGATTCGGATGCAGCGGCTGATGCTGCTGGTAATGCGGACGCGGAAGCAGAAACCGACGCTGGCGCCGAGCCCGACGACAGCATCGGCGGCACCGGCGGTTGGCAAGATGCCACGGATGCGGACGAGGCCGACACCTCGGCGACTCCGTCCCGCAACACCGATGCGCCGAGCGACCGCCAGACCAGCGCCGAACGCGATCCTGAAAGTGAAACCGACAACGATGCCGATGCCGATGCCGATGCCGATGCCGACCAGCATGCGCAGGAATCGGTCGGCGATGCCGGATTCGACCAGCAAGACCCCGATCTCGACCAAGCAATCGATACGCACGCGACCGACGCAGTAAACGACCAGACACCGCAACACCCCGAACATGGCTCGGTGCACGAGAAGAACACGCAGGACCCAGACGACGCCCGTGAGGGCGACCCCGACACCGCGCCGGGAACGCGCGCGGATGCAGTGAACGAAGACGAAGACAACGCCGTCGCGACGACGACCGTGGCTGTTGACGAAGCCGATTCCGACCCAGAGGCCGACCCGCAACGCGGCGGCCGGAGCCAGACACATGAGTGACACCCCCCGCAAGCTGTCGTTGAACAAGCTTTCCCTCAAGCGCGACAGCGCGCCCGAAGCGCCCAAGCTGGAAGAGCGCCTGCACAAGGTGCTGGCCCAGGCCGGCCTGGGTTCGCGCCGCGCGTTGGAACAGCGCATCGCCGACGGCCTGATCAAGGTCAATGGCGCCGTTGCGCAGACCGGCATGTCGGTGCGCAGCGGCGACAAGATCGAGTTGGACGGCCGCAGCTTCGTGGCCAGCGCGCTGACCGAGCCCTCGCGCGTGCTGATCTACAACAAGCCCGAAGGCGAAGTGACCACGCGCGAAGATCCCGAAGGCCGCCCGACCGTGTTCGAGTCGCTGCCGGTCCTGAAGGGCTCGCGCTGGATCGCCATTGGCCGCCTGGACATCAACACCACCGGCCTGCTGCTGCTCACCACCGACGGCGAGCTGGCCAACGCGATGATGCACCCCTCCTACGAGGTCGAGCGCGAATATGTGGTGCGCGTGCGCGCACCGGAAGGCGAAGAAAAAGTCTCCGATGCCATCATCGAGCGCCTGTCGCGCGGTGTGCTGCTGGAAGACGGCGGCGCCAAGTTCGACGAAATCGAACGCATCGGCGGCACCGATTCGCACGACTGGTTTCGTGTGGTCGTCAAGGAAGGCCGCAACCGCGAAGTGCGCCGTCTGTGGGAATCGCAGGGTTGCCAGGTCAGCCGCCTCAAGCGCAGCCGCTACGGCAAGATTTCGCTGCCGCGCGAACTGCTGCGTGGGCACTCGGTGGAAGTGGCGCAGGACAAGGTAGACGCCTTGCGCGCCGAACTGAAACTGGAAGAAGGCGCGCCGTCGGCACTGACGCTGCAGCCGGTGATCGGCCAGCGCCGCGCCGCCAAGTCCACCGTGCACGTCTCGCGCGATGGCCGCAGCAATGCCTACGTCAACGGCCAGACTTCCGGTGCCGATGAAGGCCGCGAGCTGCGCCGTTTCGACAATCTGCGCGAAGATCGCGGCCGCGGCGGTCGCGGCAAGCCGGGCGGCTTCAAGGGTGGCCTGACGGTCAGCGGCGAAGCGGCCGCTCGGCAATCGCAGCAGCGCCCGTTCAAGCAGCGCGGCCCGGCCAAGGGCGACCGCGGCGCGTTGCCGGACGGCAATCCGGCCGCGTTCCGCAGCTGGTATGTGCCCGATGGCGTGAGCACCGGCCCAAGTGGTCACCGCAATGCCGGCCCGAGCGGCCCGGGCACTGGTCAGGCACGCCCGTATGCGAAGAAAGGACCAGGCGGCGCGCGTCCGGGTACCGGCGGTCCAGTTGGCGCCCGCTCGGGTGGTCCGGGGCGCGGCGCTGGCGGCGGACAGGGGCAGTCGCAAGGCCAGGGGCAGCGCAAGCACCCGTATGGGCACCCGGGCAACGCACCGAGCTTCCCTTCCGATCACGCCAACCCGGGTTTCAATCCGTATGGTGCGGCACGCCCTGCTGGCCGCCCGAGTGGTGGGCGTCCGGGACCGGGTGGCAATCGCGGCCCGGCATCCGCCAACCGCGGCCCCGGCGGTCCAGGTGGTGGCGCCCGCGGTCCCGGCGGCCCAGGTGGCGCACCGCGTGGCCCGGGCGGCCGTCCGCCGGGCGGCGGTAATCGTCGCCCTCCTGGCGGCGGCAATCGCGGTCGTTGAGCGTCAACTGCTCCGCACAATAGAAAACGACCCTGCAAAGGGCCGTTTTCTATGGCGGACGGCATCGGTCATCCACTTAAGACCGGGAAGTTGCGGCGCATCCGCGCGTGCAGTCGTTTAACGAAGGCACTCCCTTACACGTCATCGCGATGCAAGGGCCGCACCGATTGGTTGTGCGCAACCCGGATGCTGCGACGTAGACCGGCAGGACGCCTGCGCAGCCGTCGAGTGGGCGCGCCTCGTGCCGGAGATCGACACGAATCACTTGTGCTCGCCGGTTCTGGAGGTGCCGTGCACGCCCACCCGGGCCTGCTCGCTCGGTTTGTCACCACTCTTACTTGCGACGCTCGATCACGAAATTACCGACGTTGACACCCAGGTCCACACCCTCGCCCGTACCTGCCAGCGCGAGCGAGATATCGCCCTTGGTGACCACCTGCGCGGTGCTGGACTTCACGACGCCCGCATGCGCTTCGGCAGCGGCATAGGTGCCGAACAGGTCGTTGAGGCTATAGGCACCGCTGAAGGTGCCGCGGCCGCCGACGATCTTGGACTTACCGACGGTCAGGCCACCGCCTTTGCTGGAGATCTTGACCGGAATGACCGCACCGTTATCGCACTTGATGGTGCCGGTACCGCTGGCGGTCTTGTAGAACACCGACCAACCGGACAAGTTGAACGACAGCTGGCAATCGATGTTGCCGGCGGCCTGCGCCTGCGGAGCCAGCGTGGCGGCGCCGAGCAGCGCGATGAGCGAAAGTGACTTGATCATGTGAGCAGTGCCAGTGGTGGACGTGGCGCGAGACTAGCAGCGCCGATGTGGCAGCCGCGACAAGATTTCAGTGCGGCGAATGCGTTTGTTCAGCGAGTTCTTAGCTAGCCTCGGCAGGCAGCAGAGCTGCCGCCTGCAGCCGCGCCATGGGATGATTACCGCATGCCACGCACCGTCTACAGCCTGCTCGTCAGCGCACTGCTGCTGCCCACCCTCGCCCATTGCGGCGAGGCAATTCCCACCCAGGGTTACACGGTCGTCAGGACCTATCCGCACGACACCGCTGCCTTCACCGAAGGCCTGTTCTATCTGGACGGGCATCTCTACGAGAGCACCGGCGAGCTGGGCCAGTCCAGCGTGCGCAAGGTCGACCTGGACAGCGGCAACGTCCTGCAGCAGGTCAACACGCCGCCGCCTTTCTATGGCGAAGGTATCGTGGCCTGGAAGGACCGCCTGATCCAGCTGACCTGGCGCAATCAGCGCGGCTTCGTCTACGACCTGGCCACGTTGGCACCGCGTACCCAATTCACCTATTCCGGCGAGGGCTGGGCGCTGACCAGCGACGACCGCCAGCTCTACATGAGCGACGGAACGGCCAACATCCGCCGGCTGGACCCGCAGAGCCTGAAACAGATCGGCACCATCAAGGTCACCGCCCGCGGCAGGCCGCTGGACAACCTCAACGAGCTGGAATGGGTCAAGGGCCAGTTGCTGGCCAACGTCTGGCTAACCACCCGCATCGCACGCATCGACCCCGCCAGCGGCAAGGTCATCGCCTGGATCGACCTCAAGGCACTGGTGCCAGACCCCGACACCTTGACCGATCCCACCAACGATGTCCTCAACGGCATTGCCTACGACGCCGAGCACGATCGCTTGTTGGTCACCGGAAAGCGCTGGCCGAAGATCTACGAGATCAAGCTGGCTCAGTAGCCGGAATTTGGGATTTGGGATTTGGGATTGGCAGCAGCGGGCTGGCAGGCATCTGTGCGGCAGCGCTTGTACCCATCTCGAATCACCAATCCACAATCTCGAACCGATCGGCATCCAGCATCGCGGGAAAACGGGCGCGGTGCTCGGCCAGCGCGGTGGCGCTGATGGTGGTGGTGACCACCTGCTCGCGTTCGCGGATTTCCACCTGCGGCTGGCCAAGGAAATCGATCACCGCGCTGTCGCCGGCGTAATGCAGTTGGTTGCCATCGATGCCAATGCGGTTGACCGCCGCCACAAAGCACAGGTTTTCGATTGCGCGTGCGCGCAGCAACGTCTTCCACGCATAGGCGCGGGCGGACGGCCAGTTGGCGACGAACACTTGCAGATCGAAATCCAGCTGCCCCGGGCGCTCCACATCGAAGCGGTTGCGGCAGAACACCGGGAAACGCAGGTCGTAGCAGACCTGCGGATTGATCCGCCAGCCCTTCCATTCCACTGTCAGACGCTCGCGCCCGGCCGCGTAGCGCAGATGCTCGTTACCGAAGCGGAACAGGTGACGCTTGTCGTAATACTGCAGTGCTCCGTCTGGCGTAGCCCATAGCAGCCGGTTGAATACACCGGCATCAGTGCGCACCTGCACGCTGCCGGCGACCGCTGCACCCAGACGTGCGGCCTGCGCGCGCGCCCACGCCACGGTCGGCCCGTCCATGCCTTCGGCCTTGTCGATGGCGTCGTTGGAGAACCCGGTGGTGAAGGTTTCCGGCAGGATCACCAGATCGGTCTGCCCGACCAGCGGCTCCAGCAGCGCAGCGTAATAGTCGCGATTACCGGCCGGGTCGTGCCAGCGGGTGTCGCCTTGGATCAGGGAGATGCGCAGGTCGTGCATGGTGAGACTCGGGAATGGAGAATCGGGAATAGGGAATCGAACAGCGGTTTAATAAGGGCGTTATGTCATCGAGCCAGTGCGAATTCAGATCAAAAAGCGGCCGACCGCTCTTACGATTCCCGAATCCCGAATCCCGAATCCCGGCTCGTCAGAGCCTACGCAGGCGCTCGATCGCCGCATCCAGCGTCGCATCGTTCTTGGCAAAGCACAGCCGTGCCAGGCGCTGCCCTGCAGGCGCGTTCTCGTAGAACGGCGACAACGGGATCGCGGCCACGCCGTTTTCGATCGTTAGCCACTTCACGAATTCGGTATCGGGCAGATCGCTGATGGCCGAGTAATCCACCAACTGGAAGTAGCCGCCGGGCACAGGCAACGGCTTCAAGCGCGTGGTCAGCAATTGTTCGCGGAACCGGTCGCGCTTGGCTTGATAGAACGCGCCCAGTTGCTCGTCGTGTTCGGGTTCGTCGCGGATCATCGCAGCGAAGGCGTGCTGGGCCGGACCGAAGCTGGTGAAGGTGTTGTACTGGTGCACCTTGCGGAATTCGGCCGTGAGCGCGGGCGGCGCGATGGCGTAGCCGATCTTCCAGCCCGTGCAGTGGTAGGTTTTGCCGAAGCTGGAAATCACGAATGCGCGCTCGCGCAGTGCCGGCCAGCGCAGCACCGACTCGTGCCGGCGGCCATCGAACACGATGTGTTCGTAGACCTCATCGGACAGCAAAAAAATCTCGGTGCCGCGCAGCAGTTCGGTCAGCGTCTGCATGTCCTCGGCCGACAGCATCGCGCCGGACGGGTTGTGCGGCGAGTTGATCATCAACAGGCGCGTCTTGGGCGTGATCGCGGCGCGCAGCGCATCCCAGTCCACCGCGAAAGTCTGCGGGTGCAGCGCTACGTGCACCGCCCGCGCGCCGGCCAGATCGATCGCCGGCTCGTAGCAGTCGTAGGCCGGGTCCAGCACGATGACCTCTTCGCCGGCGCGCACCACCGCGTGGATGGCGTTGAAGATGGCCTCGGTGGCACCGCTGGTGACGGTGATCTCGGTGTCGGCATCGACCTGCGCGCCATAGCAGCGCTGCGCCTTGCCGGCGATGGCCTGGCGTAATGTGGCCACGCCGGTCATCGGTGGATACTGGTTGTGGCCGGCCGCCATCGCCTTGCTCAGTTCGTCGACCAGCCGCTGCGGCACCGCGAAATCGGGAAAGCCCTGGCCCAGATTGACCGCGCCGTGCTCGGCCGCCAGCTGCGACATGACGGTGAAGATGGTGGTGCCCACCTTGGGCAGCTTGGTCGTAAGGGGCATGGTGCCTGTCCGGACAAGAAACGGGGGGACCGCGAGTGTACGCAAAGCCGCCAGCAGGTTGCGTCCGGACGCTGCAAAACAGCGTTCCCTGACACACCGCGGCGCCTGCAGCGCTGCCGCAGACGTCCCCGGCATGCCACCATCGTCGCTACAATGCGCGCCCGGTCCGGCGCGCCCTGCCCCGGCCCTGCCCCATGCCGTCCTGCGACCCGAGCCCGCTGCACCGATGATCGAACCGCTGCACACCGCACCGCCGCTGCTGGCGGCGCACGACCTGGCCTTCAGCCGCAACGAGGAGCCGGTGTTTGGCCCGCTGGATTTCCATGTCGATGCCGGCGAGGCGCTGCTGGTGCAAGGCGACAACGGCGCCGGCAAGACCACGTTGCTGCGCGTGCTGGCTGGCCTGCTGCATGTGGAGCGCGGGCAGATCCAGATCGATGGCAAGAGTGCCAAGCGCGGCGACCGCAGCCGCTTCATGGCCTACCTCGGCCACCTGCCCGGCCTGAAGGCCGACCTCAGCACGCTGGAAAACCTGCACTTCCTGTGCGGCCTGCACGGCCGCCGCGCCAAGCAGATGCCCGGCAGCGCGCTGGCGATTGTCGGCCTGGCCGGTTACGAAGACGCGCTGGTGCGGCAGTTGTCGGCAGGCCAGCGCAAGCGGCTGGCGCTGGCACGGCTATGGCTGTCGCCGGCGCCGCTCTGGTTGCTGGATGAGCCGTACGCCAACCTGGATCTGGATGGCATCACCCTGGTTAACCGAATGATCTCCGCGCATTTGCGCGGCGGTGGCGCGGCGCTGGTCACCACGCATGGTGCGTATGCAGCGCCACCGGTGCGCACGCGCATGCTCACGCTGGAGGTTGCGGCATGAGCACGCATTCGCCGCAACCGTCGCTCTGGCAGGCGGCCCGCGCTCTGCTTGCCCGCGACCTGCAGCTGCTGTGGCGGCGCCGCAGCGATGCGTTGCAGCCGGCACTGTTCGCGCTACTGATCGTGGTGTTGTTCGCGTTGGGACTGGGCGGCCGCCCGGACCTGCTCGCGCAGGCCGCGCCGGCGGTGTTGTGGCTGTCGGTGTTGCTGGCTGGCCTGCTGTCGCTGGACGCCTTGTTCCGCAGCGATGTGGAAGACGGCTCGATGGAGCAATGGCTGCTGGCACCGGTGCCATTAGCCTGGTTGATCGCAGTGCGCGTGCTGCTGCATTGGGCGACCAGTGCGTTGCCGCTGATTGCAGTGACGCCACTGCTGGGCGAATTGCTGCACCTGCCGCATGACCAACTGCCGGTGCTGCTGGCATCGTTGGCGCTGGGAACGCCGCTCCTGAGTCTGCTCGGCGCCGTGGTTGCGGCACTGACGGTGACGATGAAACGCTCTGGTATTCTCGTCGCGTTGCTGGCGCTGCCGCTGTACGTGCCGGTGCTGGTGTTCGGTGCCGGCAGCGTGGCGGCTAGCGGACAAGGGCAGGATGCGGTGGGTGCGTTGTTGTTGTTGGGCGCCGGATTGGTGATCGGTGTGGTCCTGGCGCCGCTGGCTGCAGCGGCCGCGATCCGCATTTCGTTGAGTTGAGCGCTGCAGTCGTTGCATTGTCGATAGCACGCCCCGCACAACGCGTTGTTGCTGTTTCGAGAGCCAATGCCATTCCAAAGGCTACTGCCATCGCATGAACGTCGTCGTCCGCTGGTTCCACCAACTCGCATCGCCCCCGATCTTCGACCGTTTTACTGCGCGCTGGGCGCCGTGGTGCTACGCGCTGGCCGCGTTGCTGCTGGGCGTGGGCATCTGGCAGGCCTTGTTCGCGGTGCCGGCGGATTACCAGCAAGGCGACAGCTTCCGTATCCTCTACATCCATGTGCCGAGCGCGTGGATGAGCCTGTTCGTGTTCGGGCTGATGGCGCTGTATGCGGCCATCGCGTTGATCTGGCGGATCAAGATCTGCGAGATTCTGGCGATGGCGTGCGCGCCGATCGGCGCTGCATTTACCGTGATCACCCTGCTGACGGGCAGCATCTGGGGCAAACCGATGTGGGGCGCCTGGTGGGACTGGGACCCGCGCCTGACCACCGAATTGATTCTGCTGTTCCTGTATCTGGGCGTGATCGGCCTGTACCACGCCATCGACGACCGCCGTCAGGCCGCGCGCGCGGCGGCGTTGCTGGCCATCGTCGGAGTGGCGCTGCTGCCGGTGATCCGCTATTCGGTGGTGTGGTGGAATTCGCTGCATCAGGGCCAGAGCATTCGCCTGCTTGGGCCGTCCACGATCGATGCCAGCATGCTGCTGCCGCTGTGGTTGATGGTGATCGGCACCAAGTTCTGGTTTGTCGGGTCACTGTTGACGCGCGCGCGCGCCGACAACCTGCGCCGCGAGGCCGGCAAGGCCTGGATCGTGGGCGATGCGCAGGAGAGTGCGGCATGAGCTACCTGCCTTACGTCATCGCCGCCTATGCGGTGTTCGTGCTGGTGCTGCTGTGGGACCTGATCGCCGGCCGTTGGCAGGTGCGTCGCGCACTGAAAACCGCCCAGGCGCGCCGCCTGCGCGAGCGCAAGCGCGCGGTGCCCGGCGATGCGGAGCTGATCCGGTGAACCCGCAACGTCGCCGCCGCCTGTGGCTGGTGCTGGCGTTGGTACTGGCCGGCGGGCTGGCAACCACGCTGGTGGCGATGGCCTTGCAGCGCAACGTGGCCTATCTGTACACGCCATCGGAAGTGCTGCGCGGCGACGCCGGCGCGCATTCCCGCTTCCGGCTCGGCGGCATGGTCGAAAAAGGCTCGTTCAAACGCGCCTCTGGCTCCTTGGAAGCGCAATTCCGCGTCACCGATGGCGATGCGCAATTGACCGTCAGTTACGACCGCATCCTGCCGGACCTGTTTCGCGAGGGGCAGGCAGTGGTGGCCACTGGCCGCATGCAGCACGGCATCTTCGTCGCCGAAGATGTGCTGGCCAAGCACGACGAAACCTATATGCCGAAGGAAGTGGCCGACAAGATGGGCAGCGCGCACCGCAAGCACGATGTGCCAGCCGCGGCCGGTCAAGTTGGAGAGCGGCAGTGATGCCGTGCATCGGGACATCGGCATGCCGGCCGGCAGGTGGCTTGCGCGGTGCGTACGCAGCTCATGATGTCACCGCGCGTGGGCAAGCAGGTGCAACTGCTGCCGGAATTCGGACTCGGCAGTGCACTTGCCGTTGTGGCACCGGCCCATGCTCGACAACGCGCCGACCCGATGCTTCCTGAACTCGGGACGTTGCTGCTGGTGCTGGCCCTGCTGGTGGCGCTGGTGCAGGCCGTGGTGCCGCTGGCCGGCGCACAGCGCGGACGCAGCAGCTGGATGGCCGTGGCGCGACCGGCGGCGCTGGTGCAGCTGGCACTGATCGCATCGGCCTTCGCCGTGTTGACGCACGCCTTCTTGGTGCAGGATTTTTCGGTGCGCTACGTCGCCGAGAATTCCAACAGCCTGCTGCCGGTGATGTACCGCTATTCGGCAGTGTGGGGTGCGCACGAAGGCTCGCTGCTGCTGTGGACGCTGGTGCTGGGGTTGTGGACCGGCGCTGTGGCGATCTGGTCGCGGCAGCTGCCGGCGCATGTGATCGCGCGCGTGCTCGGCGTCATGGCGCTGGTCAGCATCGGGTTTCTGGCGTTCTTGCTGTTCACCTCCAACCCGTTTGCGCGGTTGTTTCCGGTGCCGCTGGAGGGTGGCGACCTCAATCCGCTGCTGCAGGATCCGGGGCTGATCGTCCATCCTCCGATGCTGTATTGCGGCTACGTCGGCTTTGCGGTGCCGTTCGCATTCGCCATCGCCGCACTGCTGGAAGGCCGCATGGACGCGTGCTGGCTGCGCTGGACGCGGCCGTGGACCAATGTCGCCTGGTCGATGCTCACCGTCGGCATCGCGCTCGGTAGCTGGTGGGCGTATTACGAGCTGGGCTGGGGTGGCTGGTGGTTCTGGGACCCGGTGGAGAACGCCAGTTTCATGCCGTGGCTGGTGGGCACCGCACTGTTGCATTCGCAGGCGGTGACCGAAAAGCGCGGCAGCTTCGCCAGCTGGACCTTGTTGCTGGCGATCGCCGCCTTTGCGCTGTCGCTGCTGGGCACGTTTCTGGTGCGCTCGGGCGTGCTGACCAGCGTGCATTCGTTCGCCGCCGACCCGTCGCGCGGACTGTTCATTCTGGTATTCCTGCTGGCCGTGGTCGGTGGTTCGTTGCTGCTGTATGCGCTGCGCGCGCCGCTTCTGTCGGTGGCGGACGATCCGCGTCGCGCATTCGCCGGCAGTTCGCGCGAAACCTTGTTGCTGTTGAACAACCTGCTGCTCACCTGCGCCTGCGCAATGGTGTTGCTGGGCACCTTGTATCCGCTGCTCGCCGATGCCTTGGGGCTGGGCAAGCTGTCGGTTGGCCCGCCCTACTTCAGCACCTTGTTCGTGGTGTTGATGGCGCCGCTGGTGGCACTGCTGCCCTTCGGCCCGCTCACCCGCTGGCAGCGCGAACAGGCCTCGCGGCCGGTGGCGCTGCTGGCGCCGTGGGCAGCCCTGGCGTTGGCTGCCGGCGTGCTGGCCTGGTTCGCCGCGCCGCAGGGGCAGTTGAAAGCCGCCTTCGGTGTCGCCGGTGCAGCCTGGGTGTTGCTAGGCACCGCGCGGTTCCTGTGGACGCGGCGGGCGGCCAAGGGGCGCAAATTCACCGCCGAGATGCTGGGCATGGTGCTGGCGCACCTGGGCGTTGCGGTGTTCCTGTCCGGTGCCATGCTGGTGGAGGGATTGAGCCTGCAGCGCGAAGTGGCGCTGGCGCCCGGGCAACAGGTGCAGATCGGCCGCTATGCACTGCATTTCGACGGGCTGGAAGAGCTGCGCGGGCCCAATTACGTGTCCGACCGTGCCAACCTGCAGGTGTTCAAGGACGATGCGCCGGCGGGCATGCTCCATGCGGAAAAGCGCCGCTACGCCAGTGGCGGCCAGACGTTGACCGAGGCGGCGATCCGCCCTGGCCCGTTTGGCGACCTGTATGTCGCCCTTGGCGAACCGCTGGGCAACCAGGCCTGGGCGGTACGTGTCCACCTCAAACCGTTCGTCCGCTGGATCTGGCTGGGAGCGCTGCTGATGGCGCTCGGCGGCCTGGTGACCGCGGCCGACCGGCGTTTTCGTCGTTCTCCGGAGATCCAAGATGGTTGAGTCACGTTCACCCCGCCTGCCCACTGCGGTTCTCGTGGGCGCCATCGTGCTGCTGCTCGCCCTGGCAGCGCTGCTGGTCTATGCGGTGGTGCGCTCCGGTCAGGACGATCGCGATGCCCTGCCTTCTGCACTGATCGGCAAACCGGCGCCGGAATTCGCGCTGCCGCTGCTGCACGACCCTGCCATCGTGGTGCATGCGCGCGAACTGCGCGGCGCGCCGTACATCATCAACGTGTGGGGCAGCTGGTGCCCGGCCTGCCGCGAAGAACACCCGGTGCTGAGCCGCTTCGCACTGACCAAGCGCGTGCGCGTGATCGGCTATAACTGGAAGGACGAGCGCAACGATGCGCTGCGCTGGCTCGAACAACTCGGCAACCCGTATCTGCTGGTGGTCGCCGATCAAGATGGCCGCACCGCCATCGATTTCGGCATCGCCGCTGCACCGGAAACCTTCCTGGTCGACGGGCGTGGGGTGGTGCGCTGGAAGTACAGCGGCATGCTGACCCAATCCATCATCGACACCCAGTTGATTCCGGCGCTGAGCCAGATCGAACGTTCCCCCACCGCCGCACCGGACCTGCACGCCAAACAATGACGCGCGCCTGGCTGCTGACGCTGCTGTTGCTGCCCTGGCTGGCATTCGCCCAGCCGGTCGGCGATCCGGCGCCGCTGCGCTATGCATCGGCCGAAGAGGAGGCGCGTTTTCACGCGCTTACCGCCGAGTTGCGCTGCGTGCAATGCCAGAACCAGTCGCTGGCCGATTCCAACGCGCAGATTGCGCAGGATCTGCGCCGCGAGGTGCTGGCGCTGATGCACCAAGGTCGCAGCGATGCGCAGATCCGCCAGTTTCTGGTCGCGCGCTATGGCGAGTTCGTGCTGTACCGCCCGCGCGTGGAGTCGCGCACCTGGCTGCTATGGTTCGGCCCGCTGCTGGTGTTGCTGCTGGGCGCGGGCGCCGTGGCGCTGGTAGTACGCAAACGCAGCGTGGCCGCGCCTACCGTGCCTGCCGATGAGCAGGAGTGGTGATGGCCGGCTTTGTCATCGCGGGGCTCGTGATTGCGCTGCTGGCGCTCGGCCTGGTGTTGCGCCCGCTGTGGCGCGACGCGCGCGGCCTGGCTGCGAGCGTGGCGGTGTTGCTGCTGGCCGCGAGTGCGGCGTTGTACTGGCTGGTCGGAACGCCAGGCGCCATGACGCAGCCGACCAATCGCCTGCCCACGCCACGTTCGCTGGACGAAGCCATCGTGCAGCTGCGCGCGGCGTTGGTAAGCAACCCCGATCAGGCCGAGGGCTGGGCGTTGCTGGGGCGCTCACTGTCCAGCCAGCAGAAATTTGCCGAAGCCCGCGATGCCTTCGCACGCGCGGTAGCACTGCGTCCGGACGAAGCCGACGTGCTGGTCGCCGCGGCGCAGGCGCGCATGCTTGCCGACGACAGCGGCCGCCCGGATCCGGAAGCCATGCGCCTGCTCGAACACGCGCTGGCGATGCAACCGGACCATCAACGCGCGCGCTGGTTCCTGGGGGTGGTGCAGCGCCAGGCCGGCGAGCCGGCCAAGGCCAGTGCGACGTGGGAGCCGTTGCTGAGCGTGGTCGATACCAAGACTCGCCCCGGCCTGCTCGAACAGATCAACGCCGCGCGACAGGAAGCCAGGCTAGAGCCGATCCAGGCACCGGCTGCGCCTACCGCCGCTGCAGCGAGTGGCAAACGCATCCAGGTGCGCGTGACGCTGGACGCCGAATTCGCCAAGCGCGCCGGATTGCCCGGCGATACCAGCGTGTTCGTGATCGCGCGCGCGGCCGACACGCCGATGCCGGTGGCGGTGGAAAAACACGCGCTGAGCGAGCTTCCATTGACCCTCACGCTGGACGATGGCGACAGCCCGATGCCGACGCGCACGCTGTCGTCGCTGGACCATGTACAGCTGCTGGCACGGCTGTCGCGCAGCGGCAACGCCATGCGCCAGGCCGATGACGTGGAGAGCGCACCGGTGACGATCGCATTGCCTGCAGCCGCGCCGGTGGAACTGGTGATCGGCCGCTGATGGCTGACGCAGTGTGAGTGACGGGCGACATCATCGCCCTAACTGACGCGGGCAGGCACTTGATCTTCGCGCCGCCATGGCGCTGGACTGAAAGCGACATCACGCCGCGTATCGACGGAAGTCAAGCGGAGTTTGCGAAGGTAGGTGCGGAGCCGGATGCTCCGTTGTCTACATGGGGCATGCAGACGAACGTACGCAACGCCGGCCAGCACCATCGCGCAGTGCCAGCTAGAATTGGCCCATGACTGAATTCATCCCTGCCGGCACGCTGTACCACGCCCTGCCCTCGCCATTTCCGATGAAACGCGGTGGCGTGCTGCATCAGGCACGCGTGGCGTACGAGACCTGGGGCACGCTGGCCGCAGATCGCAGCAACGCGATCCTGATCGTCACCGGCCTGTCGCCCAATGCGCACGCAGCGGCAAACCAGGCCAACCCCGAGCCGGGCTGGTGGGAAGCAATGCTAGGGCCGGGCAAGCCGATCGATACCGCACGCTGGTTCGTGGTCTGCGTCAATTCGTTAGGCAGTTGCAAGGGCTCGACCGGGCCGGCCTCGGTAAACCCAGCCACCGGCGCGCCGTATCGCCTCAGCTTTCCGGACCTGTCGATCGAAGACGTGGCCGATGCCGCAGCCGACGTGGTGCACGCGTTGGGCATCGCGCAGCTGGCTTGCCTGATCGGCAACTCGATGGGCGGCATGACCGCGCTGGCGCTGTTGCTGCGCCATCCCGGCATCGCGCGCAACCACATCAATATTTCCGGCAGCGCGCAGGCATTGCCGTTTTCGATCGCGATACGCTCGTTGCAACGCGAGGCGATCCGGCTGGATCCACACTGGAACGGCGGCCACTACGACGATGTGCGCTACCCGGAATCGGGCATGCGCATGGCGCGCAAACTCGGCGTGATCACGTATCGTTCGGCGCTGGAATGGGACGGCCGTTTCGGCCGCGTGCGGCTGGATTCCGAGCAGGCAGCCGATGATCCGTTCGGGCTCGAATTCCAGGTGGAAAGCTATCTGGAAGGCCATGCGCGCCGCTTCGTGCGTTTTTTCGACCCAAACTGCTATCTGTATCTGAGCCGCTCGATGGACTGGTTCGACCTGGCCGAGTATGTCGAGGAAAGACCGGTTGCCGGCTCTGCCATCGACAATGCCCGTGCAGATGCCCTGCCCGCTTCCGCCAAGCCACAGACCGGCGTCTCGACCGCCGACACCGTGCTTGCCGGCCTGGCACGTATCCGCATCGCGCGTGCGCTGGCGATCGGCGCCAACACCGACATCCTGTTCCCGGTGCAGCAGCAGGAACAGATCGCCGACGGCCTGCGCGCCGGCGGCGCCGATGCGCAATTCATCGGCCTGGATTCGCCGCAAGGCCACGACGCGTTCCTGGTCGATTTCGCCCGGTTCGGCCCAGCGGTGAGCGACTTTTTGCAGGACTGTTGAGCTCCTTGAAGCTCGCTCTGCGCTGCCGAATATCGGCCGATGTTGCTGCAATACGGTAACCATCACCGCTGTTTTGCCGGCTGAGCAATTGATGCGTGATACGCGCGCAGAGCGCACCGGCAAGCCACGCCATCCAACAGAACAATGCGAATGCGCTATCAGGGACGTCTCAGCGACTGGAATGATCACAAGGGCTTTGGCTTCGTCACGCCCCATGGTGGTGGCGACCGTGCATTCGTCCATATCAGCGCATTTGCACAGCAGACGCGTCGCCCGCGCGATGGGGAGATCATCACGTATGCAATCGAACGCGATGCGCACAAGCGCCTGAATGCCACGCAAGTGCGTTGGGCAGACCGTACCACCGCCGCCAGAACCGAACAACGTCGCAGCGGGTTGCCGCGCAAGACGCTGGCTGCGGTGTCGATGCTCGCCTTGGCGGCGGCCACGCTGATGCACGTGCTACCGGTGATCGTCCCGCTCTGGTACGCGGCGGCCAGCCTGGTCACGCTGCTGATCTATGCGATGGACAAATCGGCCGCGCAACGCAATCAATGGCGCACACCCGAATCCAGCTTGCACCTGCTGGCGCTGATCGGTGGCTGGCCAGGTGCATTGCTGGCGCAGGAAATCCACCGGCACAAATGCAGCAAGGCGGCGTTTCAGCTGACGTTCTGGCTCACGGTTGCGTTGAATGTCAGCGCACTGGTACTGGCAGTGACCGAGACCGACCTGATGGCCACGCTTCCGGCGCTGTTTGATTGAACGCGATCAACAACGTGTGGTCAGGTGATCAACGCGCATCCCGTGACCACGTTCGAGGACCGCAGCGATTGACTACGCGTTCTGATCGAGCAGCTCCAGCGTTCCCTCACGCATCCGGTAATGCCGTTGCACGACACCGGGCGGTAGCGCGTCGTGGGTGATCATCGCCAGCGAGCGTTCGCCGAGTGCGGCGGCCAGGTCGCGCAGCAGCGCGTCGGCGGTATCCACGTCCAGACCATCGGTGGGTTCGTCGAGCAATAGGATCGGGGCATCGCGCAGCAGTGCCCGCGCGAGGGCGAGCCGGCGCGCCTGGCCGGCAGACAGCGTGGCGCCGTTTTCACCGACCCAGGTGTCCAGGCCGTCGTTCGCGCTGGCCCACGCGCCCAGGCGCACCTGCTCGAGCACCTGCCACAACGCGGCATCGTCGGCAGTCGCGTCGCCGATGAGCAGGTTGTCGCGCACGCTGCCGGCAAACACCGGCGCGTTCTGGGGCAGCCAGGCGATACGCTGCTGCCATTGCGCCTGTGCGACGTGACGCAGGTCGATGCCGGCGTAGCGCAGCTGCCCGGCCTGCGGATCCCACAGCCGCAGCAACAACGCCGACAATGTGCTTTTACCGCTGCCGCTGTCGCCGCTGATGGCGATGCGCTCGCCCGGCGCCAGGGTCAGATCGAGCGCATGCAGCACCGGGCGCACGCTACCGGGCCAGGCAAACGACACCTGCTGCAATTGCAGCGTGCCGGTGCGCGGCACGTCGATCGCGTGCGCCGGATCGCTCACCGATGGCGCTTGATCGACGATGGCCTGCAGGCGCCCGGCGGCAACGCGTGCGCTTTGCAGCGCCTGCAACGCCAGCCCGGCACCGGCCCAGACTTCCAGCAACGCCATGGTCAAAAACACCAACCCCGCAGCAAGCTCGGCGGCGATCAGCCCGCGTTCGGCCGCACCAAGTGCCAGCCACAGCATGCCGGCCAGCCCCAGCCCGCCGCAGAGCGCATGCAGCAGGTTGCCGGTGATCAGCCGTCTGCGCTGGATGCGATCGCCGCCGGTGACGGCGGCAGCGGCGGCGTCGCTGCGCTGCAGCCAGGCGCCCTGCGCATGGACCGCAGCAAGGTCGGCCGCGCCCTCCAGGCCTTCGAACGCCTGCGTGCGCAAGGTGGTGCGCTGCTGCGCACGCAACTGCTCGCGCTGCGCGCCGCCGCGTGCCACCTGCCACGGCACCAGCCCACCGATCAGCACGCCGAGCACCAACAACAAGCATGCAGCGGGAAGATAGATCAGTGCAGCGGCGACGACACCGCCTAGCCAGATGCCGAGCAACGCGGCCAGCGGTGCCAATGCGCGCACGCTGAGGCCGTCGACCTCGCCGATGTCGGACATCAGCCGCGCCAGCAGATCGCCGGTACGGGTGGCCGACAATCGCCCGGGTGCCAGCGGCAAGGCGCGGCGGAAAAACCACACCCGCAGATCGCGGGCGATGCGCAGGGTGGCATCGTGCCCGATCAACTTTTCGCCGTAGCGCGACACGATACGCGCGAAGGTCAAGGCGCGAATGCCGGCCGACGGCGAGAAGAAATTGAAGCCGGTCCCCATACCGGCAACGCCCGCCAGCGCAGCGGCGGTTAGGAAGCTGCCGGACAAGCCCAGCAGGCCGACACCGGCAAGCATGGTGACCAGCACCAGCACTGCCGACAACAGCAGGCGCCAGGCATGCCGACCAAACACATCGCGCACACGATCAGGCTGGGCGCGGCTCATGGTGCCTCCAGCGTGACCGTCGCGCCGCGCAGATCGATCACCGTGTCGGCCCAACGCATCACCGCAGCGCTGTGCGTCGCCAGAACGACCGCACGGCCGCGCGCAAAGATGCCCAGCGTACGCAGCAAGTCCGCTTCGGTGTCCGGGTCGAGAAAGGCGGTGGGTTCGTCCAGCAGCAACACATCCGGCTCGCGCAACAACAACCGCGCCAACGCCACCCGGCGGGCTTCGCCACCGGACAAACCCAAGCCACGCTCGCCGATCACCGTGTCCAGGCCGGCCGGCAAGTGCGCGGCAAAGCGCAGCACTTGCGCCGCCTCGGCGACCGCGTGCAGGCGCGCATCGTTGGCCTGCGGGTCGGCCAGGCGCAGGTTGTCGGCGATGCTGCCGTGAAACAGGTAGGGCCGCTGCGTGGCATATCCAATGCGCGCACCCGGGCGCACGGCCACGCTGCCCGCCTCGGGTGCAAGCCAACCAGCGAGTCCTTCCAACAGCGTGCTCTTGCCGCTGCCGCTGGCACCGATCACTGCAACACGCTGCCCGGGCTCCAGCGTCAACGCAAACTCCTTGACCACCACCTGCGGCGCGCCGGCAGGACGCAGCGCCAATCCACGTGCCTGCAACAAGGGCGCATGCGCGTGTGCCGGCTCCAGGGCACGTGCGGGTGGCGCACCGGTGTCTGCAACAGCAGCCGGCTGGAAACCCTGCAGCAACCGCTCGGCCTCGGCCACTGCAGCCAAGGCGTTTGCGCGGTCATGGTAATGCGCGGCCAAGCGCCGCAGGGGCGCGAAGAATTCCGGCGCCAGCAAAAGGCAGAACATGCCCGCGCCCAGCGACGGCATACCGTGCAGATGGAGCATGCCCAAATAACTCAAACCGAAGTACAGCGCCACGATCGCCACGCTGACGGAGGCAAAAAATTCCAGCACGGTCGACGACAGGAATGCGATGCGCAACACTTTCAGCGAGCGCTCGCGCACGCCCTCGGCAGCGGCGGCAATGCCCTGCAACTCAGCCTGGCCGCGGCCATACACGCGCAGCAATCCCAGGCCCTTGAGGCGATCGGCAAAATGCCCACCCATGCGCGCCAACTCGCCGAGTTGTTCGCGCCCTGCGGCCTCGGCGCCCCACCCCACCAGCATCATGAAGAACGGAATCAGCGGCGCGGTAAGCAGCAACACCAGCCCGACCACCCAATCGACCGGAAACACCGCGATCAGGATCAGCGGCGGCACCAGCAACATTTCGATGCGCGCGAGCTGGTAGCCGACGAAATAGCCTTCCAGTGCATCGGTATGCGCCAGGCTCAATTCGCCCAGTTCGCCGCTGCGCTGCCGGCGCAACCATAGCGGTCCGTGCTGCACCAGGCGTCTGGCAATGCGCGCGCGCAGTTCGCGTTTGGCCACGTCGGCCACTTCACCGGTCAGCGATTGCGCCCAGGCGTTGAGTAGCGCGCGCCCGATCAGCGCCAGCAGCAAGCCCGCGCCCACGTTGCGCAATTGCGCCAACGCCAGGTGCTGCACCAGCACCGCCTGTACCAGCCAGGCGATCGCAGCCGATTGCACGAGCAGCAACACACCCGACAACGCCACCGCAACCCCGGCAAGCCGCCGCGCACGCGTGGCAGATGCGGCAAGCGCATCCAGCCAGTGGCCGCGTTGACGGCGCCGGGCGGGCGTTTCGCTGGCTTGCACGCTGGGCTGGCTCACGTCGCTCTTCTGAAGACTGCGCATTGCACGCGATTGTAAGTCGCCGCCTCCCGGTCGGGGGATAGACAGTGTGACGCACCTGTCCAGGGCCGCATTGATTTGGATCAACGCGGCCGGCGCGATCGCGGCAGATGATCGCCACATTCCTTACCGACCCTCAACCAGGCCCACCCGCCATGATCGACTCGACAGTTGTCGAATTGTCGCGGCTGCAGTTCGCAGTCACCGCGATGTACCACTTCATCTTTCCGCCGCTCACCATGGGTCTGTCGTTCCTGCTGGGCATCATGGAAAGCGTCTACGTCATGACCGGCAAGCAGATCTGGCGGCGCATGACCATGTTCTGGGGTGTGCTGTTCGGCATCAACTTCGCCATGGGTGTCGGCACCGGCATCGTGATGGAGTTCGAGTTCGGCATGAACTGGTCGTACTACAGCCATTACGTGGGCGACATCTTCGGTGCCCCGCTGGCGATCGAGGGACTGATGGCGTTCTTTCTGGAAGCCACCTTTTTGGGCCTGTTCTTTCTTGGCTGGAATCGCCTGAGCAAGGTGCAGCACCTGGTCACCACCTGGCTGGTGGCGCTGGGCAGCAACTTCTCCGCGTTATGGATCCTGATCGCCAACGGCTGGATGCAGAATCCGGCCGGCGCGGTATTCAACCCGGACACCATGCGCATGGAAGTGGTGGATTTCGTGGCGGTGCTGTTCAACCCGGTGGCGCAGGCCAAGTTCGTGCATACCGTCAGCGCGGGCTACGTGCTGGGCGCGGTGTTCGTGATGTCGATCAGTGCGTTTTATCTATTGCGCGGCAAGCATATTGAAATGGCGCGGCGTTCGTTTGCGGTGGCCGCAGCGTTCGGTCTGCTGTCGTCGCTGTCGGTGGTGGTGCTGGGCGACGAGAGCGGCTACGCCGCCAGTGAACACCAGAAGATGAAACTGGCCGCCATCGAAGCGATGTGGGAAACCGAAGCTGCGCCGGCCGACTTCACCGCGTTCGGCATTCCGAACCAGACCACCCATCGCAACGATTACGCCATCAAGATTCCGTACCTGATGGGATTGATCGCCACGCGTTCGCTGGACGAGCCAATTCCAGGCATTCTCGAATTGGTGGGCCGTGCCGAACACCGCATCCGCGGCGGTCAAATCGCCTACGGCGCACTGCAACGCATCCGCGCCGACAGGAACGATGCCCAAGCGCGCAAGGTTTTCGATGCGCATTGGCAGGACCTGGGCCACGGCCTGCTGCTCAAGCGCTACCGCGACGATATCGGCAATGCAACGCCGGAGCAGATTGCCCAGGCCGCGATGGACACCGTGCCGCGCGTGCTGCCGCTGTTCTGGACCTTCCGCATCATGGCCGCCATCGGCATGTATCTCATCGCGTTTTTCGCTGTCGCCTTCTGGCTTGCCTGCAAGCACAACTTCCAGGAAAAACGCTGGTTCCTGACCTTGGCCCTGTGGACGTTGCCGCTGCCCTGGATCGCGATCGAATGCGGTTGGTTCGTTGCCGAATACGGCCGCCAGCCGTGGGCGGTGGAAGGCGTGCTGCCCACGTTCTACGCCGCTTCCGGGCTGGATCTGTACGAGATCGTGCTGACGCTGGTGGGCTTCACCGCGCTGTACACCACGCTACTGGTGATCGCGATCAAGTTGTCGCTGAAGACCATCAACAAGGGCCCGGATGTGCTGTTCCCGCCGATGCTGCCCAACGCATCGCCCGCCGCCCTGCAAGACCATGCCCCGTCGCGTCACGCACCGCTGAGTCCCGGTGCCGTGGCCGGCAGCGCACCGTAAGCGAAGGAGAAACATCATGGATTTCGTATTGCTCGATTACACAACCTTGCGCGTGATCTGGTGGCTGCTGCTCGGCGTGCTGCTGTCCGGTTACGCGGTGATGGGCGGCTTCGATCTTGGCGTGGGCGCGCTGCTGCCGTTCGTCGCCAACAACGATGCCGAACGCCGGCTGGTGATCAATACCGTCGGCCCGGTCTGGGAAGGCAACCAGGTGTGGTTGATCCTGGGCGGCGGCGCGATCTTTGCCGCGTTCCCGCCGTTGTATGCAGTGAGTTTCTCCGGGTTTTATCTGGCGATGTTCCTGATCCTGTTCGCGCTGATCCTGCGCCCGGTCGGTTTCAAATTCCGCGGCAAGCTGGCCAGTGCACGCTGGCGCAGCAATTGGGACTGGGCGTTGTTCGTCGGCGGTTTCATTCCGGCACTGATCATGGGCGTGGCGGTCGGCAATGTGCTGCTGGGGGTGCCGTTCCATTTCGACGACAGCATGCGCACGTTCTACAGCGGCAACCTGTTGGGGCTGCTGACGCCGTTCGCGTTGCTCGCCGGCTTGCTCAGCGTGGCGATGCTGCTGGCGCATGGCGCCGCGATGCTGGTGCTCAAGACCGATGGCCCGGTGGCCGCGCGCGCGGCGCGGTTCGGCAGCAGCGCTGCGCTGTGTGCGCTGGCACTGTTTGCAGCGGGCGGCGCATGGGTGGCGCTGGGTCTGCCCGGCTATGCGGTGACCTCGTTGCTGGCGACCGACGCGGCCACCAACCCGCTCGGCAAGACCGCTGCGCTCACCGCCGCGGGCGGCTGGTTGCACAACTACAGCAGCATGCCGGCCACGTTGATGGCGCCGCTGGTGGGCCTGGCCGGGCTTGCGATGAGCGCGGTGTTGTTACGCGTGCGCCGCGGTGGCCTGGCCTTCATCGCCTCCGGCAGCGCCATCGTCGGCATCGTGTTCACAGTGGGCTTTGCGTTGTTTCCGTTCCTGCTGCCCTCCTCCACGGCGCCAAGCATGAGCCTGACCTTGTGGGATGCATCCAGCAGCCGTCTGACGTTGTGGATCATGTTGCTGGCCACTGCCGTGTTCATGCCGATCGTGCTGGCGTACACCAGCTGGGTATATCGCGTGCTCAAGGGCAAGGTCACCGACGATGCGGTCACGGCCAATCCCAACGCGTACTGAGCGCCGCGGCAGCGATCGCAATGCCTGCGCTGCCGTTGACGCACCGCGCGCGCCCATCTTTTTCAACGATTCGAGGAGCACACCAATGTGGTATTTCGCATGGATACTCGGCACCGGCCTGGCGGCATTGGCCGCGGTGCTCAACGGCATGTGGTTCGAAGCACGCGAGCCCGAGCGTGGCGAACCGTCTCAGTAAAATAATTTCATCAGATGCTTGCCGATTCCCCATTCCCTATGTAACATACGCGGCTCCTTCGGGGTGTAGCTCAGTCTGGTAGAGCGCTACGTTCGGGACGTAGAGGTCGCAGGTTCGAATCCTGTCTCCCCGACCAGTTTCAAAACACAAAACCGGCCTCGTGCCGGTTTTGTGTTTTCAGGCGTCGTTGCACGCACGTGCGCGACGCGGATGGTCTGTCATGTCCGTTGTCACTGCCGCGTCTTCTTCGTCCGCCCAGTTGCGTGGCCGCGGCCTGGTACTGTCCGCGATCTTGCTGTCCGCATTCAACCTGCGTACCGCAGTGACGTCGCTGACGCCGCTGCTGGAACGCATCGCCGACGAGTACGCCTTCGGCGCGCCCACCATGGGTGCGCTCGGCATGTTGCCGACCGCAGCCTTCGCACTCACTGGCGTGGCGACGCCCGCGTTGCTGCGCCGTTTCGGCTTGCTGCGCGCGGCCCTGTTGTCGATGGCGCTGGCCACGCTTGGGTTGGTCCTGCGCCCGCTGCTGCCGGGCACCGCCGGGTTGCTGGTCGGCTCGCTGGTGGCGTTGGCCGGCATGGGTATGGGCAACGTGGTGCTGCCGCCGCTGGTGAAGCGCTACTTCGGCGACCGCGTGGGCCGTGTCAGCACGCTGTACATCACCGTGCTGCAGGTCGGCACGCTGCTGCCGGCGCTGCTGGCAGTGCCGGTGGCAGATGCGCTGGGTTGGCGCAGTTCGATCGTGGTGTGGGTGCTGCCGGCTCTGCTGGCATCGGCGGCGTGGGCACTTGTGCACGCCAACCACCGGCGTATCCGCGCCACCGGCCCGGCACCGGTGACCCCAACGCCCGAGGCCGAAGGCCGCGTCGCGCGTACTGCGCTGGGTTGGAGCATGGCGGTGACCTTCGGCATGACCTCGCTGGTCACCTATTCCATGTTCACCTGGCTGCCGACGCTACTGCGCGAAGCCGGCGCATCGCCTGCGTTCGGCGGCACCATGGTGGCGTTGTTCGCGGCATTGGGCATGGTCGGCGCGCTGACCATGCCGGCGCTGGCGGTGCGCATGCGTAACCCGTTTCCCATCGTGCTGCTATGCGCAGCCTGTCACCTTGTCGCGTTCGCCGGGCTGTGGTGGGCGCCGCTGGCCGCACCGGTCCTGTGGGTGACTTTGCTTGGACTGGGGCCGAGCACGTTTCCGCTGGCGTTGGTGTTGGTGAATCAGCGCAGCCGCACGGCGGCCGGTTCGGCCGCACTGTCCGGTTTCTCGCAGGGCGTGGGCTATGCGGTGAGCTGCCTGGGGCCATTCCTGTTCGGCTGGCTGCACGCGCACAGCGGCGGCTGGACTTCCCCGTTCGTGTTCCTGGTCATCTGCCTGCTGGTGCAACTGGCCGCCGCCTGGGTGGTCTGCCGCCCGCAGTTGCTGGAAGATGCGTGGGCGCCGCCGGCACGCGGTGCCCGCGCGCTCAACGTACCGGCAGACTGATGTAGCTGGGCTGCTCGGGGGACACGTACACCCGCTGCGTGGCCTTCTGATAATCGCCAGGCTTGGCGAAGAAGATATTGGGCACGTAGGTCTGCGGATTGCGGTCGTACAGCGGGAACAGGCTGGACTGCACCTGCACCATCACCCGATGGCCCGGCTGGAAGGTGTGGTTGGCGGTCGGCAAGCCGAACTGGAATGCCAGCGGCTGATTGGACGTCAGGGGTTTGGGCGTGCTGAAGCTCTCGCGGTAGCGGCCGCGGAAGATCGCCAGCGACACCGGCAACTCATAGCCGCCCATCTTCGGGTTCGACGCCATCTCCTCCGGATACACATCGATCAGCTTCACCACCCAATCGCTGTCGCTCCCGCTGGTGGAGGCCTGCAGATGCACGTCAGGCGCACCGGCGATCTGCAGCGGCTCGGTCAGCGGCTCGGTAACGAAGGTCAGCACGTCCGGGCGGCCATCGACAAAGCGCTGGTCGTGCACCAGCCAGGTGGTCCACATCGCGCGATCGGCAAAATCCACCGGGCGCGGCACGAACGGCACCGGCTTGGCCGGGTCGGACACGTACTCTTCAAATCCCGCCTGCCCGGCCACCGGCGGCTGGAACGACAGCTTGCCGCCGGCCTGCAGATACAGCGGCTTGCTGGTCGCCGCACAGCCCTTGTCGCAACTGCGCGGCCACGCCTTGAGCCGATCCCAGTGGTTTTCGCCGGTGTTGTAGATGAACACCGGCGGCGTGTCTGCCTTGGGTGCGCCATCGACCAGGTACTGATCGACGAACGGGCGCAGCACGTCATGGCGGAACTGGCGCGCGGTATCGCCTTCGAAATTCAGCGCACCCAACGCACTGCCGTCGTAGTTCACCTGACTGTGGCGCCACGGGCCCATCACCAGGTAGTTGAGCGTATTGCGCTTGTCGCGCGGCTCCATCGCCGCGTAGCTGTGGATCGCACCCCACATGTCTTCCTGATCCCACAGGCCTTGCAGCCACATCGTGGGCACCTTCAGCGGCGTACGCGCCATCACCTCGTCGAGCGCCTGCTCCTGCCAGAACGCGTCATAGGCGGCGTGTTCGGTGAGCTTGTGCCACCACGGCAACTGCTCCAGGCCTGCGGCCTTGGCGAAGTCGCCGGCCGAGCCGGCCTGCAGGAAATTGCTGTAATCGTCGTGCCCCTGACGCGCGATGCCGGCGCCCTTGCCGCGCTTGCTGAGCTGGCCGGTGAAGTAATCGAAATTGACCTGACGGAACGCACCGTAATTGAACCAGTCGTCGCCCATCCAGCCGTCGATCATCGGGCTTTCCGGCACCGCCACCTTCAACGCGGGATGCGGGTTGGTCAGCGCCATCACCACGGTGAACCCTTCGTAGGACGAGCCGATCATGCCGACCTTGCCATTGGATTCCTTGACGTTCTTCACCAGCCAATCGATGGTGTCCCAGGCATCGGTGGCATGGTCGACTTCGCTGGGATTGAGCGGCCCGCGCAGCGGGCGCGTCATCACGTAATCGCCTTCGGAACCGTATTTGCCGCGCACGTCCTGAAACACGCGGATGTAGCCGCCTTCCACGAAGACGTCGTCGCCGGCAGACAGCAGGTCCTTCATATGCGGCGAAGCTAGCCGTTCGGTGCGGCCACTGGCGTCGTAGGGCGTGCGTGTCAGCACGATCGGTGCGTTCTTGGCGCCCTTCGGCAGCACGATCACCGTGTGCAGCTTGACCCCATCGCGCATCGGAATCATCACCTCGCGCTTGATGTAGTCGTTGCTGGCATCGGCAGCCACGAACGGCTTGCCGGTGATGTCCGGCGTCATCGGAGAGGTTTGCGCCCAGGCGCTGCCGCTGGCGGCGGCGATGGCGGTGGCGAGCAGGCAGGTGGCAAGGCGGCGCATGGACGACTCCGGCAGCAACGGTGGGCAGGATGAACAACTGCAGCAGCGTAGGCACAGACAACTGGCTTGCGGGAGTGTCGAAGGTACCGGGTCGGCCACGCTGCGGCGAGCACGCGCTGCGGATTGGCGCCAAGGCAGCGCGTATGTGTTGTCGTGAAATGACCGCGCCGTGCGTTGCAGACCTGGCCCGCCAGTCTTCGATCGGTGCGCGCAAGCCAGCCCCAAGCCAAGCAAACGTCATTGGCAGACCTGCAAATCGCACGCTTCCGCGGGCGCGGCAGATGCTTTACAACGCTTGATCCGACGATTGCAGCGACCGCCCGTATGCGCGATATCCCCTCACACGGCTGCGCCAACCCGCACCGCCGTCGTCTGCTCACCCACCTCGGTGCGGCCGCGCTGTTGCCGTTGCTCGGCCGTGCTGCCAGCGGCGACGCGACCACGCCACCACTACGCCCCACCCGTTCGCCGTTGCTGCCGCCCGAGCATGCGCTGCGCCTGCCCTATGCGGCACCTGCCGCCGATGCTCAGCTGTTGCGCGAAGGACTGCCGATCGGCAATGGCCGGCTCGGTGCGCTCTGCGGCGGAGTTCCTGGCTGCGAAACGCTGTTCGTCTCCGAAGGCAGCCTCTGGTCGGGCGGCAGCAACGCGACGCTGCAGGACGATGGCCAGTTTGCGTATACCAAGGAAGATTTCGGCAGCTTCATGCTGTTGGCCAAACTCTTCGTGGAACTGCAAGGGCATGCGCAGGTGTCCGATTACCAGCGCGAACTGGACATGAGCAACGGCTGCGTGCGCGTGCGCTATCGCATCGGCGACACGCGTTATACCCGGACGCTGTTCGCAAGCCAGCCGGATGCGGCCATCGTGTTGCGCCTGGACTGCGAAGGCACAGGCGGCCACCGCGGCCGCATTCGCCTGATCGATACGCATGCCGGGGCCGGTCGCGCCGACGGCCACGCTGGGCTGCGCTTCGCCGGCCAGCTCGACAACGGCCTGCGCTATGCCGCAGCGCTGCGCGTGCACAGCGACGATGGCAGGCTCGAAACAGGCGACGGCCTCCTGCAGTTTCATGACTGCAGTGGCCTGACCATCGTGTTGTGCGGCGACACCGATTACGCCGCCGATGGCGCACGCGGCTGGCGCGATGCCACGCGCGACCCGCTTGCGCTGGCGCGCACCCGCGCACAGGCCGCTGCTTCAGTGCCTGCGGCACTGTTGCTGGATACCCATGTCGCCGATCACCGTGCGCTGTTCGACACGTTGCAGGTGGAGCTTGGCCCGTCCAGCGAGGCGCAACGCGGCCTGGAGACCTGGCAGCGGATCCAGGCCCGCGCCGCGGCGCCTGCGCTCCCCGACCCGGAACTGGAAGCGGCCTATCTGCAATTTGGCCGCTATCTCACCATCGCCGCCTCGCGCGATGGATTGCCCACCAACCTGCAGGGTTTGTGGCTGGAAAACAACGACCCGCCCTGGATGAGCGACTACCACAGCGACGTCAATCTGCAGATGAACTACTGGCTGGCAGATCCTTCCGGGTTGGGCACCTGCGTCGATGCGCTGACACGCTATTGCCTGGCGCAGTTGCCCTCGTGGACACGCATCACCCAGGCCCACTTCAACGACCCGCGCAATCGTTTCCGCAATACCTCCGGCAAGATCGCCGGCTGGACCGTGGCCATTTCCACAAATCCGTTCGGCGGCAACGGCTGGTACTGGCACCCGGCAGGCAACGCATGGTTATGCGACAGCCTGTGGCAGCACTACGAGTTCACCCAGAACCGGGACGACCTGAAGCGCATCTATCCGCTGCTCAAGGGCGCCTGCCAATTCTGGCAGGCGCGCTTGATCGCGATGGAGGTCACCGATGCCGATGGCCGCACGCGACAGTGCCTGGTCGACGACCATGACTGGTCGCCCGAGCATGGCCCGGAAAATGCGCGCGGCATCGCCTACGCGCAGGAACTGGTGTGGACGCTGTTCGGGCAATACCGCCAGGCCAGCGCCCTGCTTGGCCGCGACGCAGCCTACGCCGCGACCATCGCCACGCTGCAGCAGCGCCTGTACCTGCCGGAAATCAGCCCGCTCAGCGGCCAATTGCAGGAATGGATGTCCCCCACGGACCTGGGTGAAGCCCATCACCGGCACCTGTCGCCGCTGATGGGTCTATTCCCCGGCCATCGCCTGCATCCGGATCTGGCGCCGCCTGCGCAGGTGGAAGCAGCGCGCAAGCTGTTGGAAGCGCGCGGCATGCAGAGCTTTGGCTGGGCCTGCGCATGGCGGGCGCTGTGCTGGGCAAGACTGGGCGATGCAGAGCGTGCTTATGCGCTGGTGCTGACCAATCTGAAACCCTCGATCGGTCACAGCAACGGCAGCGCGCCGAATCTGTTCGATATCTATGATCTCAGCCAGCACGGCGATCCCACCCTTGGCGGGGTGTTCCAGATCGATGCCAACTTCGGCACCCCGGCCGCAATGCTGGAAATGCTGCTGTATTCGCGCCCTGGCCAGATCACGCTGCTGCCCGCGCTGCCCAAGGCCTGGGCCGCGAAAGGCCGCGTTGCAGGCCTGTGCGCACGCGGCGGATTCGTGGTGGACATGGCATGGCGCAACGGCGTGCCGACGCAGATCAGCGTGCGCAGCGTCGGCGGCACCCGCACCCGCATTGCCTGGGGCGCCCAGGCGCACGACATGACGCTTGCACGCGGCGAGGTGCGGCGCGTGCTGTGAGCCCGGTGCCGCGTGCCGGCAGCGCGATGATCTGGTGGTGTTGTAGCGGGGAATGGAGAATCGGGAATGGAGAATCGCAAGAGCTTCGCACCGAACGTTTCCCAGCGCCGATTCCGTCGCAGTAAAGTGATGCCGCGTGCTTTTACCATTCCCGATTCCCCACTCCCGATTCTCCAATGACCATCAAAACGCTCGTTCTGCAGCGTCTGAGCGTGACGCAGTTGCAAGCGGCGTCTGCGTGGCCACCGGTGATGGGTGTTCGCTATAGGTGCCCAGCCTTGCCTAATGCCGCACCTGCCCTTCGCCGCGCACCACGAAGCGCTCCACGGTGAGCGCTTCCAGGCCCATGGGGCCATACGAATGCAGGCGCGTGGTGGAGATGCCGATCTCCGCGCCCAGGCCCAGTTCACCGCCATCGGAAAACCGCGAGGAGGCGTTCACCATCACCACCGCCGAGCGTAGCGCCTGCACGAAGCGCTCGGCGTTGTCGGCATCCTGCGTGGCGATGACTTCGGTGTGGTCCGAGCCGTACTGGCGGATGTGCGCCAGCGCCGTGTCCAGATCCGGTACCACGCGGATGGCTAGGATCAGGTCGAGAAATTCCGCAGCATAGTCGTCGTCGCTGGCAGGAGCGATCTCGGGCAGCACCGCGCGCGTCGCCGCATCGCCACGCAGTTCCACCTTGCGTTCGCGCAATGCCTGCGCCGCAAGCGGGAGAAAGCGCTCGGCGATGTCTGCATGCACCAGCAAGGTCTCCAGCGAATTACAGGCGGCCGGCCGCGTCGCCTTGCCATCGATCAACAGACGTAGTGCAAGCGCCAGGTCCGCCGACGCATCCACAAACAGATGGCACACACCCTTGTAGTGCTTGATCACCGGCACGCGCGCGTGCTCGGCGACAAACCGGATCAGGCCTTCGCCACCGCGCGGAATCGCCAGATCGACGATATCGTTGAGCTGCAGCAGCTCCAGCATGGTCTCGCGGCGCAGATCCTCGACCAGGGTCAGCGCCGCTTCCGGCACATTGGCTTCGCGCAAGGCGCCCTGCAGTGCGCGCGCAATGGCGGTATTGGAATGGATCGCCTCCGAGCCACCGCGCAAGATCACGCCATTGCCGGCCTTGATGCACAGCGCGGCGGCGTCTGCCGTGACGTTGGGCCGCGCCTCGTAAATCATCGCGATCACGCCCAGCGGCACACGCACCTTCTGCACGCGAATCCCGTTGGGGCGCACCTCTTGGCGGGTGATCTGGCCCACCGGGTCGGGCAGCTGCGCCACTTCGCGCAATGCGGCCGCGATACCGGCCATGCGCTTGTCGTCCAGCGCCAGCCGATCGAGCATGGCACTGCCGGTGCCCTTGGCACGCGCGGCCTCCAGATCGCGCGCATTGGCGGCCAGAATCGCCGCGGCATCGGTTTCCAGCGCGGCAGCCATCGCGTCCAGCAAGGCGTGCTTGGCCTGTGCAGACAATTGCGACACCACCTGCGCGGCGTCACGGCATTGCAGAGCGAGCGTTTTGATGGTCATTGGAGAATCGGGAGTGGGGAATCGGGAATGGTAAAAGCACGCGGCATCACTTTACTGCGACCGAATCGGCGCTGGGAAACGCTCGGTGCGAAGCTCTTGCGACTCTCCATTCCCCGCTACAACACCACCAGATCATCGCGATGCACCACGTTTTCGCCGTAACTGTAGCCGAGCACGTTCTCGATCTCGCGCGAATGGCGGCCTGCGATACGACGGATATCCAGGGCCGAATACTGGCTGACGCCGCGTGCCAGACACTGTTCGTCGCCCGTGGTATCGCGCCGACGGATCTCCACCATGTCGCCGCGACGGAAATCGCCCTGCGCGCCGGCCACCCCGCCTGGCAACAGCGAAGCGCCCTTGCCGGTCAAGGCCGCTGCGGCGCCGTCGTCGATGAGGATCGCGCCGGCCTCCACCGGTGCGTGCCGCAGCCAGTATTTTCGCGCAGCGATGCGCGTGCGTGCGGCGTGGATCCGCGTGCCACGCAGGCGGTCCAGCGCCAGGGCGCGCACCACCTCGCCACTTCGGCCGTTGAACAGATAGGTTTCGATGCCGGCCGCGCCGGCCTTTGCAGCGGCTTCCAGTTTGGTGCGCATGCCTCCGGTACCCACGTTGCTACCGCTGCCGCCGGCCATCGCCAGCACCTCCGGGGTGAGCTCGGGCACATCGTCGAGCGGGCGCGCCAACGGGTTGCTGCGTGGGTCGGCGCTATACAAGCCATCGATATCGGTGGCGATAAACAACGCGTCGGCATCGACCAGCGCAGCCACGATCGCGGCCAGGTTGTCGTTATCGCCCAGCTTCAACTCATCCACCGAGACGGTATCGTTTTCGTTGATCAACG
>NZ_QEYV01000029.1:0-199700 GCF_003992815.1 Xanthomonas sp. DAR33341 | reverse complement strand
AAGCGGGAAGCGGGAAGCGGGAAGCGGGAAGCGGGAAGCGGGAAGCGGGAAGCGGGAAGCGGGAAGCGGGAAGCGCAAGAGCATCCTGCCGCCTGGGGTGCGATGCAACTGGGCAGTAGTACCGGCGTCCGACAGCATTCGTTGGCGGCGCCGCTGCGTTGCGCGACCCTGGCCCGTGGCAACTGCAGCCGCTTCGACGATTTCCGGCGTCCAGGAGCCGATCCGCAGCCAAACTGCGTCCATCCCACCACAACGTGCTGCAAGGTCAGGCATCCGCTGCTGCGACCTGCGTGGCACGCCAGCCGATCAGAGAATCGGTACCAGCCCGGCGCCGAAAGCGGTCAGCATGCGCACCAGCAGCCACTTCGGGCCGACATTGACCTCCGGGAAATCGCCCACCGCCACATAGCACTGGCGGAACTGCGGGTCCTGGCGCTTGAGCGGAAACGGACAATCCGGGCCGGGCTGGAACTGGTAGTTGGTGGCGTAGCGCCATGGCCAGAAGTCCAGCACCGGCAAGGCTTCGGAGACCTTGCCCACGCTGTAGTTCAACCCGCTCAACACCGGCGGCTTTTCGCGCGGCGCCACCGTCCACGCATTTTCCGGAGCGATGTCGCGTTCGATGCTGGCAGCCAAGGCCTGCGCAAAGCGCGCATCGTCGATCACCACGGCCGCTTCGGTGTTGTAGTTTTCGCTGCGCGGGTCGAAGTTGTGCGTCCCGATCACGCCGATGCGGCGATCCACCACCAACGACTTGGCATGCAAGCCCATGCGCGCACCGGCGCGGGTCACCGGCAGCGGCTTGTTGACCGCGCGCGTGCCCAGGAACGAGGGCCGCGTTTCGGTCCGCAACACGCGCCGATCGACTTCGCTCCCGCCCGGCGCACGGCCGCCACCACTGCCGCGCAGCACGCTGCCGGCGCTCGCGCTGGCGTTGCCCTCCGGGCCGCTGCTGCCGCGCATCGCATTGCCCGCTGCGCTGCCGCCGATCAGGCGATTGTTGCGGCTGTCCTGATTGACGTCGGAGGCGGGGTTGAGCGGGTCCGTCACCAGGTTGGCGTAATCCACCGGGGCATCGAGCGGAAACGGCTTGAACTCGTACACATTGAAGCCCAGCTCGCGCATGTTGCGGCGTTTGAACTTGTACGACAGCGCATACACGATGGGGTTGTCGGTGGCGGCCAGGCTATTGGTCGACACCACGATGCGCGGCGGCTGCGGGTGTTTGCGCAACGTGCGGAAGATCGCCTGCGCCTGGTCGGACAAGACCAGGTAGGGGGTCTGCAGCAGCACTTCCTGCTGCGCGCCGGCAATCAGGCCATCCAGTTCCGGCGCCGTGGACACTGCCTTGGCCGCATGTTCCCGGCGGTGTTTTTGCGGCAGATCGGCCACGTACAGCACACGCTTCACCGGCATGGCCGGGGTCACGAAGGCGTCGCGCACGAATTGCGGGTCGCGCGCTTCGCGGTCCACTCGCGCCACCCGGTCGGGCCGGCGGAACTCGGCCGGCGGCATCGTCGGCACGCCCTGCTCCAGCAGCAGGCGCCCGACATCGTTCAGACGCTCGGCCGGTACGCTGCGCCGGGCACGCCAGAACGCATCGAAATTGGCGGCCATGGCGCGCACTTCCGGCCCGGCCAGAATCACGTCGCGGTCGCGGAAGTTGTACTCGCTGTCCCAGTCGTAATAGTCGTCCTGGTAATTGCGCCCACCGACCACGCCCAGCACGTCGTCCACCACCAGCAGCTTGTTGTGCATGCGCTGGTTGAAGCGGCGGAAGCAACACAGCACGCTGCCGGCATAATCGAAGTAATTGAGCTTGACCTTGCCGAAGGTGGGGTTGTAGATGCGCAGCTGCAGGTTTTCATGGCTGCTGGCGAGCGCACCGAGAATCTGCAGATCGGCGATCGCCGACAACTGATCGATCAGGATGCGCACCTTGACCCCGCGCTGGGCGGCGTCCACCAGTGCGTCCAGCACCATGCGCGCGCTGTCGTCCTTATCGAAAATGTAGGTCTGCAGATCGATGCTGCGGGTGGCGCTGCGGATCAGGTTGAGCCGGGCCACCAGCGATTCTTCGCCATGGTCGACGATGGTGGCGTAATGCCGCGGCGCTACTGGTGTGGAGGCGGTGATCGCTTCGCCGCCCAGCGCGCGCAATGGCGAGGGTTGCGCACAGCGATTGGCCTGGGTGCAATTGACCACCGTGCTGCGTGCCGCAGCGGCGACACCGGCGGCACGGTTGCGTTCGGTTTGTGACAGGCTGGCGCATCCGGTGCCGAGCAACAACGTTGCCAGCACGCAAACCCTCAACAGATACGTCACGGGCGCCGCGCCTCCTGCAAGCGCCCACGCAGAATGAACGTCACCCTGTCGCCCAGGGCCATCTGCCACGCATTCATTCCGTAACGTCCACGCAGGACCGTCCCTCGACTGATCACGTCGCAATCATAGCCCGGCCGCGTGCATTCGGCCGGCACCACATGCAGCGTTTCCAGATGCGTGATTCCGCGGATGGTCAGGTTGCCGACGATGTCGCCCCCCTGCTTCACCACTTCGTCGACATACGGCAGCGACTCGAATTCGACGACCGGGTACTGCGCAACGTCGAAAAAATCTTCGCCGCGCATCCAGCTGGTGTACCGGTCCTTGCCGGGGATCTCCACCTGAGTGGCGTCCAGCCGGAAACGCACCTGCTGACGCCCATCGGCCAACGTCACTACGTCACCGCGAAAACGCGGGAAAAACCCCTCGATCTTCGTCCCGAAGCGCGTCTTGATCTCGAACCCGAAGCGCGATTGCGCCGGGTCGATGGACTGCACCTTCTGCTGCGCCATGCAGGGGAACACGACCCAGAGCGCGAGCCAGGCGTACCAGCGCAGCGACGATGACACGGATCAAGGCCACCAGAAGGCGGTCAGGCGGGCGATGCCCGGCTCGATGGTGGCGTCCAGCGGCAATGCCAGCAACGCGATCGAGGCGGTGGGCATGCCGCGGTAATCGCCGGTCTGGCCGCTGTGCATCAGCGCGGCCAGCCGTTCCAGGCCAGGGTTGTGGCCCACCAGCAGCAGGCGCTCGGCCTCGCGATGTTCGTCCACCAGGCTGGCCAGGGTGCCGGGCGTGGCCTCGTAGATGCGTTCGTCCAGCCGTTGTTCGATGTAGCCGGTGAGCTCGAGCACCGCCTCCAGGGTTTCGCGGGCGCGGCGGGCCGGTGAGCACAGCACCCGGTCGGGCACCAGCCGCTGCTCGCGTAACCAACGCCCGGCCGCTTCGGCCTCGGCAATGCCATGCGGCGACAGCGGGCGATCGAAATCGGCCTGGCCGGTATCGGCCGGTTCGGCGTGGGCGTGTCGCAACAAGATCAATTCGCGCATAGGAACTTTCCGGTTCTAGGACTTCCTGAGCCACTTGAACAGCGGCTCCCAGTCCTGTTGATGGTCGCGCACCTGCGCCGAGCGGTAGTCGAACAAGCTGCGTCCCAGCCCGGCCATCACCACATAGGCCTGGGTGTCGCGCAGTTGGGTCACCAGCGGATACGGCCAGCTGCCGATCATGTCGGCGGCCTGTTGCGACGTCTGGGTCCAGGGGCGGGCACGATTGAGCACCAGGCCCACCGGCAGTTTGCGCTGATGCACGCGCGGCACCTTGGCCAGCGTGTTGAGAAATCCGACCACCGCTTCGATATCCAGCGCCGAGGACAACACCGGCACCACGATGGCATCGACGTGGTCGAGAAAGCCGCTCAGGTCCTCGGCCATGGCGCCGGCCGGCGCATCGACGATCAGGGTATCGGTGCCGTCCGGCACGGCACTCTGCCAGCTGCGGCGCTTGGTGGCATCGATCGGCAAGACCGCACTTTCCAGGCTGGCGCGGCGCTCTGCCCAGCGGGTGGACGAGCCTTGCGGATCGGCATCTGCCAGCACGGTGCGCTGGCCTTGCAACGCCGCATGTGCGGCCAGATTGGTGGCGATCGTGGTCTTGCCGACGCCGCCTTTGGAGGCGGCCACCAGGACTGTCTTCATGCACGCCTCGCTTCCGGGAGCAAGCCGGCAGCGTACACCGCGGCAAGGTGAGGAAGTAGTCGAAACGCGTTAAACGCACTGCTGCGGGACAGCCGACGACAGCGCAGACCTCCAGCCGATGAGCGCAAGGCCTTGTGCCGCAGCTGTGCGTGGCAACGATGGGAGCCTGGCACGGCGCAAGATCGTCCACGCGTATCGCTCGGCCGCGGCGTCGCAATGCAGCATGGCGCCGATCTTGCGGCCGTTGGCGTACCACAGCTCGAACAAGCGCAAGCGCGCGCAGCACTACCGCGCTCTGGCTGCTGCCAGCATGACGGCCTTATGCCACCAGCCGCGCCAGCAGCCAGGCCCACGCAGGCAGCGTCAGCAGCGACAGCAGGATGCTGTAGCCGACCATCGCTGCAGCCAGGCGTGGCGCCAGCCGGTGCGAAATGGCCAGCGCGGCGGCGGTGATCATGGTGGGCATGGCCGATTCGAGCACATTGGTCTGCAGCATCTGCCCGCGCAGGCCCAGCACCCAGGACAATGGCAAGGCCAGGACCGGCATCAGCAGCAGCTTGAACACCAGGCCGACGGCCAAGGGCTTGAGTTCGTCGGCAGGCAGGCGCAGCTGCAGCGAAAAGCCCACCGACAGCATCACCAGCGGCAACATCGCATCGGCCAGGTTCTTCAGGCCCGAGCCAATCCAGGCCGGCGGTTGCCCGGGCATCAGGGTCAAGGCGAACAGCAGCGCCCACAACGGCGGGAACTGCAGCACGCGCATCACGATCAGGCGTGCGGTCGGCGGGGTGTCGCCGCTGTACCGGGCCAGCACATACAGCCCGAACGTGGACAGCAACACGAAGGTGCCGAACTGGTCGTAGACCACTGCATACGGCAGCGCGTGATCGCCGATCAGCGCGCGCACCATCGGAAAGCCGATAAAGCTGGAATTGGTAAACACCACACACATCAGCAGCGCGGCGTATTCGGCGCGGCCGAAGCGCAACAGGCGGCTGCAGCCCCACAGCAGCGGCACGATGATGGCGGTCAGCAGCCATGGCGTGGCAATCACCCCACCGAGCGAAGCGTCCAGATGCAGGCGCGGGACATAGGTCAGCACCGACGCCGGCAGGCAGATGTACAGCACGAAGCGATTGAGCACATCGGCGCTGTTGTCCGGCAACACCCGCAGGCGGGCGAACAGCAGGCCCAGCCCCAACATGGCCAGAATCAAGGCAAATGCGTCTACCGCCATGCGCGATCGTGTCCGTTGGAAAGCGATGCACAGGATCGCATAGCGCGCGGTGCGCATCGTTGGATGCGTTAGCCTGGCTGGGGTGCAAGGTGCACGCCGCCAAGCTCCGCTCACCTCTTGAAGCCTCAATTGCGGCATTGTTTCCATAGCGGAAGCCAGCATGTCGAACACGCGGTGCCCCAAGCGCTCCAGACAGTGCGTTGGACAGGCACCTCCTTGCCACGTGTCCCGTGATGGCGGGCGGACCAGGCCCTGCAGCAAACCCGCAGCGTCGAATGCGCGGTGCCCTCGCCGATTGCGGGACGTAGTTGCGGCGTATGTCCTGCGATTGGTGGGCGGGCAAGACCCTGCTGCCAGGCCACAGACCAGCGCTTTGCTTCTCCCGCATCGACCTCGCAACCTTGGAAAGCAAAGCGCTCAGCCATCGTTCCACTCAGGCGCACAGACCCGGTCGGCCGTTCACCGAGATGGCGGAATCGGCGCTATGCGTCTCGTTTCAAGTAAGCGGCACGCCGACGCACCAGAGAGAGGCCTGGTTGACCGGCAAAAATGCCTAGCCCAGCATCAGCCCGCTGCACCATCCGCGCCGCAGGAACTCCCCGCAGCGCGGCGAGGCACTTACGGAAACGCTGGCGGGTTGGCCTGCCAGGCCGCGAAAACCTCGGCCAGGCTGGCGCGCTCTGCTTCGCGCCATTCCGGCAACAGGCTGGCGTAGTTGGCGGGGCTGCTCCAACGGTCTGGCCAGGTGCGCACGGCTGCCGCATACCACTCGACCGCCTCCTGCTTGCGCCCGGCGCGCCAAAGCGCCAGTGCAGCCGTGGTTGGCAGCCATTCCGGCGTGGCCGGACGGCCATTGGCCAGATTGGCCCATTGCTGCAGTGCCTTGTCGGGCTGGTCGGCACGCAGCAGGTCCCACCCATAGTTCCAGGTGATGGCCCGGTACTGCTGGCTGCCGTTGGAGACCAGCGCCAGCGCGCCCTGATACAACTCATCGCCCAACTGGGTACGCCCACCGGCGTAGGCCAGCGCCGCCAACTGCGCGCGTGGATCGGCCGCGCGCGCGTCACGTTGCACCATCGCCGCCAGCCGGTCGACGACTGCATCGCCCTGGCCTTGTACGGCCACCACCGCCTTGGTGGTACTGCGGTCTTCGTCGAAATAGAACTCCTTGGGCTTGGGCAAGCTCTGCGCCTGCGCCAACGACCACACCCCTCCGAGCAGGGCCAGAGCGGCCCACGCGTATTTCCTTTTCACTGTGTTTTCCCCTGACAGCAAACGACCCCTTCCCATCCCCATCCTACCCGCAGCGCGTCGGCTGCGCATCCGCACAGGGACAGGTGCGTGAAAGCTGACTGTTACACTTTGCACCGCCGTTTTGGGATCCGTCGGGTGCATCAGATAGTTTCAGATGACATGCACCGGGGGCCCAGCCACCCTTTTCGGGCACGCCATGACCAGTACTGCTGCGCTTTCTTCTCCCGACTCTGCCAACACGCCGGAGCTCGGCCGGGTAGATGCGGACTACACGCTGGACCACAAGTACACGCGCACCGATGGGCGCATCTACCTGTCCGGTGTGCAGGCGCTGGTGCGGCTGCCGCTGCTGCAGCGCCTGCGCGATGACGCTGCCGGGCTGGAGACCGCCGGCTTCATCAGCGGCTACCGCGGCAGCCCGCTGGGCGGGCTGGACCTGGAACTGTGGCGGGCGCGCAAACACCTGGACGCGGCCAAGGTCACCTTCACTCCGGGCCTGAACGAGGACCTTGCCGCCACCATGGTGTGGGGCACCCAGCAGACCAACCTGTTCCCCGGCGCGAAAGTGCAGGGCGTTTACGGCATGTGGTACGGCAAAGGGCCGGGCGTGGACCGCAGCGGCGACGTATTCAAGCACGGCAATGCTGCCGGCACCTCGCCGTTTGGCGGCGTGCTGGCACTGGCCGCCGACGACCATGCCTGCCGCAGCTCGACCCTGCCGCACGGGTCGGAAGACGAATTCGTCAGCGCGATGATGCCCATTCTCAACCCGGCCGGAGTACAGGACATCCTGGACATGGGCCTGCTGGGCTGGGCGATGAGCCGGTACACCGGGCGCTGGATCGGCTTCAAGACGATTGCCGAAACGGTGGAATCGTCCGCCTCGGTGAACGTGGACCCGTTCGCCCGCACCATCGTGCTGCCGGAGGATTTCGCGCTGCCGGCGGGCGGTTTGAGCATCCGCTGGCCGGACCCGCCGGTGGATCAGGAGATGCGCCTGCATCGCTATGCGATTGCCGCCGCGCAAGCCTTTGCGCGCGCAAACCACATCGACAAGATGGTGCTGGATTCACCGCACGCACGCTTGGGCATCGTCACCACCGGCAAGAGCTACCTGGATGTGTTGCAGGCGCTGGAATATCTGGGCCTGGACGCGCAGGCCTGCGCGCAGATCGGCATCCGCGTCTACAAGGTCGGCATGACCTGGCCGCTGGAACCGGTGGGCATCAGCGCGTTTGCGCAGGGCCTGGAAGACATCGTGGTGGTGGAAGAGAAAAAAGCCTTCATCGAGCGCCAGATGAAGGAGCTGTTCTACAACTGGCCGGCCAGTGCCGGTGCGCGGCCGAGCATCGTCGGCAAGTACGATGAGCAAGGCGCGTGGATCCTGCCATCCACCGGCGAACTGACACCGGCCACCATCGCGGCGGTGATCGGCAGGCGCATCCTGCGCCTGCTGCAATCGAGCACGATCAATACCGATTCGATCCAGCAGCGCCTGCGCTGGATGGATGCCAAGGAAGCGGAAATGGCCTTGCCGCGCGCGCAATTCCCGCGCGTGCCGCATTACTGCTCTGGCTGCCCGCACAACACCTCCACCGCCGTGCCGGAAGGCTCGCGCGCGCTGGGCGGCATCGGTTGCCACTACATGGTGACCTGGATGAACCGCGCCACCGACACCTTCACCCACATGGGCGGCGAAGGGGTGACGTGGTCGGGGCAGGCACCGTTTACCGACACCCCGCATGTGTTCCAGAACCTGGGCGATGGCACGTATTTCCATAGCGGCTCGCTGGCGATCCGGCAGTCGGTCGCCACTGGCGTCAACATCACCTACAAGATTCTCTACAACGATGCGGTGGCGATGACCGGCGGGCAGCCGGTGGACGGCACGCTCACCGTGCCCGACATTGCACATCAGTTGCGCGCCGAAGGCATTCATGAGATTGCGGTGGTCAGCGACGACATCGGCAAGTGGACGCGGCGACGCGACCTGTTTCCGCCTGAGGTCGCGTTTCACGATCGTGGCGAACTGGACGCAGTGCAGCAGCATCTGCGTACCGTCAAAGGCGTGTCGATCCTGATCTTCGACCAGACCTGCGCGACCGAAAAGCGTCGCCGTCGCAAGCGCGGCAAACTGATCGATCCGCCCGAGCGGGTGATGATCAATTCGCTGGTGTGCGAAGGCTGCGGCGATTGTGGCGAGAAAAGTTTTTGCGTGTCGGTGTTGCCGAAGGAAACCGAATTCGGGCGCAAGCGCCAGATCGACCAGTCCAACTGCAACAAGGATTATTCCTGCGTCTCCGGCTTCTGCCCGAGCTTTGTCACCGTGCATGGCGGTGCGCCGCGCAAGGGCAAGCGGCGCGACGCCAGCACGCTGCTGGACGCGCTTCCCGAGCCGCCCAGGCGCACCACGCTGGAACGGCCCTGGAATATCCTGATTACCGGCGTCGGCGGCACCGGCGTGGTGACCATCGGCGCGCTGCTCGGCATGGCCGGGCATCTGGAAGGCAAGGGCGCCACGGTGCTGGACCAGACCGGCCTGGCGCAAAAGGGCGGCGCGGTGACCACGCATATCCGCATCGCACGCCAGCCCGCCGACATCCATGCCGTGCGCATCGCGGCAGGCGAAGCAGACCTGGTACTGGGCTGCGACATGGTGGTGGTCAACGATTATTGGGCACTCTCCAAAGTACGCGATGGCCGCACCCAGGTGGTGCTCAACACCTACGAAGCAATGCCGGGCACATTCACCACGCAACCGGACCTGCAGTTCCCCGCTGCCGAGATCATCGCCGGTGTACGCACCGCTCTCGGTGGCCAGGAGCCGTTGTTGCTGGATGCCACGCAGTTGGCAACGGCGTTGCTGGGCGACGCCATCGCCAGCAATCTGTTCGTGCTCGGCTACGCATGGCAGCACGGGTTGGTGCCGTTGTCGCATGCGGCGCTGATGCGCGCGATCGAACTCAATGGTGCAGCCGTTGCGATGAATCAGCAGGCGTTCGCCTGGGGGCGCCTGGCGGCGATCGATCTGCCGGCGGTGCAACGCGCTGCGGGTCTGGCCGGTGCCGACGCGCCTGCACATCTGCATGGCGATACACCGTACGCACGCGGACCAGGCAGCTGGGAAGAGCACGATCTCAGCGGCCAGAGCGCGCCGCGTGCGCTGGCGCAGACCGATGGCAGCACGCTGCATGGCGAGGTCGCTGCGCCGGCCGCGCCGCTGGACGACGAGCAGTTGGCGCACTCGCTGGACGAGGCCATCGCGCGTCGCGTCGCGTTCTTGACCGACTACCAGGATGCCGCCTACGCGCAACGTTATCGCAGCCTGGTCGAGCGCGTACGCACACACGAGCTGCAGCGCGCGCCCGGCAGCAATGCGTTGACCGAGGCGGTGGCCCGCTACGCCTTCAAGCTGATGGCCTACAAGGACGAATACGAGGTGGCGCGGCTGTATACGCGTGGCGATTTCCAGCGCCGGTTGCAACAACAGTTCGAGGGCGACTACACGCTGCGCTTCCATCTGGCGCCGCCGTTGCTGGCAAAGAAAGACGCGCACGGCAACCTGATCAAACGCGAGTACGGGCCGTGGATGTTCACCGCCTTCAAGCTGCTGGCGCGGTTGAAGTTCCTGCGTGGCGGCAAGCTCGACGTCTTCGGCTACAGCGAAGAACGGCGTGGCGAGCGTCAGCTGATTGCCGATTACAGCGCAACCGTGCACATGCTGCTGGAACGGCTGGACGCCGATAACGTGGGTTTGGCCGCGCAGATCGCCAGCATTCCGGAGCACATTCGCGGCTATGGCCACGTCAAGCATGCGCATCTGCAGGAAGCCAAGGCGCGCGAAGCCGCGCTGCTGGCGCAGTGGCGCAATCCCAAGGCGTTGCATGTGGTGCAGGCGGCTTGACGTCGCCGAGCGATTACATTTTGTTGATGTAGTCGCTCGACGACATGAAGTGTGGAGATGGCCGGGCCCTTGCGTGGAAAAATGCAAGTTGATGTAAGCGATCGACGACATTGCAGCAATGTCGTCGATCGCTTACATTGCACTCATGGATACTGTCCGCACGCCTTCCGATATCGGTAATATCATCCGTGCCAGGCGCAAGCGCCTGGGCTGGGATCAGGCTCGCCTGGCCCACGAAATCGGCGTGAGCCGGCAATGGATCGTCGATATCGAGAAAGGCAAGCCGCGCGCGGAGTTGCAATTGATCCTGCGGGCGCTGCAGGCGCTGGGGCTGGAGTTGATGTTGGGCCCAGGCGTTGCCCAGGTTTCGGAGGTGCGCGTGCCTGATCGCGACACCGTAACGCCGATCAATCTCGACGCGATCATTGAACATAACCGGGCCAATCCACCATTGGGAACGACCGTTTTCAATGCGTTCAACAACAACATCTTCAAGAATCAATTCTCGCCGTTCGATGCGCTGAAAAACACTGGCTTAGATAAATATCCCCCGATTATCGGTGCAAGCGTTAAAAAGAATCCAGCCAATGAACACTTGCATAAGCAGTTCTCAGCAACGAATCGCTTGAAGATTGGCGAGACAGTAGCTGATAGTTTGAAGATCAGCGAGGCAGAGAAAATATCCAAGGTCATCTCGCCATCTTCCAAAAAGAAGGGCGTTCCGTGAGACTGGTCGCGCTGATCGAAAACCAAACGATCGGGCACCTCGCGTCCGACCCGCACGGGCATCCACGATTCACCTACGCGCCGGACTGGCAGCATTCAAAGAGTGCGATACCGCTGTCTTTGAACCTTCCCCTCAGCAGGGAACATCACCCGACCGAGGCGGTCAGTGCAGTGCTGTGGGGCCTGCTGCCAGACAACGAAGCCACCTTGCAACGCTGGGCCTCCAGGTTCCAGGTCTCGCCGCGCAATCCGCTCGCCCTGTTGTCGCATGTGGGCGAGGATTGCGCTGGTGCGGTGCAGTTCGTCACCGAAGCGAGGCTCGAAGATGTGCTGTCCGGCGCCAGCGATGGCATCGAACCGCTCACCGATGGCGAACTGGAAGCACGCTTGCGCAGGCTGCGTCAGGACATCGGTGCGGCGCGCCAAGTCGATGACGTGGGGCAGTTCAGCCTGGCCGGCGCGCAGGCCAAGATCGCATTGCTGCACGACGGCCTGCAGTGGGCCATCCCGGCCGGACGCATCCCGACCACGCATATCCTCAAACCACCGAGCGGCGAATACGACGGGTTCGTCGAGAACGAGCTGTTCTGCCTGCGCCTGGCACGTAGCTTCGGACTGCCGACTGCACATTGCCAGGCGCTGCGCGTCGGCGCTGAGACCGCCATTTGCGTCGAACGTTACGACCGCATCCTTATCGACGGAGCGCTGCTGCGCATCCACCAGGAAGATATCTGTCAGGCGCTGGGGGTGATGCCGCACATCAAGTATCAGAACCAGGGCGGTCCTGGGGTGGAAGCGATATCACAACTCTTATGGACGCACTCGTCGCAACCGCGGCAAGACGTCGAAACCTTGTTCCAGGCCCTGGTCTTCAATTATCTGATCGGCGGCACCGATGCACATGCGAAAAACTATTCACTGCTGCTCGGCGTGGGCAGGCAGGTTCGCCTGGCGCCGCTATATGATATTTCCAGTGCTCTGCCGTATCCCCAGCTGCAGCGACGTCGGATCAAGCTGGCAATGAAGATGGGCAGCCATTATCGCTGGTGGGACATCCGTCCAAGTGACTGGATACAGGTCGCCAGCACATTGCGCCTGGATGCATCTGAGTGCCTTGCATGGATGCGCGGTGCCGTTAGCGACATGCCCGATCGAGCGCACGACCTCCTTGCCTCGCTTGCGCGAGAAGACGTCGCGCACCCGATCCTGGATGCTCTGGTGGAGGACATCGCCAATGCATGCAGCCGTATCCGCAAGCTGTTGCAGCCGGACTGATCGGTTTAGAGCGACTAGCAAGACGTAGCGAGCAGCCGTCGGGTGGGCGCGGACGGCGCGCAGGAACCGGAATGTACGAGTGGTACATGCCGATTCCGAGCACCGGCGCCGCGCCCGCCTGGCGGCTGCGCAGTAGTGTTGTTAGTTGCTCTTAATCCCGTTACACATGGTAGCTGGCGCATCCAATCGATGGGTCGTCAGTCGAAATGCGGCCCGCGCATCAGGCGAATCGGTCCGCGAACATCGGGCAGTTGCACCGTTCTGCCTTGCTGGGTGACACGAACGACGCCAGCGCAGGCGGCAGCTGCGGCCACCGCACGCACCTGGGGCATCAGGCTTCGCCACACCGCTGCGTCATCGCTCAACGCGCGCGCCACTTCCGAGGGACAGATCGATTGCTCGGGCCGACGTTGCGCAAGCAAGCGCCGGATCGACGCGGCAACCTGCGCATCATCGGGCGATTGCACGCCCGCCCCGCAGCATCACAATGGGCGAAGCAAGCGCAGGCCGAACCAATCCTTGGCATCGTTCCAGCCGTGGGTGACCTTGAGCCCGGCTGCGGCAGCCAGTTCGGCAAAGCGCGCGTCGGTGTACTTGCAGCTGTATTCGACCTGCATCGCTTCGCCTTCGGCAAACGCGACGTCCTTGCCGCCGACCCGCACGCGCTGCGCGCGCTGGCTGATCAGGAAGGTTTCGATGCGGCCGCGCTCACGGACGTACACCGCGTGGTGACGAAAGCCGTCCAGATCGAAATCGCTCCCGATCTCGCGATTGAGCCGCGCCAACAGGTTCAGGGTGAACTCGGCGGTGACGCCGGCTGCGTCGTTGTAGGCCGCTTCGATCAGCCCGGCGTCCTTGTCCAGATCGATACCGATCAGGGCGCAACCGTCGCCGCCCATGGTCTGGCGCATCGCATCCAGCAGTTCGATCGCGGCAGCATCGGCGAAATTGCCGAGCGTCGAGCCGGGGAAGAACACCACGTGCCGCCGCGCCGGGCGCTGCGCATCGGGCAAGCGCAGCGGTTTGGTGAAGTCGGTGCACACCGGCAACATCTGGATCTGCGGAAATTGCTGGGCCAGCCGCGCGGTGCTTTCCAGCAGCGCAGTACGCGAGATTTCCAGCGGCGTGTAGGCCACCACACCGCGCAGGCCCTGCAGCAGCAATTCGGTCTTGCGGCCGCTGCCGCTGCCGTATTCGACCACGTGTACGCCAGCGCCGATCGCCTGTGCGATCGAGCCCATGCTGGCTTCCAGCAAACTCAGTTCGGTACGGGTGAGGTAATACTCCGGCTGCTGCGTAATGGCTTCGAACAGTTGCGAGCCGCGCGCATCGTAGAAATATTTCGACGGCAGCGTCTTGGGCGTTTGCGACAACCCCGCCAGTGCATCGGCGGTGATGTCGTCCGGCTGCGGGCGCAGGTCGGTCAGCGCGGCGTGCGCGCGTTGCATGGCATGGGCGGCGACGTTCAAGGCAGATCCTTGGCAAGGCGCACGCCGGCAAATTGCCAACGCGCATCGGAGGGGAAGAAGTTGCGGTAACTGGCACGCAGATGGCTGGCCGGGCTGGCGCAACTGCCACCACGCAAGACCCATTGCGCATTCATGAATTTGCCGTTGTATTCGCCCAGCGATCCCGGCCACGGGATAAAGCCTGGATACGGCAGGTACGCGCTGCCGGTCCACTCCCAGACATCGCCGAACAGCTGCTGCATACCGGTGTCCACTGCTTCGGCGCCCCGCGGATGCAACGCATCGGTGTCGACGAAATTGCCCTGTACCGGCACGCCGGTCGCAGCCTGCTCCCACTCGGCTTCGGTGGGAAGGCGCGCACCGGCCCAGCGTGCGAACGCATCGGCTTCGAACAGGCTCAGGTGGCAGACCGGCGCATGCGGATCGCGCGTGCGCCAACCGTGCAGCGTGAACTCGCGGCCATCGGCATCCCAATACAAGGGATGTTGCCAACCTTGCGCCTGCACCATCGCCCAGCCATCGCTGAGCCAGGCACCAGCACTGCGGTAGCCGCCATCATCGATGAATTGCTGGAACTCGGCGTTGGTGACCACACGGCTGCCCAGCGCATGCGCACCGACCAGCACGCGATGGCGTGGCGATTCGTTGTCGTAGGCGAAGCTGTCGGCCTGTGGCCAGGCGGCGGCGCCGATCTGGACGATCTGCTCGTCGCGCGCATGCCAGCGCAGCGGGCTGGCGACGGCCGCAGGCGGCGTGGGCAGGTCGCGGTAGGCCGGCTGCAACGGGTTGCTCCACAGCGCATGCTTGATATCGGTCAGCAGCAACTCCTGGTGTTGCTGCTCGTGCTGGATACCGAGCTGCACGATGGTGCAGGCCTGCGCATCGAGCAGGCCGTCGCGCAAGCGCTGCTGCATCTGCATATCGACCGCAGCACGGTAGTCGCGCACCCGCTGCAACGAAGGGCGCGACAGCACGCCGCGGCGCGCCCGCGCATGCATCGGCCCCACGCTCTGGTAGTAGCTGTTGAACAGGAAATCCCAGGCCGGGTCGAACACGCGGTACGCCGGATCGGCCTGCAGCACGAAGCGTTCGAAGAACCAGGTAGTGTGCGCCAGATGCCATTTGCTCGGGCTCGCATCCGGCATGCTCTGCACCATCGCGTCTTCGGCGCTCAAGGGTGCGGCGAGACGGTCGCTCAGCGCGCGGGTCTGCGCGTAGCGTTCCAACAGCGTCAACTGCTGTTGCTGGAGGTGGCCCAGCAGAGGAGAGAGTGCAGACATCGCCATATGCTTGGGTAGCGCCCGTGAACGTGCTGTGTCGGCAACGTGGCAGCCAGCGGTAAGCTGTAGACATGTCATCGCCATCTCTGTCCAGTACGCTTGCTGCACCCCTCGACTGGGCCCAGCGTCAGCAGGCATTTGCGCTGCCTTCCGGGGTCATCTATCTGGATGCGGCGTCGCGCGGGCCGTTGTTGCGCGCCATGCAGACGGTGGCGCACCAGGCGGTTGACGCAATGGCCGCACCATGGCGGTTGCCGTTCGATGCGTGGTTGCAGCAGATCGAAGCAGTGCGCGGGCTTGCGGCCGCGCTATTGGATGGCGATGCCGATGCGGTGGCCATGGTGCCGTCGGCCGCGCACGGCTTGGCCACGGCCGCACGCAATCTGCCCGTGCAACCCGGCCACGCAGTGCTGGTGCTGGAAGGGCAATTCCCTTCCAATCTGTTGATCTGGCAGCGCCGCTGCGCAGAGGCCGGCGCGCGTCTTGTAGCGGTGCCCACGGCCGCTGGCGGCAGCTTGACCGATGCGGTGCTGCAGGTCATTGCCGAGACGCCTGCGCTGCGGATTGCGAGCTTGCCGCATGCATACTGGCTGGACGGGCGAATGCTGGATCTGGACCGCATCAGTGCCGCCGTGCATGCACGCGGGGCTGCCCTGGTGCTGGACCTGAGCCAGAGCCTGGGGGTGTTGCCACCCGATCTGCCCCGCTGGCAACCGGATTTCGTGGTCAGCGTCGGGCACAAATGGTTGCTCGGGCCGATGGGATTGGCGTGGCTGTGGGTGGCACCGCAGTGGCGCACAGACGGGCTGCCGATCGAAGAACACTGGATCGGCCGCGATGCGGGCAGCAGTTGGGAATTTCCGGCGGCCACCGCGCCGGGATATCGCGGCGGTGCACGACGATTCGATGCGGGCGGAGTGGCCGACCCGTTGCGGATCGCAATGGCTACGGTGGCCTTGCAACAACTCAACGCGTGGCAGCCGGCGCGTATCGCAGCCGCGTTGGGCGAGTTGACCGCGCATTGGGACGCCGCCCTGCAGGCGCGCGGCTTGGGCAGCTGGTGCACGCCTGGACATGCGCCGCATCTCACCGCACTGCAGCCGCCGGCAGCAACGTTGGATGCGGTGGCAACGGCGCTCGGCGCCGGTGGTGTGGTCTGCACGCGTCGGCATGGACGTCTGCGCATCGCACCGCATTTGAGCGTCACCGACCACGCGTTGTCACAGGTCGTTGCAGCGCTACCCGATAGGTGAGGCGCGGCGCACGCCGACATCGAAGGCCCGGCATCTGCAGCGATGCAGGCCTGCGCGCGGTCAGTAGCACCGGAAGGTTTCATCGCAGGCCAGTGCGCCCTGCGCATGACAATTGGCGCAAGGATCAGCGGCAGTAAAGCGGCGGCGCGCGGTCTTCAGCGAACTGACGCAGTCGGTGTCGGGGCAGGCTTGCCGACGACAGGACATTCCCGATCGCGCCGCAATGCAAAACCCGCTGCTGCCGAGGCAGACCGCATGTCACTGCCGCTGGCTGATCCGCAACCCGGGCGGCGTTGCCCAGCGCTCCACTCCTTCGAACAGTGCCTGCACCAGCAGCGCAAGCACGGCGGCGGGAATGGCGCCCTCCAGAATCAGACCGAGATCGTCCAGGCGGATACCGGTGAGAATCGGTTGGCCGTAGCCGCCTGCACCGATCAGCGCGCCCAGCGTGGCGGTGCCCACATTGATCACTGCAGCGGTCTGGATGCCGGCCACGATCGTGCGGCGTGCCAGCGGCAGTTCCACACGCCACAGGCGTGTCCACGCTGGCAATCCGATGGCATGCGCAGTCTGGCGCAATTCGCGTGGGATCGAGGTCAGCCCTGCGTGGGTGTTGCGCACGATCGGCAGCAGGCTATACAGAAACAGCGCCGCAATCGCCGGCTTGGCGCCGATGCCGAACAACGGAATCATGAAGACGAACACGGCCAGCGACGGCAGCGTCTGCAGCACGCCGGTCAACGACAGCACCACCTGTCCCAGGCGCGGACGCCGCGCCGCCAGCACGCCCAGCGGCAATGCAAGCAGCAAGGCGAAACCCAGCGAAATACCAACCAGCGCCAGATGCTCGCGCGTATGCTGCAGCAGGCGCGTCAAGCGCGAGTCCGTGTCAGAGGCCGGCGTGACGCCCAACCAGTGCGCGGCAACCGCCGCTTCGGACTGCCGCTCCAGTTTGACCTGTGCATTGAGCCGTTGCATGGTCGCTTCATCGATGCGTCCTTGCAGCCCCCGCAGTGCCTGCAACATCGCCGGCGAGCGTTGCGCCAGCTCCTTGCGATAGACAAAAATCGCCTGGTAATCCGGGAAATAGCGGCGGTCGTCGCGCAGCACCTGCAACTGGTAGTACGGAATCTCCGCATCGGTGCTGTACAGATCCGTGACCTCGATCGCCCCGCTCTGCAGCGCGCGATAGGCCAGGTCGTGATCCAACCCGGTTGCAGCCTGCGGCAACGCGTACGCCGCGCGCACGCCCGGCCAGCCATCGGCCCGCTGCATGAACTCATTGCTCAGACCGATCTTGAGGGTGGGATGTCGTGCAAGATCCGACAAGGAGACGATGCCCAATGCCTGCGCACGTTCGCGCTTCATTCCGAAGGCATAGGTGTTCTGGAAACCCAGCGAATCGGTCATCGCCAGCCCGCGTGCGTCGAGTGCGGCGCGCAGCTCGGCCTGGCTGGCGCTGGGCAATTGCAGCAGCTCCTGTGCCAGCGTACCGGTGTATTCGGCATACGCGTCGATCTGCCCGGTCTCCAGCGCGCGCCACAGGATGCGCGTGCCACCGAGCTGTGCGCGGTGCTGCACGTCTACACCATCGCGCTTGCCGGCAGCGGTGGCGATTTCGCCCAGGATCACCGCCTCGGTAAAGTTCTTCGAACCAATGGTGACCTGCGCGGCCTGCGCGCCGACACTGCAGATCAGCAACGCCACGGCGATGAGCGCACGCGCCATCATGCGGCATCGCCAATGCTGCGCTGGGCGGTGAGAAAGCGCTGCACGAAGGCATCGGCCGGCTGCTCCAGCAGATCGCGCGCACGGCCTTGCTGCACGATGCGGCCGGCGCGCATCAGCACCAGGTTGTCGGCCAGATAGGCGGCTTCGGCCACATCATGGGTGACCAGCACCACGGTCTTGCCCAACTGCGCGAACAGTTCGCGCATCTGCGCCTGCAGGTCGTAGCGCACGATGGGATCGAGCGCGCCGAGCGGTTCGTCCAGCAACAAGGCCGGCGGGTCGAGCATCAGTGCACGAATCAGGCCGACGCGCTGGCGCTGGCCGCCCGAGAGTTCGGCCGGATAGCGCGCCAGCAACTCCGCTGGCAACTGGCACAGAGCACACAAGGCATCCAGACGCGCATCGATGCGCTCCCGCGTCCAGCCCAGCGTCTGTGCCAGCAAGGTCACGTTGCTGCGCGCATCCAGATGCGGAAACAAGCCGCCCTCTTGGATGACGTAGCCGATGCGTTGCCGTTGCGCCTGCAGGTTGGCGCGCTGCAACGGCGCGCCATCGAAGGCGACCGTACCGCTGTCCGGCCACTCCAGCCCGACCAACATGCGCAGCACGGTGGATTTGCCGGCGCCGCTGGGACCGATCAATGCGGTCGTAATGCCGCTGGCGAACGTCAGCGAGACAGCATCGAGCGCGATGGCCTGGCCGTAGCGGCGGCTGACCTGGTCGAGAGTGAACATGCGGCCGAGCTTGCCGAACGCAGCGTCAGCCACGCGCGAAGATGCGCATCAGCAAAGCGCGCATCAGCGCGGCGGCGCGAGCAATTCGCGTGCGCTCAGGTAGCCGTCGCCATCGGCATCCTGCCGGGCGAAGCGCGCGATCAGGGTGGCGCGATGCGCCGCACGGGTGATCGGCTTGCCGCGGCGGCCCGGCAGTTCATCGCCTTGCAGCACGCCATCGTGGTCGGTATCGCGTTGGTCGAAGGCGTAGCTCATCCAGGCCAGATATTCGTCCAGGCTCACCCGCCCATCGCCATCGGTATCCATGCGCTGCAGATATTGCTGGCTGTCCTGGACCTGGGCCTGCGCGGCAACCGCCGGCAGAGCGGCCAACCCCACGATCACGAAGGTTCGCACGATCACACCACGCACCCGGTGTACACGCACCACAGCGCGCCTGGCGCCCGCTTTACGCACCACTCAGCGCATACCCCTTGAGCCGCGCCGCATAGGCCTGCAAGGCCGCATTGCCGCTGGCCTCGGCCTCATGGCACCACTGCTGCAATTGCCGGAGCCGTTCGGACGCATCGTGGCTGCGCGCTTCCAGCAGCGCGGTCAGCCGCGCACGATACTCCACCAGCGTGCGCATGCGCGGACGCTGCGCCACCCATGCCTGCAACTGTGCACGCGCGTCCGGCTTGAGCCAGCGTCCGTCGTCGACCAGACCCTTGCGCAGGCGACGCGGCAGCAACTCGCGCAGCTTGGCGCCGGTGGCGGCCGCCTCTTCGCGCAACGCCGGCTTGAGCACATTGCGCTGGTAGTCGGTCATGGCCTGGAACCGGTGCGAGAGCAGCGCCTTGAGCGTGTCGGCATCGGGCACGGCGATATTGGGGCGGATATCCAGCGACGGTGCCACCCGCAATACCTTGGCAAGGCCCAACGCCTGCAAGCCGCGAATCGCGACCCAACCGATATCCAGCTCCCACCGCCGCATCGAAAACCGTGCAGAGCTCGGGAAGGCATGATGGTTGTTATGCAATTCTTCGCCACCGATCCACAGCGCCCACGGCGTGAGGTTGGTGGAGGTGTCGGCCGACTCGAAATTGCGATAGCCCCACCAGTGGCCCAGGCCATTGACCACACCGGCAGCCCAGAACGGAATCCACGCCATCTGGATCGCCCACAACGCAATCCCCGGCAATCCGAACAACACGGCATTGATGACCAGCAACGCAATCGGGCCGGCATTGGCATGCGGCGTGTACAGATGCCGCTCGATCCAGTCGCTAGGCGCGCCCTTGCCGTACTGCTCGATATCGGCGCGCTGCGTCCGTGCCTCGCGGTACAACTCCACGCCGCGCCAGAACACCTGCGCGATGCCCTTGGTCTGCGGACTGTGCGGGTCTTCCTCGGTCTCGACCTTGGCGTGATGCTTGCGATGGATCGCCACCCATTCGCGGGTGATCATCGAGGTGGTCAACCAGGTCCAGAAGCGAAAGAAATGCGCGATGACCGGATGGAAATCCACACCGCGATGCGCCTGGCTGCGATGCAGGTACAAGGTCACTGCAAAGATGGTGAGTTGGGTGAAGACCAGCAGCACCGCCAGCATGCCCCACACGCCCAGCCCTGCCACGCCGGAGGTCAGAACGTCGATGATCGGATCGGACAACATCGGCATCTCCACAGCAGCGCTCTCCATTTGATGCAGACATGATGGGGGCGATCGCGGCAAACTTCACCCTTCGGATGCGTAGGGTTGCACCTACATTTCTAAAGCGGTTCAGACCCCCTTCCCCACTTCCGTCTGCTGTCACCCGTATGACTGTTGCCACCGAAAATGCTGCCGATTCCACCGCCGTTGCCAACGCCGCCCCGCTGATCGAACTCGACCAAGCCAGTGTGATGCGCGGCCAGGTACGGGTGCTGCATGCGCTGAGTCTGCGCATCGCCCTGGGGCAGCACACCGCGATCCTGGGCCCCAACGGCTGCGGAAAATCGTCCTTCATCAAATTGATCACGCGCGAGCTGTACCCGCTGGCGCGCGCCGACGGCCAGGCGGCAGTGAAGGTGCTGGGACAAACGCGCTGGCAGGTGGATCGCCTGCGCTCGCAATTGGGCATCGTCACCGGCGATCTGAGCGTCAATCTGGCCGACATGCCCGGACTGGATGTGGAAAGCGCGGTGCTATCCGGATTCTTCGCCAGCTACGTGGTGCCGCCGCATCGCGAGATCAGCGACGACATGCGTGCGCGTGCGCGCGAAGCGCTGGCGCTGGCACGCGCATTGCCGCTGGTGGACCGGCAATTTGCCGAATTGTCGGCCGGCGAAACCCGACGGGTGCTGATTGCGCGTGCGCTGGTCAATCGCCCGCAGGCGCTACTGCTGGACGAGCCGTCCACCGGGCTGGATCTGGTGGCGCGCCAGCACCTGCTCGAGACGATGCGGCACCTCGCCCGGCAAGGCATCACGCTGGTGCTGGTGACCCATCACATCGAAGAAATCGTGCCGGAGATCGAACGGGTGATCCTGCTGCGCGCCGGCAAGGTGGTGGCAGACGGCACGCGCGAGGCGCTACTCACCGATGCCAGCCTGTCGGCCGTATTCGACGGCCCGGTGCGGGTGCAACGCGATGGCGAGCGCTGTTGGGCGACGGTGGGCGAGTAACCGCCACCCCACCTGCAGCCCGTGCAGGCCGTGTCCGTGCACGAGCTGCCGACGATGCTCGACATCGCGATGGCGAAGCGCTCCGGACGGCCGCAACCGCGTCACAACCACGCGCTGCAGACATGACCTTGGACACGGGACGCCGCCGCGGCGGTTGCGCGTAGACTCGCCGCACACGCAGACAGGAGTCGTCCCGATGGCCCAGTGGTATTTCCATAATCCCGGACAGGCCGACCGTCTCGGCCCGCTCGACGATGCCAGCGCCCGCGCGCATGCGCAGCGTCATCCCGATGCGCTGGCCTGGCGCGACGGGCTCGATGGCTGGACGCCGGCCCGTCAGTTGGCCGAACTGCAGGGCGGCCTTAGCGCACCACCGCCGTTGAGCGGCATCAGCGGGCGCGCGGACGAGATCGACTACCGCATCGTCGGCAACGACATGCAGTTTGTCGAAGTCGAGCTGGACCCAGGCGAAAGCGCCATCGCCGAGGCCGGTGCGCTGATGTACAAGGACGCGGCGGTGCAGATGGACACCGTGTTCGGCGACGGCTCGCATGCCGGTCAAAGTGGCGGCGGGCTGATGGGCAAGCTGCTGTCGGCCGGCAAACGCGTGGTCACCGGCGAAAGCATGTTCACCACCGTGTTCACCCACGCCGGCAGCGGCAAGGCCAAGGTCGCCTTCGCCGCGCCCTACCCGGGCACGGTGCTGGCGCTGCGTCTGTCCGAGCATGGCGGGCAGTTGATCTGCCAGAAAGACAGCTTCCTGGCCGGCGCGCGCGGGGTGTCGCTGGGCATCGCCTTCCAGCGCAAGATCCTCACCGGCCTGTTCGGCGGCGAGGGCTTCATCATGCAGAAACTCGAAGGCGACGGATGGGTGTTCGTGCATGCCGGCGGCACGGTCGTCGAGCGCGAGCTGGGGCCGGGCGAGCGCATCGATGTGGACACCGGCTGCGTGGTCGCCTATCACGCCGGCGTGGACATGGACGTGCGCCGCGTTGCCGGCCTGAAGAGCATGTTCTTCGGCGGCGAAGGCGTGTTCCTGGCCACCCTCACGGGCCCGGGCAAGGTCTGGCTGCAATCGCTGCCGTTCTCGCGCATGGCCGGCCGCATGCTGCAGGCCGCCCCGCAAGGCGGTGGCCAACAGCGCGGCGAGGGCTCGGTGCTGGGCGGCCTGGGCCGCTTGCTGGATGGCGATAACCGGTTCTGAGCGGTGACGCGGCGGGTTGGCGCGATGACGATTTGGATTCGGGGGGCGAAGCAAGCGTCCTGTCACCTCTGAAGGCGCGTGGCGACGCGTTTGTCGCTCCAGACACTGGCAAATGCTGAGGCGCACCCTCGTCCGGCGCTTTGCGCCACCGTCTCCTCCATGAAGGAGGACAATGTCCCGGCGGGAGAAGGCAGGCGACCGGGTCGTTGGTGCAGCGACGGCACCCTGACCGTAGCCACGTCCATCGCCGCACGGAACCGCAGCCCCTCTCCCTGCGGGGCGAAAAGGCAGGGCTAGCGCCATCGGCGCGCCTGCCTTCGAGCGCCCACGCCGCAAGGCGTGGGCCGGGGCGCGGAGCGGGGGTTGGGGTGAGGGGACGGGCGAAGCCACACGTGGTATGGGAAGGCATCAGGCTCCGCTCGTACCCTCATCCGGCGCTGCGCGCCACCGTCTCCCGAGGGGAGAAGGGAGCGCAACGCCTGTAAACGATGCTGTCCTGAATGAGCTCCACTCACGCCACTACCGCCGCAGCAGCAGTGGCAGGGCGCGTGTATTCTCCCTCGCCTTTCCCATCGACGTTTTCGCCATGATCGCGCTCCGCTGCTCCCGCTCGCTCGCCCTGTTGTCCATGCTCGGTCTGCTCAGCGCCTGCGGGGGCGAGCCGCGCCCGGCGACACCGGCGCCCGTGGTGCAGGCACCTTCGGCCGAAGCCCCCAAGCCCATCAAGATCGGCGTCGCGCTCGGTGGCGGTGCGGCCAAGGGCTTTGCGCATATCGGGGTGATCAAGATGCTCGAGGCCAACGGCTTCGCACCGGTGGTGGTGTCCGGTACCAGCGCCGGCAGCGTGGTGGGCGCGCTGTATGCCAGCGGCATGGATGCGTTCCAAATGCAGGAAAAGGCCGTTGCGCTCGACCAGACCAGCATCCGCGATGTGCGGCTGTTTTCCGGTGGCCTGGTGCAAGGCCAGAAACTGCAGGACTACGTCAACGAACAGCTGGGCGGCAAACCGATCGAAAAACTGCGCAAGCCGTTCGCGGCGGTCGCCACGCGTCTGGAAGATGGCGAACGCACCGTGTTCGTGCGCGGCAATGCCGGCCAGGCAGTGCGCGCGTCCAGCAGCATTCCCGGCGTGTTCGAGCCGGTGACCATCGGTAAGTACCACTTCGTCGATGGCGGCGTGGTCAGCCCGGTGCCGGTGGATGCGGCGCGCCAGCTAGGTGCCGAATTCGTGGTGGCCGTGGATATTTCCAGCAAGGCCAGCGGCAAGAACCCGGGGGACCTGCTGGGCACGGTGAACCAGTCGATCTCGATCATGGGCCAGCGTCTGGGCGAGGCCGAACTCAAACGTGCCGACGTGGTCGTTCGCCCCAAGGTCAACGATATCGGCTCGGCCGATTTCAACCAGCGTGGTGCGGCGATCCTCGAAGGCGAGCGCGCCGCAATGGCGGTGATGCCGCAGATTCGCGCCAAGATTGCGCAACTGCAGGCCGCGCGCAGCAGCGCGACACGGACCGCCGCCGATCAGGCCAAAGCGGCCAGGCAACAGGCGTACGAGCGTTGCCTGGAACAACGCTCGCGTTGGGAAAAATTGCGCGGCAAGGACGAGGCCTGCGTGGCGCCGTGATGCGGCTGCGGTGCGAGGCGATGCGCAGTTGATGCGGGTCCCGCGAGGTCATGCGGAACTGAGCGGGCGTGGGCGCCTGTTTCCAGACGCGCGCATTTGAACCAGATGCGTCGGGCGACTGCGTTGTTGATGCCTTGTGTTGATGCACTGAGGGTGCCCGGACACGGGCGCGGCCTGGGCCGCTCCTACGACGGCGTGGCGGTTCTTTCGGGTGCGCTGAGATGTGTCGGGATGGGGTCGCGGCCGGGGCCGCTCCTACCGGGGGCGGGGGTCTTTGGGTGTATCGGCGACGTCGGCACGGCCAGCACCGCTCTTGCAGGAGCGGCCCTGGCCGCGAGGCCTACCGGTAGCAACGCCTGGACTTGATGGGCAACGTCTCAAGCCCGGACTTCATCGGCAATGCCTCAATACCGCCAACGTAGCGACACGCTGACAAAGCGCGGTTCGCCGTAGTTCTGATAATCCAGATTCGCCCAGTAGGTCTTGCCAAATGCGTTACGCACCGCCAGCGTGGCGGTCCATTGGTCGCTGATGCGGTAGTTGGCGTTGAAATGCACCAGCGCATACGGGTTCTGCACCACGGTGACCGGCGTGGTAGCGCCAGTGCCGTCGCCGGTGGGGCGTGCGATATTGAAGCCGCGCACCGCGCTCTGCCAGCTCACGCCGCCGCCGATGCTCAACCGGTCCCACGTCCCCGGCAGGCGCCACTGGGTGGAGAGCTGCAGATAATCTTCGGGCAGGTTGGCGTAGATCGCATCGGTGGGCGCGCGCGTCACCTTGACGTGGGTATAGCCGGCGTTGATGGACCAACCGGGCCGCACTTCGCCATTGACGTCCACTTCCCAGCCACGGCTCTTGGTGCCGTCCACGCCGATGTAGGCCGAGCTGCCATCCGGCAGCGAGGCTTCCGGCTGGGTCATGTCGCGCACCGCATAGTTGTCCTGCTTGGCTTCGAACACGGCGGCGGTGGCCATCGCATGGCCATCGAACAACTGCGCCTTGATGCCGGCTTCCAGGTTGGACCCTTCCACCGGTGCGAGCAGGTTGTTGTCCTTGTCGCGGTAGTTCTGCGGATTGAAGATTTCGGTGTAGCTGGCGTAGACCGACACATCCGGCACGATGTCGTACACCAGACCGACGTATGGGGTGACTTCGTCGCTTACTTCATAACGGCCGCTGGTGCCGGTGTAGCTGCCGCTGGCATCGAACGCCTGGGTGCGGGTTTCCCAGGAGCTCAGCCGCGCGCCGGCAATCAACGACAGCGGGTCGGCCAGCCGCAAGCGCGTGGAGGCATACACGCCGCGCTGGGTGGTGCGTGCCTGGCGACGCGCGCCGGTACGCGCATAGGTCACCTCGGACGCGTCGCCATTCCAGTTGCGGATGTTGGGAATGACATAGCAACGTTCGCTGCCGCAGGTGGCCCAGTCGTCGGGATAGGCCTGCGCCACGGTATAGGTGGTCGATTGCAGGTCCTGCCAGCTGCCGCCGATCACCACATCGTGCTGGCGGCCGAACAAGGCGAACCCGCCGGACAGATACACGTCCACGCTATCGCGCGTGTCCTGCGTTTCGCCAGCGTTGGCGCGCAAGAACACGCCGCTGCCATCGGCGGCCGGGTAACCGGTGCCGTAGACGCGCAGGCTCTGCACGGCTCCCTTGGTGTGGGCGGTGTTGACGCGCAGCAACCAGTCCTGCCCGAAGCGTTGTTCCAGGTTGGCAAACGCAGTGCTGGTTTCGCGTTGCCAGCGCGTCCATTCCGGCGCCATGTTGGTCGAGCGCGACAGGTTGGCGAAGGAGCCGTCGGCCGCGAAGAACGGCACCGTTCCCCAGGTCGAACCGACCGGGGTGTTGTCCTGGCGCTGGTAGCCGACGGTCAGCGTGCTGCTCTCGGTCAGGTCGCCTTCCAGCACCGCCATGCCCGACATCTTGTTGTCGTGGTAGCGGTCGTAGTAGTAATCGCGATCCTGCCAGGCGGCCACCACGCGGCTGCGAAAGCGTCCATCTTCGGTCAACGGCGCATTGACGTCTGCCTGCATGCGGCGGAAATCCCAGGTGCCCGTGCTCACGCCGAACGAGGCGTCGAAGTCCTTGCCAGGGCGCTTGCGCAACAGGTTGACCGTGGCCGAGGGAATGCCCGCGCCGGTGAGCAGGCCATTGGCGCCGCGGATCACCTCGATGCGGTCGTAGAAGACCGTGTCGTATTCCTGATTGGTGGCGCCGCTGTAGGTGGGCAGGCCGTCGACCTGGAAGTCGGTGATCTGGAAACCGCGCGCGAAATACAGCGGCCGCTGGGTGTCGTAGAACGACACGTTGACGCCGGTGACATGGCGCATCACATCGTCGATGCTGAACAGCGATTGCTCTTCCAGGCGCTGCAACCCGATCACGCTCACCGACTGCGGCGTTTCCTGCAGGGTCAGCGGCAGCCGCGTGGTGGTGGCCGGTTGCGCGCGACTCACCGTACCGTTGACGCTGACCTGGTCAAGCGTCGTGGCGTTGGTCGCATCGGCGGCCTCGGCGGCATGAGCAGCGGCGGGGGCCAAGGTCGACAGTGCGCACAGCAGCGCGGCAGACAACAGGCCAAGGGGAGCGATGGCAGCAGACATGGGGCGTTCTCGTCGATCGTTGCCGACGCAGCGCGTCACGCAACAGGGAAAGGCGCAGGCACACGCGGGCGTCCACTCGAACCGGCTGGCTGACCCTGCGTGGGCTGGCGATGCGACACGAACGACATGGCCGGACGCGGCCAAGATGTGAGGTAAATGTAAATCGTTATCGTTTATGTGGCAAGCAGCACGTTTCTTGCGTCCGTCTGGAAAGCGACGGCACGCCGGTGCACCTTGCCGGCTGCACCGGGCGAGCGGCACCCTGCCTAAGCCACATGGCTGATCTGCACCTCAGGCCAGATGCGACAGCGGCAGACCTTCCGGCGCCTTCACCGTGCGCAGCACGAAGCTGGAATTCACATCCGACACGCCCGTGGCATTGAGCAGGCGATCGAGCAGAAACCGCGAGAAGTGTTCCAGGTCGCGCACCTGTACCTGCAACAGGTAATCCATGTCGCCGGTCAGCGCCCAACACGCCACCACCTCGTCCCAGCCGCGCACGCCCTCGGCGAAATGCTCGATGTCGGCTTGCCCGTGCTGCTCCAGCTGCACACGCACGAACGCCTGCAAGCCCAGCCCTAGCGCGCGCGCATCCAGCCGCGCGCCATAGCCGGCGATGATGCCGGCGGCTTCCAGTCGCTGCGTGCGGCGCAGGCATGCAGACGCCGACAGATTGACCTGCACGGCCAGCTCCGCATTGCTGCTGCGCCCCTGCGTCTGCAGCAGGGCGAGCAGGCGCAAATCGGTGCGGTCCAAGGCGATGGGCTGATCCATATGTTGCGCAGCAGCAGAGGATGACGCACGGATCTTGCGCCAGGATGCACATGGCGCGCAAGATTCGCAATCCCGTTGCGCGGACATCCGGCTAAGGTGAGGCCTGATCACCGGGAGGTGCCGCTGCATGACTACCGCTCCGCAACGCGTCGAAAACCAGCTCACCGACAAGGGCTATGTCCCGGTCTACACCACTGCGGTGGTGGAGCAGCCGTGGGACGGCTACAGCGCCGACGATCACGCCACCTGGGGCACCTTGTACCGGCGCCAGCGCGAGCTGCTGGTCGGTCGCGCCTGCGAGGAGTTCCTGCAGGCGCAGGATGCGATGGGCATGGGCCAGACGCACATCCCGCGCTTCGATGCGCTCAATCGCGTGCTGCAGGCAGCCACCGGCTGGACCCTGGTCGGCGTGCAGGGCTTGCTGCCGGAGCTGGATTTCTTCGATCACCTGGCCAACAGGCGCTTCCCGGTGACCTGGTGGATCCGCCGGCCCGATCAGATCGATTACATCGCCGAACCCGATCTGTTCCATGACCTGTTCGGGCATGTGCCGTTGTTGATGAACCCGCTGTTTGCCGACTTCATGCAGGCCTATGGCCGCGGCGGGGTCAAGGCGCACGGCATCGGCCCGGACGCGCTGCAGAACCTCACCCGGCTGTATTGGTACACGGTGGAATTCGGTCTGATCGACACGCCCCAGGGCCTGCGCATCTACGGTGCCGGCATCGTGTCGTCCAAGGGCGAATCGCTGTATTCGCTGGAATCGCCGGCACCCAACCGCATCGGGTTCGACCTGCAACGCCTCATGCGCACGCGCTACCGCATCGACAGCTTTCAGAAGACCTATTTCGTCATCGACAGCTTTGCGCAGTTGATGGAAGCCACTGCGCCGGACTTCACCCCGATTTATGCCGAGCTTGCACAACAGCCGCAGGTGCCGGCGGGTGACGTGCTGCCGGGCGATCGGGTGATCCAACGCGGCAGCGGCGAGGGTTGGAGCCGCGACGGCGACGTGTGAGTGGGGTCGCTGCCGCGATCACGCGGCGCCGATCGCGGCGCGCCGCATTGCCGCCCGGTCAAGATGCCGTGATGTGACCTGCACCGACTCGACACCACCGCCAACGCGCACTAAGGTCAAACCTCCCCACATCGCCTTCGCTCAATGGACCTGACGCATCTGCGCATCCGGCGCTTGGAGCTGGACGACACCCGCCTGCTGTTCACTCTGGCCAACGGCATGCGCATCGACGAGCCCATCCAGGCACACCGGCTCTTGCTCAAGGCATCGCCGCCGCAACGCGCGCAATGGCAGATCACCGAAGACGGCTTCGGGGTGAACTGGCCCGCGGTGGCGCCCCCCACCCCGGAGGGCCTGCTCAACATGCCCGAGTTGCTGTGGCGCCGCCGCGCTGCCCGTGCGCAGGCCAAGCTCACCCAGTTGCGCGGGCGCATGGATGCGCTGTCGCCAGGCGAGCGCGAACTCATCGCGCTGGCGCGGCTGGATGCGGACATGAACGAGAGCGGCTACGCGCGCTATTTCGACCGTTGGGATGCGGCGACCCGCAGCGATGCATTGCGGGGGCTGGCCGCCATGGGCGCGGTGCAAGCGCGCCAAGCCATCGAGGGCCTGGGCGCGGTGTTCGAGCGCCTGGAAGAAGATCCGAATCTGCTCAGCATCGAAGACATTCTCGATGCCATGAACGACACCGACCGCCAGCGCGTGGATGGTTGGGAAGAAGTCTACTACCGCCGCTCGGCTGAACTGGCGCGCCTGGGGCTGACGCACTACGGGGTGGACAAGGCCTGAACTGCCGGCGACGCAGCGGGGTTGGCCGCTACCTCATCGGCGCGGTGCTGATGTCGACGCCAAACGCGCGATCTACCGCCGGCACTGTGCATCATCCACACCGGGGACGCGCTCCCATTGCCAGGCGTCAACCTGCTCGCCGCGTGGCAGATAGTCCACGTCGAATTCCTTGCCGTCGCGGCGCAAGCGCAGTTTCAGGTGCTGGGTTTGATTGCCCTGGATGCCGTCCTGCGGCACCGGCCGCACGATCTCGTCGCCATTGCGTACTCCCGCCTGTGCAGCAGCAGACTCCGCCATCAGGCCGCGCACGATGCGCCTGGGTTCGGCCAGCACCGCCGGCTCAAATCCCAGCACGTAGCGCCGCAGCGGCTTGCTGATCCTACGGAAGCACGGCCCGAACGCATCCGATGCCGGCAGCGGCGCAGTTCCGGCCAGGAAGGCGTGGAAGTCCTGCACCGCCGTGTCGCCCAGCTCTGCTTTCAACAAGGCCTCCCAATCGGCCTGGGTTGCCTCGCGCTGCTGCCCGATCTCCAGCAGCGCACGCAACAGGTCATCCAGCGAACGCCTGCCCTGCGATCGCTTGCGCAGCGCATCGTTTACCGTGGCCAGATACAACATGCCGCGGTCGTAGGCGAGCGTGCGGATGCGGGTGTCCTTCCAGAATCCCTCATCGATGCGTGCGTTCGGCAGATTTCCCAGCGCATTGGTGTAGTAACGCGCCGCGGTCGTGTTAAGCGTATCCAGGAATTGCTGCGGGGTGAGCAAGCCGAATCGCAGCGGCAGAAGCGCCTCGTAAAACACCGCCGAGCCTTCGCTGAACCAGGTCGTGGACTCGGCCCCATGCCGGGACAGGTGCGGCTGGTAGGTATGGAACATCTCATGCGACAAGGTGATCTTGATCAGGTCCAGATCGGCCCCGTCGCCTTCGCCATAGGTGGTGACGAAGGACTGGTTCAATGCGGTTCCGCCGCCGGCGTTGACCGGGTTGTAGCGCAGGAAGATCGTGTAGGGCGCGGGCTGCGGAAACAGCAGCTCGAACTGGTCGTGCAGCTTGCCCACCCACGCGGACAACGCGGCCGCATCGAAGGGCGGCTGCCCCTGCCAGGCGACCGAAAACCCGTCCGCACGCGGCACGGCCGGCCAGCGTCCAACCTCCCCGGCCATGAAGAACACACCGGACAAGCTGTTGTTGTCGATCTGCGCGACCTGCACCGTGCCCTGGCCGAACGAGCTGACTCCCTTGGCGCCGTCGGGCAGCTGCGACAGATCCCAGCGAATGGTCAGCGCATAGCTTTGCTCCTGCGGCGGCAGTGCCAGAAACATGCTCGACAGCGCAGAAAAGGCATGGTCATCGTTGCGGAACGAAATCGGCGGCGCCGGGCCGCGCGGCGGCCGGGTTGCATTGGCTGGGACACGGTAGTGCAGGCTGAGCGGGCCGCTGAGCGCGCGTGGCGCGATCCAGACGCGCAATTGGCCCTGGTCACCGCTTTCCTGCGCCTTGGCCGCACGCCCGACAAGCTGCACCGTCCCCTGCGCATCGGTCGCTTCGATCGCGGCGATGTGCTCGGCAGCGGTATCCACGTTTTGCACCTGCATCGGCAGCTGCGCCACGATGCCGCCGCGCGCAACGCGAAGCGTCGCCAGGCGCAGACGCACCTCCACCGTGCTCACTTCGCCCTCGACTGCGTGCGGTGCCAGCTCCAGGTCCAGCGCAACCGGAGCAGGCTCTGCAGGCGCCGGGCTGGCCACTGCGCCAGCGGCCAGCGTGAGGAGTGCACACAGCAGCGACCAGGGAGTTTTCATGCGTGTCGGGGCGGTGGGGATGACCTATCTTGTCGCCGGTCGAGGTCGCCTGCCAGCATGCCGAAGGTCATGCCGCGCAATACGCGGCGATGGCTGCCGGCCTGGACCGACTGACACCGCAGTACAGCGATGGGCGGCGCAGGTGCAGTGCCGGCAGATGCGGTGCACCGGGGCGAAGGCTCAGCCTGCCGGCTTGGCGAGATAGGCCAATAGCAGCACCAGCGGCTCTTCACCAGTCTGCTGCAAGGCGTGCGTGCTGCCCGGCCGCGTCAACAACGCATCGCCGGCAGCGACCTGGTATTGCTTGCCGTCCAGCGCGTACAAGCCGCGCCCGCTGACGATGTAATAGATCTCGTCCTTGTCGTGCAGATGCAGGCCGATGCCGGCACCTTTGTGCAGCACCCGCTTGCGCAGCACGAACGCCAGATCCGGCGCGTCTGCGAAAAACGGATAGGCCGTGGTCGGGCCGGCGCCGCCGTGCGGGCCAGGCTGGCGACGCGCGAGATCGCGTTCGTGTGCGATCAACGACGGACGCGGTTGTGCAGCACGTTGCGTGGCGGTGTCGGGCGCAGCACCGCAATCGGCATCGCGCTGCAACTGCGACTCGAGCGCCGGCTGCAGCTGGACCCAACCCTGCACCACCAGGCAGGCGATGGCGGTCGCGCCGGCGCGGCTGAAGTGGGTGCCGTCGGCCTTGCCCTGTTCGGGCACGAACAGGAAATACGGTCTGGCCGCCTGCTCGCCGAGCGCGCGAATCCAGTCGCTGGAACTGGCGTTGAGATCGATCAGGCCCACGTGTTCCTGCGCGGCAAGTTGCTGCATGGCCAGGGTGTAGCGGCCATGGGTGTCGAGCAGCGCGCCGAAGTCGTAGAGCAGGCGCGCGGCCGGAGTGATCAGGATGGGTGTGGCGCCCTTGTCGCGCGCAGCGGCGATGTAGCGGCGCAGGAACTGCATGTAGTCGGTCGTCGGATCGGTGTAGCGCGTGGGGTCTTCGCGCTTGGCATCGTTGTGGCCGAACTGGATCAGCAACACATCGCCGCGTTGCAATTCTCTTGCGATGGCATCCAGGCGCCCTTCGGCGATGAAACTGCGCGTGCTGCGCCCGCCTTTGGCGTGGTTGTGCACTTGCCACTGCGCCGGGTCGAACCAGTCCTGCAGCAGTTGGCCCCAACCGGCCTGCGGGGCGCGCTCGGCACCGTATTCGGCGGCGGTGGAATCTCCGGCGATGAAGATGCGCTGTGGCGCGGCATGGGCGATGCCGGTGCAGAGCAACAGCATGGCGATGAGCAGTCGATGCATGGGGGCTCCGCTGAGTGAGCGTGCTATTGCTATTGCTGTTGCTGGTGTTGTTGCGGTTTGCGATACCGTGCTGACGCGTGGAGCGCATGCGTGGTCTTGGGCGACGCAATTGCGCTTCGCGCGCTCATTGGGCTCGGCAGAGCGACGCGTTGATGCGGTTGGTGAGCGATGCAACGGTGTGGCCGTTCGTCCAATGGTTCGGCGCGTGCGCCTGGCCGCCTGGGTTCGCTGTCTTCCGCCGTACCTCACCCCACCCCCTGCTCCGCGCCCCGGCCCACGCCTTGCGGCGTGGGCGCTCGAAGGCCCGCAGGAGAGGAGCTCAATCGCGTTGACTGACTCTCCCACCGGGGAGGGGCTTTAGCGATTACGCAGCAGCAGCTTCGGTCCTGCCCAGCACGCCGGCGACGAAGTTGCGGATCTCTGCATCCTGCGCGTTGTCGAAGAAGCACTGCTGGAAGCGCTCGCCGCCGATCGCCTGCTTGATCAGCTCCGGGTCGATGGCGCGCAGGCCGTCCAGGTACGACTTGGCGGTGGCCTGCTTGAGTTGGGTCAGGATGCCGGCGTTGGCCTGCTGCGATTCGCGACGCTCGGCCGGGTAGCCCATGCCGCGCTCGCCGCTGAAGGCCTTTTCGAAGATGTAGCGCACGTTGATTTCCGCGCCCCAGCCGTAGCCCTTGGCGAATGCCAGCGACAGCGCGTTGCCGTTGTTGACCTGGGCGAACAGGTAGGCGTCGGTCGGCTCGATGCAATAGCCGCAGAACACGCCCGGGTGCGCGTTGAGCGACATCATCGCGCCCTGGCCGGTGCCGCAGCCGGCGACGACGAAGTCCACGGCCTTGGAGTTCAGCAGCAGGCTGGCGACGATGCCCAAGTGGATGTAGGTCAGGCGGTGGTCGTTGTCGCCGTCCATGCCGACGTTGAAGACGCTATGGCCCTGCTCGCCGGCGACGTCGTTGAGTTGCTGCAGGATTACCGGGTTCTTGGCGGCCTGACTAAACTCATTCATGAGTGCGATTTTCATGGGAATGCTCCGATTGGTTGGGGAAGTTTTTTTAAAAGTTGTCGCTAGATAGCGATGATGTGTGTGTTGGGTTGCCGGTCTTTTTGGACGGCGTGCGCGTTGTTTGCTGAAGCGGCCAACGCGCTGATGCAGGAAGGAAGAGCAATTGCAGGAGCGGAAGTGCGCATCTGGTTGATGCGTAGTTGCCGACCCTCATCCGCCCTTCGGGCACCTTCTCCCGAAGGGAGAAGGACAGCCGTCCATGCGCGAGCGTTTAGCGTGCCAGCCAGCCGCCGTCGACCGGGATGATCGCGCCGTTGACGTAGTCCGAGGCGCTGCTGGCCAGGAACACCGCGGTGCCGCCCAGGTCGGCCGGCACGCCCCAGCGCGCGGCCGGGATGCGGTCCAGGATGGCCTTGTTGCGGTCTTCGTCGGCACGCAGCTGCGCAGTGTTGTCGGTGGCCATATAGCCCGGTGCGATGGCATTGGTGGTCACGCCCTTGCTGGCCCATTCGTTGGCAAGCAGGCGGGTGATGCCGGCGATGCCCGACTTGCTGGCGGTGTAGGACGGCACGCGGATACCGCCCTGGAACGACAGCATCGAGGCGATGTTGATGATCTTGCCGCGGCCCTGCGCGATGAAGTGACGGCCTGCGGCCTGCGCCATGAAGAAGGCCGACTTCAGGTTGACGTTGAGCACGTCGTCCCAATCCTGCTCGCTGAAATCCACCGCATCGGTGCGACGGATCAGGCCGGCGTTGTTGATCAGGATATCCAGCCCGCCGAGGCCGGCGATGGTCTCGTCGATGATGCGCTGCACTGGCTCGATGCTGATCAGGTTGGCTTCGATGGCGATGAACCGGCGGCCCAGCGCCTTGACCTTCGCTTCGGTCTCGGTGGGCGCCTGGATGCCGGCGGCAGCGATGTCGGCACCGGCTTGGGCCAATGCCAACGCGATGCCCTGGCCCAAGCCGGTGTTGGCACCGGTGACCAGTGCGACCTTGCCTTCGAGACTGAACGGATTGCTCATTACCTTATCGCTCCTGCTGGATGTGCCGTGGTGTGCTGAGTGAACCGCGTAGTGTGCGGACGATGACGTCATACGAATGGGTGCAGCGCCGAAGGCGCATCTGAATCGCGCCGGCGTGACTGGCACCGGCTTGAACAAAGCGGCGTCATGGCGCGGCCGCCTGCGTGCAGGCGCGTGGACGCAGGCCTTACTTGAGCTGGCAGATATCCAGCACATGCATGTCGGTGTAATCCAGGTTTTCGCCGCCCATTGCCCAGATGAAGGCGTAATTGGAGGTGCCGGCGCCCATGTGGATGGACCACGGCGGCGACACCACCGCTTCGTTGTTCTGAATCACGATGTGGCGCTGCGCATCGGGTTCGCCCATGAAGTGGTAGACGCGGTCGTCGGCGCCGAGGTCGAAATAGAAATACACCTCGCTGCGGCGGTCGTGCAGATGCGGCGGCATGGTGTTCCAGACACTGCCGGGCTTGAGCACGGTCAGGCCGAGCAACAGCTGCGACGACTGGCAGGTGGCCGGCACGATGTACTGGTAAATGGTGCGTTCGTTGCTGGTTTCCAGCGCACCGCGCTCCAGTGCCACCGCATCCTTGATCGAGAGCTGCTTGGTCTCAAAGCGCGCATGCGCCGGCGTGGAGGCGAGATAGAACTTGGCCGGGTTGGCCGCGTCTTCGGAGGCAAAACTGACATCGGTGCTGCCCATCGCCACGTACAGGCCGTCCTTCGGCCCCAGCGTGTAGGCGGTGCCGTCCACGGTCACCGTGCCGGTGCCTGCGCCGACATTGAGAATGCCCAGCTCGCGACGCTCCAGAAACGGATGCCCGGCGGCCGAGGCGGGCTCGGTCTGTCTGGGCAGTTCCAGCGTCCTGCCCAGCGGCGCGGCGCCACCGAGCACGAAGCGCTCGTAGTGGGTGTATTTGAGCGTCACCGCGTCGTCCACGAACAGCCCATCGAGCAGATACAGCTCGCGCAGGTCGTCGTTGCTGGCGCCCTTGATGGCGTCGGGATGGGTGGCGTAATGGGTCTTGCAGTACAGGGACATGCGCGATCTCCGGTGCCAAGCGCGGGGGCAGTGGCTTGCACCGGGCCATTCTACCGACTCTGGTTAACCGGTGTCATTGCGCAGTGCACGAAATGGGTGTCGGCGGTGTGGGGGCCCGTTCCTTCTCCCTGGGAGAAGGTGGCGCACAGCGCCGGATCAGCGTGCAGGGTTTGAGCGGGTGACCGTTGATGTGTGACTTCCCCTCGGCTCACAGCTGGGCTTTCTCGGACGGCTGCCTGCCGCCGTACCCTCACCCCAACCCCTCTCCCGCAGGCGGGAGAGGGGCTTTACAGCAGCGATCGCCGGCCTGCCTTCCCCCGCCGGCGGGGGAAGGTGCCCGAAGGGCGGATGGGGGCCGCCGCTGGCCGAGCGGAGGCTTGTTCCCTCTTCCTGTGAGAAGGTGGCGCACAGCGCCGGATCAGCGTGCGGGTTTGAGCGGGTGACCGTTGATGTGTGACTTCCCCTCGGCTCACAGCTGGGCTTTCTCGGACGGCTGTCTGCCGCCGTACCCTTACCCCTCTCCCGCAGGCGGGAGAGGGGCTTTACAGCAGCGATCGACGGCCTGCCTTCCCCCGCCGGTGGGGGAAGGTGCCCGAAGGGCGGATGGGGGCCAGCCGCCGGCCGAGCGGAGGCTTGTTCCCTCTTCCTGTGAGAAGGTGGCGCACAGCGCCGGATCAGCGTGCGGGGCTTGAGCGGGTGACCGTTGATGTGTGACTTCCGCTCGGCTCACAGCTGGCTTTCTCGGACGGCTGCCTGCCGCCGTACCCTCGTACCCTCACCCCAACCCCAACCCCAACCCCAACCCCAACCCCTCTCCCACAGGCGGGAGAGAGGCTTTACAGCAGCGATCGACGGCCTGCCTTCCCCCGCCGGCGGGGGAAGGTGCCCGAAGGGCGGATGGGGGCCAGCCGCTGGCCGAGCGGAGGCTTGTTCCCTCTTCCTGTGAGAAGGTGGCGCACAACGCCGGATCAGCGTGCAGGGTTTGAGCGGGTGACCGTTGATGTGTGCCTTCCCCTCCGCTCACAGCTGAGTTTTCTCGGACGGCTGTCTGCCGCCGTACCCTTACCCCTCTCCCGCAGGCGGGAGAGGGGCTTTACAGCAGCGATCGCCGGACTGCCTTCCCCCGCCGCCCGAAGGGCGGATGGGGGCCAGCCGCCGGCCGAGCGGAGGCTTGTTCCCTCTTCCTGGGAAGAAGATGGCGCGTAGCGCCGGATGAGGGAGCGCCGGCGCGGCGATCAATCCTCCGGCGGCTGGCAGGAGTCGCGCACGATCAGGTGCGGCCGCACGCTGGCGGTGGGCAGCTGCGGCGCGTTGTCGGGCTGGATCAGCATCGCCGCGGCGGTGCGGCCGGTGTCGCGGGTGTGGCGGCGCACCGAGGTCAGCGGCGGCCACAGGCGCGAGGCCAGCGAACTGTCGTCGTAGCCGATCACCGAGAGCTGGCGCGGGATGTTGATGCCGGCGCGCAGGGCGACCTTGTAGATACCGGCGGCCATTTCGTCGTTACCGGTGAAGATGGCGGTGGGCCGTTTCTTGCCCAGCAGCAGCTTTTCGGCCGCCGCCACGCCGGATTCGAAGGTGTAACCGGCTTCGACGATGCGCTCGGGCGGCAGCTCGATGCCGCGCCGGGTCAGCGCGTCGGCAAATCCGGAGGTGCGCTCGATCGAGGAGCGGTAGGCGCTGGGGCCGGTGACCAGGGCGATGTCGCGGTGGCCCAGCGAGAGCAGGTAATCGGCCGCCTCCGCTGCCCCGTCGCGGTCGTGGGTGATGACCGTCTGCGAGGTGGCGTCCAGCGCGATCGAGGCGATGCGGGTGTAACGGCAGCCGATCTCGGCCAGCATGTCGGCCAGCGCCTGGTCTTCGGAGGCGCGTGGCACCAGGATCACGCCGTGCAGCTTCTGCGCCTGGGCGAAACGGCGCACGCCTTCGATGTAGCCGGGGCTGCGGCTGTCGCAGGGGTGCACCACCAGCTCGAAGCTGGAGCCGCGCAGTGCGTCCAGCGCGCCGTACTGCATGTCCACGATGTATTGCGCGGTGGGGTTGTCGTAGACCATGCCGATCAGGAACGAGCGCCGGAACGCCAGCCCGCGCGCGAGCGGATCCGGCGCGTAGCCGACCTCGCGCATCAGCGCCTCGACCTTCTCGCGCGTGTCCTGGCGCACCAGTGGCGAATTGTTGATGATCCGCGAGACGGTCTTCTTGGACACGCCCGACATCCGCGCGATGTCGTTGATCGTTGCGACCCGACCCTTCGGCAGGCCAGGCATTCCCTCTTCAGGCATCTTGCGGGCGGGCATAGCGGTCAACCAGTAAAGTTGATTGGATTCTACCGGCCCGACGGCCGGCAGACCTGAGCGAGGCCTGCCGCTGCACCGGGTCCGCCGTGCCGGGCCTGCCACAGCAGGCGGCGCCACGACATGCCCGCCGATGCAGAACGGTCAGTCAGTCAAGGGCGCGGTAGCGGAAGTTGCGGAATTCCACCTGGCCGGGGCCTGCGGCATAGAGCGCCGGCTTCAGGGCCAGGAACTTGCCGGCCACGTTGTGGTGGTAACCGGACACTTCCATCTGCACCGGGTACTTGGTCCACGTCTTGCCGTCGGGACTGCTGTGAATGGTGACGATGTGGCGGTTGTTGGTGACGCGCAGCCACAGCGTGCCGCCGGTGGTGCTGGGCGCCAGCGTGGCCGGGCGTTCCTCGCCGTAGCGGTGCATGACGAACTGTTGCCCATTGCTGCCGACGCCGGCATAGAGCTTGTCGCTGTAGAACAGCAACGCCCCGCCCTGCCCGCCCGGCGCCACGGTCATCTGCACTTCGAACTGGTAGGCCGGGTCGGTGGCGATCACCGTCAGCGGCGAGGCATTGCGCGGCGCGGTGCCCTTGCCCTGCAGGCGCAACACGCCATTGCCCACCTGCAGGCGCTTGGCTTCGTCGGCAGCCGGATCGAAGAAGGCCCACTGCGGGCCCAGCCTGGCGGCACGGAAGTCGTCCGACAACGCCATCCCGTGGGCCAGCGCCTGCCCGCTGGGTTTCTTCAGCGGGGTGCCCAGATCGCCGCCCTTGGCGGCGAACCAACCGTCCGGAGTCCATTCGATCGGGTCGAGCAAGGCCTGCCGGCCCAGCGTCCAGTAGCCGTGTTCGTAGCCGTGGTAGAGCATCCACCAGCGGCCGTCGGTGCCTTCCACCAGGGTGGCGTGGCCACGCGACCACCACGGCTCATCCGCGCTGCTGGTGCGGGTGATCGGGTTATTGGGCGCGTTCTGCCACGGGCCGTGGATCGAACGCGAGCGCGCGGTGATCACCATGTGCCCGGTCGGCGGGCCGGCGGTGCCGCCCACGGCGGTCGTCATGTAGTACCAGCCGTTGTGGCGGGTGATCTTGGGGCCCTCCTGGGCATAGCCTTCCACGTCCCAGCTTTCCGGGTATTTCCAGCCGTCGTAGACGTGCCTGGGCGTGCCGACCACCTTGAGGCCGTCATCGGACAGCTGCACGTAATCGCCGCCGCTCAGGAACAGGTAACGCTTGCCGTCTTCGCCCACCGCATGGCCGGGGTCGATGTATTTGCCCAGGCCGATATCGATCGGCGCGCTCCATGGACCGGTGATGTCGTCGGCCCACACCACGAAATTGCTGCGCTCGCCCTGATCGCCGCGCCGCGCGGGGAAATAGATGTAGTAGCGCTTGCCGTGCTTGATCAGGTCAGGCGCCCAGATCGCACCGACGTTCTGGGCGATGGCGTGGCCCAGCGGCTGCCAGTTGACCAGATCGCGCGAGTGCCAGATCGGCAGGCCCGGGTACGCATCGAACGAGGACAGCGTGAGGTAGTAATCATCGCCATCCTTGAGCACCGACGGGTCGGGATGGTCGCCGGCCAGCACCGGATTGAGAAAGCGGCCATCGCCCTGGTCGGCGATGCGCTGGTGTTCGATACCGCGCTTCCAGTCCGCCGCAGCGCTCAGGCCGGCGCACAACAGCAAGCCGCCGGCCATCAGCCAACGCCACCGGGATGAAATGGGACGCACACACATGCTCTCTCCTAGTCCCGGATGCCGGGCTTTACCACGATGGCGGGCAATGCCACCGGTTAACCAGATGCGGTAGAACCCTGCCACCGGCAACGGTGTCTGGCACGCTTGCAGGTGGATGGCAGGCGATCGATACGACGCGAACAAGCCGTACCGATCGCCCGTCTGCCAGTCATGCCATCACGCAGTTACCCCGGCTCAGGCGCGCAGGGCGCGCGGCAGCCACAGCGACAACTCAGGGAAAAACGCCACGATCAACAGCACGCACAACGCCGCCAGCCAGAACGGCCAGATGGTGCGCATGCTTTGCGCGATGGTGATCTGCCCGATGGAGGTGCCGATGAACAACACCGAGCCGATCGGCGGCGTGATCAGGCCGATACCGCCGGCCAACACCATCACCAGGCCGAAGTGGATCGGGTCGATGCCGTAGGCCTTGACCACCGGCAGGAAGATCGGCGTGCAGATCAGGATCTTCGGCGCCAGGTCCATGAACATGCCCAGCAACAGCAGCATCACCACGATCATCAGCAGCACCGTGTTCTTGCTGTCGGCAATGGCCTGCAGGAACTTCACCGCCGCTGCAGGTACCTGCAGATAGGCCAGCAACCAGCCGAACACAGCAGCGGTGGCGATCACGAACAGGATCACGCCGGTGGTGCGCGCCGCATGCGTCACCGCAGCGAAGAACTCGGCCCAACGCAATTGGCGATACAACAACGCGGTGACGATCAATGCGTACACCACCGCAATGGCGGCGCTTTCCACCGCGGTGAAGATGCCGGCGCGAATCCCGATGAAGATCAACCCGACCAGCCCCAGGCCGGGCAGCGCGCCGATCAGGCGCAAGGCCACCGCACGCCAACCAGGAAAGGCTTCGGTGCCGTAGCCGCGATGACGCGCCACCGCATAGCCGGTCACCATCATCGCGGCGGTCATCAACAACGCGGGGAAGATGCCGGCCGCGAACAGATCGGCAATCGACAAGCCGCCACCGGCCGCGGCCGAGAACAGGATCAGGTTATGCGAAGGCGGCACCAGCAAGGCCACCAGCGCAGCGGTCATGCTCACATTGACCGCGTAATCGCGGTCGTAACCGCGCTTGATCATCTGCGGAATCATGGTGCCGCCGACTGCCGAGACATCGGCAATCGCCGAGCCGGAGACGCCGCCGAAGAACAGCGACGAAAGCACGCTGACTTGGCCCAGGCCACCGCGGACACGCCCGACCAAGGACGAGGCCAACGCGATCAAGCGTTCGGAAATGCCACCGCGCAGCATCAGCTCGCCAGCGAAGATAAACAGCGGAATCGCAATCAACGACGCCGAGCCGCTACCGGCGGAAATCTGCTGCACCAGCACCACCGTGGGCAGGTCCAGATACAGCAGCGTGGCCAGCGCCGCCGCGCCCAGGGCGTAGGCCACCGGCACGCCGATCAGCAGCAGCACCACGAAGGTGCCCAACAACATGGCGATGCCCATCAGCGCACTCCTCCGACATGGACCGGGCGCAGCACGCGCCACAACTTGAACACGGCAAACAGCACCATCAGCGCACCGCCGATCGACAGCGGCAGGTAGTTGATGCTCTGCGGCATCTGCGCACCGGCCATCTTGATATCCAGCCCGTCGACCAGCAGTGCCGCGCTCCACCATGCCAGCACCGCACCGATGGAGAGGATCATCAGCGGGCGAATCACTTCGAACATCTTGCGCACCAGCGGCGGCACGTGGTCGCCCAGCAGGTAGAAGCCGAAGTGGCGGTTGGTATGCACGCCGGCCGCCGCGCCCAGGCTCAGTGCGGTGCTCAGCAGCAACAGGGTCACCGGTTCGGTCCAGCTGGGCGAGTCGTTGAGCACGTAGCGGGTGAACACCTGCCAGCCCTGCACGACCACTAGGCCCAGCAGCGCCAATGAGGCCACGCCCACGGCGATATCGGAAACGCGGTCCAGCGCGCGTTGCAACGGCGCGACCGGGACGGCAACAGTCTCGGGTTCGGTCATCGGGACACCTCTATGCGAAATCGCGGATGCGGCGGTACAGGGTTTCGATCTCCGGCTGCTTGCGGTATTCGGCCAACAGCGGCGCAGCGGCAGCGCGGAATGCCGGCATGTCGACCTGATTGAGCTTCACGCCGTAGTCGATCACCTGCTTGCGCGCCACCGTCTCGGAGGCGTCCCACAAGTTGCGCATCACCGGCACCGAGGCGCGCGCCAGTTCCACCACCAGGCCGCGGTCGGCCGCGCTCAGCGATTGAAAACTCTGGCGCGACATCACCAGGATGTCCGGCGCGTAGGAATGCTCGCTCTGCGACCAGTAATGCGCGGCTTCGAAATGCCGGCTGGACTGAAAGCTGCGCATGTTGTTTTCCGCACCGTCGATCATGTGCGTTTCCATCGCCGAAAACGTTTCGCCCAGCGACATCGGCGTGGGGTTGGCGCCCAGCATGCGCATCAACTTGAGGAAGATGTCCGACGAAGCCACCCGCAATTTCAGGCCCTTGAGATCTTCCGGGCGGTGCAGCGGATGCTTGGTGTTGTAGAAGCAGCGCGCGCCCGAATCGTAGATGGCAAGACCGACCAGATCGCGCTGCTCGAAGCTGCGCAGCACGCTGTCGCCGACATGCCCGTCGATGGCGCGACGCAGATGCGGTACCGAGTCGAACACATACGGCAGGCACAGCGCTTGAGTGAGCGGGAAGGTGTTGTTCAACGCGCCGGAATACACACGGGTGATGTCGATGGCGCCGAAGCGCGCCATGTCGATCGCCTCCGATTCGCGGCCCAGCTGGCCGGAGTGGTACTGGCGCAGCTTGAGCCGGCCGTTGGTGCGTTCTTCCAGCTGCTTGCCGAACCAGCGCACCGCTTCCACGGTGGGGTAATCGCCGACGTGCACATCGGTGGCGGTGAGCAACTGCCCGCCGGGAACCGGCGTGGTGGCGCCGGCACCCCACCAGGGGGCGGCGGCAGCGGCGCCGAGCCCGGCACCGAGAAAATGTCTGCGTGTGATCATTGGCGCCCTCCCAAGCGTCTGGTCACGGGGACCGCCGTCAACTGGCGGACACAGCCGTACAGGAAATATCGCCGATGCCGGCGAAGCGAATCAGGGCACGCTGCCCCACTTCGATGTCGTGGATACCGGTGGCATTGCCGGTGGCAATCAGATCACCGCGCTTGAGCGGACGCCCGCGCTGTGCCGAACGGCTGAGCGCGAATGCGTAGGCCGCGCGCAGCCCGCCCGGCAGCGTGGTGGCCCCACCGGTGCCAACCACCTTTTCGTCGATCAGCGTCTGGGCAGTGAGCGCAGCCTCGTCGCGCGCCAGCCAATCGGTCACTTCCGGGCCCAGAATCAGGCCGTTGTTGTTGCCGAAGTCCGAAATCACCACCCGCGGGCCCAACTGGTTGATGGTGGCCAGCGGGCTGCTGGCGATTTCCACCCCGATGAACAACGTGGCCGGCAGCTGTGCCGCCTGCTCCGGGGTGAAGTGGGTCTGATCGGCCGGGGCATCGGCACCGAGCATCAGGACATATTCGGCTTCCACTGCGCCGAAGCCGCCGACAAAGATCGGGAACTCGGTTGTTCCACCGGTAGCATTCCAGACCTTCCGAGAGAAGATCGGGCCGAGCAGACGCTCGTCGCCGGACGCGTCGCGGCGCTCGGCGGCGATGTACCCCACCTTCCAGCCGACGACGTGGTCGTGCCACTGGCTGATGGCGATGTCCTGCACCTGGTAGGCGGTGACCAGATCGTCGGGGATTTGCCCGGGAAAGTCAGGCAGCGATGCCCCTGCACGGCGTGCTTCCACAAATCGCTGGGCAATGGCGGACAGCGCGGGTGTGGACGATGGCGGAGTGGCGGCGTCGTTGCTCAAGGGTGTCTCCCCGATAGGTGTTTTGTTGCACTGCCAATCGACAGCGGCACGGTGTGCTGTATATGGTAAACCGGTGTCATTGGCAATGTGCACTGCGGCAATTGTGGTCGCGGTGACGAAGTGGCCCTGGGAGGGGTGAATGCAACAGACACGCCAAACGCATGCGTTGACCGCACTTTCGCGCGCCACGCGGCATGGCCTGGCGGTCCTTGTGCTGGGCGCGCTGCTGGCCGGCCCGGCGCCGGCGGCCGAGCGACCGAGCGCCGATACTGCCGCCGAACAAGCCAGCCGGATCGCGCTATGGCCAACGCCGCTGGCACCGGGGGATACGGCGCTGCCGCAACCGCAGCGCATCGTCGAGCGCAGCAGCGAGCCGACGCAGCCGGATCGCTACATCCAGCAGGTCAGTACGCCGTATCTGGTGGTCTACCGGCCCAAACAGCCCAACCGCACCGCCCTGCTGGTCACGCCTGGCGGCGGCTACCAACGCATCGTGCTGGACAACGAGGGCAGCGCGCTGGTGCCCGGCTTTGTCGACGTCGCCGGCATCACCCTGTTCGTGCTGCGCTACCGGCTGCCGGGCGAAGGCCACCCGAACGGCGCCGACGTGCCGCTGGCCGATGCGCAACGTGCCTTGCGGCTGATCCGCGCCAATGCGGCGCGCTATGGCATCGATGCGCAGCGCGTGGGCGTGATGGGCTTTTCGGCCGGCGGCCATGTCGCCGCCAGCCTGGGCACGCGCTACGCCGCGCAGGTGTATCCGCCCATCGACGCGGCCGATGCACTGAGCGCACGACCGGACTTCCAGTTGCTGATCTACCCGGTGATCGACATGGACAGCGCCAACGCGCACAAAGGCTCACGCGAACGCCTGCTCGGCAGCGCCCCGAGCCAGGCGCAGGTGCAGGCCTATTCGCCACAGCTGCACGTGGACGCGCGCACGCCACCTACCTTTCTGCTGCATGCGCAGGACGACAGCGTGGTGCCGGTGCGCAACAGCCTGCTGATGCACGATGCGCTGCTACGCGCTGGTGTGCCCAGCGAGCTGCACGTATTCCCGCAGGGCGGCCATGGCTTCGGTACCGCCAGCGGCAGCGGTCTTACCGTGTCCGCATGGCCGCAGCTGGCGCAAGCCTGGATCGCGCATGTCGCCAAGCCCGCACCGACACCTACACCCGCGAAGGAGATGGCGCGATGACAACCCAAGCCACTCCTGACACGCGACGCCGCACGCTGCTGCGTGGTGGCCTGCTCGCGACTGCGGCAGCAACGCTTCCCGGCTTCGCTGCCGCGGCCGTACTTGCGCCGCCACGCGACGATGGCGCGCCGCTGGCACGCGTGCGTGGCGGCGCGCTGCGCGGCTACCGCGACCAGGGCGTCTGCGTGTTCAAGGGCATCCCCTATGGCGGCGACACCGCTTCGCGACGCTTCCAGGCACCGCTGCAGGAAACGCCGTGGCACCACGTGCGCGATGCCAGCGGTTTCGGTGCAGCGGCGCCACAACCCAAGGCCAGCGAGCCCACCAGTGAGGACTGCCTGTTCCTCAATGTGTGGACACCCGGCCTGCGCGATGGCGGCAAGCGGCCGGTGTTGTTCTATATCCACGGCGGCGGCTACACCACCGGCTCCGGCAGCGATCCGCTCTACGATGGCGTGCGCCTGTGCAAGCGCGGCGATGTGGTGGTGGTCACCGTCAATCACCGGCTCAACCTGTTCGGCTATCTGTCGCTGGCGCAGCTGGGCGATGCCAGTTTCGCCGACTCCGGCAATGCGGGGCAGTTGGACCTGATCCAGGCGCTGCAGTGGGTGCGCCAGCACGCGGCCGAATTCGGCGGCGACGCCGGCAATGTCACGGTGTTTGGGCAATCGGGCGGTGGCGCCAAAATCGCCACGCTGATGGCGATGCCGGTCGCGCGCGGGCTATTTCATCGCGCCTGGACCATGAGCGGGCAACAGGTCACCGTGGCCGGGCCGCGTGCGGCCACCCAGCGCGCGCAGCTGCTGCTGGACGCGTTGAAGATTTCGCCAAGCGAGATCGCGCGCATGCGCACGCTGCCTGTGGCCCAACTGCTGGCCGCCGCGCACGTGCGCGACCCGTCGCGGGTGGAAAGCACGGCGCTGTATTTCGGCCCGGTGCTGGATGCGCGCAACGTGCCGGTGCATCCGTTCTGGCCGACGGCGCCGGTGCAGTCGGCACGTATTCCGATGGTGATCGGCAATACGCGCGATGAAACACGCGGCTTTCTCGGCAACGATGCGAAGAACTTCGCGCTGAGTTGGGACGAATTGCCGGCCAGGCTGGAGGCGCAGCAATACGTGGACCTGTTGCCGCAGGTGGTCATTGCCGAATATCGGCGGCTCTATCCGCAGTACACGCCGTCGCAGGTGTTCTTCGCAGCCACCACCGCCGGCCGCTCGTGGCGCGGCGCTGTCGAAGAAGCACAAGCGCGTGCCCGTCAGGGCGCGTCCACCTGGGTCTATCAACTGGATTGGGGTTCGCCGCTGGATGGCGGCAAGTTCGGCGCCTTCCATACCTTGGATATTCCGCTGGTGTTCGACAACGTGCGCCAGCCGGGCTCGCGCACCGGCGATGGTGCCGATGCGCAGCGCATGGCCGAGCAGATGAGCGAAGCGCTGCTTGCGTTTGCGCGGCAGGGCGACCCCAATCGTCGCGGCGCGCCGTACTGGAAACCGTATTCCTTGAAACGGCGCGAAACGCTGGTGTTCGACACGCCAAGCCGGTTGGAACTGGATCCGCGTGGTGGCGAACGCCTGTTGTATCAACAAGCGCCGTTCATTCAACGCGGGACGTTTTGATTGCCATGCAGCGCGAACACCCTACGCTGCGCGCGGGCTCAGCCCTCAACGCGCCGCGGGCACCGGCGCGTCTGCCTCGATCACACCTTCGCGCTTGAGCGCCTCCCACACCGCCGACGGAATCGCCACCCGCATCGAGCTCGCATTGGCGCGTGCCTGCTCGGCCGTGCGCGCACCGGGAATCACGGCCGACACCACCTGCGGGGCCGCAGCAAATTGCAGCGCGACGGTGCGTAGATCCACGCCGTGCCGGTCGCAGATGGCCAGCGCTTTCTGCCGCTTGGCAGGCGCCCATGGCGGAATGGTGCCGTCGTAGAGATAACGCTCGCGCCCGGCCAGATAGCCAGCCAACAGCGGTGCACCGATCACAACCGAGGCGCCGTGCTTTGCGATCTTCGGGAAGGTGTCATGCAAGGCCTGCGCATGGTCGAGCAGCGAGTACTGGCAGGCGAGCAGGAAGATGTCCGGGTCGGCTTCTTCGATTGCGCGCAAGGCCGGCTCAGGACGATTGACGCCGAAGCCCCAGGCCTTGATCGAGCCCTCCTTGCGCATCTTGGTCAGCTCCGGCATCGCGCCCTTCACCGCCTCGGCGAACCGCTGCTCCCACGGCATGCCCAGGTCTTTTTCGTTCTCTGGCGAGAGATCGTGGATATACGCGATGTCGATCTGCGACACACCCAGACGCTGCAGGCTGTCTTCGATCGAGCGCCGCACCCCGGACGCGCTATAGTCGTAGCGATAGTCGAACGGCGACGGTTGCTGCCACATCGTCTTGGGCGGCGTGTCGGTCGCGGTGAGCAAGCGCCCGACCTTGGTCGACAACACGTAATCGTCGGCCGGATGGTTGTGCAAATGATGGCCGGTGCGTCGCTCCGACAAGCCCAACCCGTACCAAGGCGAGGTATCGAAATACCGCACGCCCGACTCCCACACCGCTGCCAGCGTCTGCTCGCTCTGTGCGTCGGTGGCAGGCGCAAAGCCATTACCGATCGCCACGCCACCGAAGCCGAGGCGACTGCCAGGCCGGTAGCGTCCGCCCTTGACGAGCGGATTGGTCGGCAATGCGCCCGCATCGGTTTTCCCGCGCGTGGGCATCACGCTGCCGGGTGCCGACGATTGCGCCATCAACGGCGCAGCGGCCAATGCCGCAGTACCGGCCGCGGCAGCAGAAAGGAATTGGCGACGTGTATTCATGGGAATTCCTTGCAACAACGTGGTCCACGAGCATGGCCCCGCCGGTGTGCATGCCAAGTCAGCGAACTCAGCCTTGGGCTTCAAACCAGTGCCAATGGCTGCACGCGCGCACGTGGCGCGCCATCGCCCAGCCATAGCGTGGCCACGCTGATCGGCAGACTGAAACGACGCGGCCCGGCGCTGCCCGGATTGAGATACAGCACCCCATCGTGCATGTGCACCACCGGCTTGTGCGAATGGCCGCTGATGACGACGTCGGCCTGCACCTGCGGTGCCAGCGTCTTCAGATCGTGCAGCACATGGATGCGCACGCCATCGATCTGCAGATCCCGCGTCTGCGGTAAACCCGCCGCCCAGGGCTTGTCATCGATATTGCCTGCGATGGCATGCAGCGGTGCCAGTGCCCGCAATGCCTCAAGCACCTGCGGCTTGCCAACATCGCCGGCATGAATGATGTGCGCACAGCCCTCGAGCGCGGCAAGCGCTTCGGGCCGAAGCAGGCCGTGCGTATCGGAGATCACGCCGATCCGCGTGCCGGTGCCCGTCTGGCCATCACCGCGCTTGCGCTCGATCATCGAGACGACCTGCTGCTGGATGATCTGTTGCGAGACTCCCGGCCTGGAGAGATCAATGCCATCACGGTCGAGTGGGAGTGCAGGAATGCAGGCGATGCCAGCGCATGACCCACGCCGTCAACGACAGCTGGATGCATGACGCAGCTGCCGCCTCCCACCGGGCCAGTTGCCCGGTGGGAGGCGCAGGGGGCATCAGCCATACGGCGTCAGCACGATGGCGCCCAGCGGTGGTAACAGCAGCGGCAGCGATTGCGCGTGCCCATGCATGGATTGCTGCTCGGCGGTGACGCTGCCGCCATTGCCCAGGTTGCTGCCGCCGTAGATACCGGCGTCGCTATTGAACACCTCGCGCCACTGGCCGCCTTGTGGCACACCGATGCGATATGCGTGTTGCACGACCGGGGTGAAGTTGATCACCACCAGCACCGGTGCGTCGCCGCGTTTGCCCTTGCGCAGGAACGCCACCACGCTGTTGCCGGCATCGTCGCCCACCACCCAGGCGAACCCGGACGGATCGTCGTCGTGCGCGTGGAGCGCCGGGTATTGGACATACAGCCGGTTCAAATCGCGCACCAGCGTCTGCACCCCACGATGGCGAGGGTCGTCGAGCAAATGCCACGGCAGGCCGGCGTCGTGATTCCACTCGGTCGGCTGGCCGAATTCGCAGCCCATGAACAGCAACTTGCGTCCCGGGTGGGTGAACATGAAACCCAGGTACGCGCGCAGGTTGGCGAAGCGTTGCCAATCGTCGCCCGGCATGCGGCCCAGCAACGAACCCTTGCCGTGCACCACTTCGTCGTGCGAGATCGGCAGCACGAAGCGCTCCGAATACGCATAGACCATGCTGAAAGTCAGCTCGCCATGATGGTAGCGGCGATAGATCGGGTCCAGCCCGGCGTAATGCAGGGTGTCGTGCATCCAGCCCATGTTCCACTTGTAGTGAAAGCCCAGGCCGCCGTGCGCCACCTCGGCGGTGACACCGGGAAACGCAGTGGATTCTTCGGCAATCATCACCGCGCCCGGAGTGTGCTCGCGCACCACCTCGTTGAGCCGGCGCAGGAACGCGATAGTCTCGTAGTTCTCGCGCCCGCCGTGGATGTTGGGTATCCACTCGCCGGCGTTGCGGCTGTAATCGCGGTACAGCATCGAGGCCACCGCATCCACGCGCAGGCCATCGACGTGATAGCGCTGCAGGAACTCCATCGCACTGGCGATCAGGAACCCGGACACCTCGCGGCGACCGTGGTTGTAGATCAGCGTATTCCAGTCGCGGTGGAAGCCTTCGCGCGGGTCGGCATGCTCGTACAGCGCGGTGCCGTCGAAATGCGCCAGTCCGTGCGCATCGGTGGGAAAGTGCGCCGGCACCCAGTCGACGATCACGCCGATGCCTTCGCGATGGCAGCGGTCGACAAAGCGCGCAAATCCATCGGGCGTGCCGAAGCGCGCAGTGGGCGCGAACAGGCCCAGTGGTTGATAACCCCATGAACCGCCGAACGGATGCTCGCTCACCGGCATCAACTCGACATGGGTGAAGCCCATGTCGGCCACGTACGGGATCAGGCGGTCGGCCAGCCCATCCCAATCCAGATCAACCCCTGCTTCGCGCAGCCACGAGCCGGCGTGGATCTCGTAGATGCTCATCGGCGCGTCGTGGGCCTGGCGACGCGCACGCGTGGCCATCCAGCCGTCGTCGCTCCACTGATGCGGCGTGGGATCGGCCACGATGGACGCAGTGCCCGGCGCAAGCTCCGCGCGGCGCGCCACCGGGTCGGCCTTGGCCGGCAACTCGTGCCCGTGCGGACCACGCAGCTGGTACTTGTAATGCGCGCCGGGGCCGACGTCGGGCACGAACAATTCCCACACGCCGAACTGATGCCGCAGCCGCATCGGATGACGGCGCGCGTCCCAGCTGTTGAAGTCGCCCACCACCGCCACGCGCGAGGCATTCGGTGCCCAGACGGCAAAGCGCGTGCCGCGTACGCCCTCCACCTCGACCACGTTGGCGCCCAGCGCGTCGGCCAGCTGCAGATGGTGGCCTTCGCTGATCAGGTGCAGGTCGAAGTCGCTGAGCTGCGGGCCGAACGCGTACGGGTCTGCGGTCTCCTGCTCGCCACCGGGCCAGCCGATGCGCAGGCGATACCCGCCGTGCGCCGGCAACTCGCCGGCAAACAGGCCCGGCTCCGGGCCGGCGTCCAGCGCCACCACCTGCCCATCGTCGAGCACCGCACTGACGCGGTCGGCGCCGGGTAGATAGGTGCGCAACAAGCGCCCCTTGTCGGACGGGTGGGCGCCCAAGACCGCAAACGCGTCGCCGTGGCGCGCTTCTGCCAGGGCGCGTACCACGCCGGAATCCCATCGATTGCTCACTGCTGTCATTACTCCACTCATCATGTGTCTCCTGCACCGGCGCGTGCGCGTTGCAGGATGCGTCGCAAGCCTTCGATCGGCACCATCAGCCACCCTGGGCGATTGGCCGCTTCATAACGCACTTCGTAGCAAGCCTTCTCCACCAGGAACAACAAGGTGGCTGCATTGAACGCCGCCGGCGCAATCCACGGATGGGCGCTGGCGTCGAGCACGGCATGGTAAGCGTCCAGGAAGGCTTGTGTGGAGCGGCGGCGGAATTGCACCAGGAATTGGTCCAGATGCGTATCCACACCAACACCGGCGCGGGCGGCGGTGCCTTCCTCGCCACGTGCCGACACTTCGCTGGCGTAATCGAGCGAGCGCAGGAAGCCTGCAACATCGCGCAGCGGGCTGGCCTTGGCGCGGCGTTCGGCCAGCGGCTTGGCCGGCTCGCCTTCGAAGTCGATCAGCACCACATCGTCGAAGGCCACCAGGATCTGGCCCAGGTGAAAATCGCCGTGCACGCGCGTGAGCAAGGAGTCGGCCAGCACGCTCGGCGCCTTGGCGAGCAAGGCATCCAGCTGCGGGCGCTGCGCCAGCACCGCCTCCAGCGCCTCGCGTTCGGCACTGTCTTCGCTGCCGGCCAGGCGTGCGTTGACGGTCTCCCACATCTCTTCGACCTGGCGTCCCACGCCGGCCACCACGTCGTTGGCGGTGGGCAGGTCGATACGTTGCGGCGCGAAGTCGGCATCGTCGGTGCCGCGCGACAGCGCTTCGTGCAATTCGGCCAGCCGTTTGCCCACCACGGCGGCGAAGGCATCGTAGCCGGCGACCGCTTCGGCGCGCGCTTCGTCGGTCTGCGCAGTGGCGTATTCGTCGAAGCTGCGCGCCAGATGGTCCAGCGTCCAGCGCCAGGCATCGCCCTGGTTGCGGATGAAGCCCTGCAACAACGCGATGGTGGTGACGGTGCCCTGCCCGTCGATCCGGCTGACGCTGCCCAGCAGCGGCGCAGCGTTGGCGTAGCCCATCTCGGTCAGGCGGCGGCCGATCTCGATCTCCGGGTTGGCGCCCACGGCCACATGCCGCAGCAGCTTGAACACGGCCTTGTCGGCGACCACCAGCGAGCTGTTGCTCTGTTCGGCCGACAACCAGCGGATTTCCGGATCCTGCGGGATGTCCAGCGTTGCCAGTGCCGGCGTGGCTTCGAAGCAGACCTGCCCCTGTTGGGCGGCATCGTCGCCGTCGCAGAAGTCCAGCGCCGCATGGCTGCGCAGCGCATCGATCACACCGCGCACCATGGGCTTGAGCGCAAACGCGTCGGTGAGATAGCCCACCTCGCGGCCCTGGCGCACGCGCGCCAGCGCCAACTGCTCGGCCAGCGTGCTCGGCTGCTCGCGCTCCCACACGATGCCCACCGGCAGCATGTAACGCTCGTGGCGGCCGTCTTCCAGCTCTACCTCCAGTTCCAGCAGCGTCATGGGCTCATCGCCCGGCAGCGGCGTGCGGCGCGCGATGCGCACGCTGCGCAACACCTGGTCCTTGGCCGAGAACCAGCGTCGTGCCGATAGCCACGCCGGCAGGATTTCGCCTTCCAGGGTGGGCAGATGCGGCAGCAGTGCGGCGCTTTCGTCGGCATCGCTGCGCAGCACCAGCGTGCGGTAATCCGGCAGCGGCACCGGGCTGGGCACATGCCAATCCGGCAAGGTGCCTTCGCTGACCAATTGGAACGCATAGAAACCGAACGGCGGCACCGTGAGCAGATAGGTCAACCGGCCGATCGGCGGAAAGCTGCCGCCACCGATGATGTCCACCGGCACGCGACCTTCGAACTCGGACAGATCCAGCTCCACGGCCTGCAGCGTGTGCGAGAGGTTGGCCACGCACAACACGGTTTCATCCTGATAGCAGCGCAAGTAGGCGAGCATGCGGCGGTTGCCCGGGTACAGGAAGCGCAAGCTGCCGCGGCCGAAGGCCTGGTAGCGCTTGCGCACGCTGAGCACGCGCCGGGTCCAGGTCAGCAGCGAATGCTGGTCGCGGATCTGCGCTTCCACATTCACCGCCTGGAAGCCATACAGCGGATCCATCACCGGCGGCAGCACCAGCTGCGCCGGGTCGGCACGCGAGAAACCGCCGTTGCGGTCGATCGACCACTGCATTGGCGTGCGCACGCCATCGCGGTCGCCCAGATGGATGTTGTCGCCCATACCGATTTCGTCGCCGTAATACAGCACCGGCGTGCCAGGCATGGTCAACAGCAACGAGGTCATCAACTCGATACGGCGGCGGTCGCGCTCCAGCAGCGGCGCCAGGCGGCGCCGAATGCCGAGATTGATACGCGCGCGGCGATCGGCGGCGTAGGTCTGCCACAGATAATCGCGTTCCGAATCGGTGACCATTTCCAGCGTCAACTCATCGTGGTTGCGCAGGAAGATCGCCCACTGGCAGCTCTCCGGAATCTCCGGGGTCTGGCGCATGATGTCGGTGATGGGGAAGCGGTCTTCGCGCGCGATCGCCATGTACATGCGCGGCATCAGCGGGAAGTGAAACGCCATGTGGCATTCGTCGGCGTTCTGGCCGAAGTATTGCTGGGTGTCTTCCGGCCACATGTTGGCTTCTGCCAGCAGCATGCGGTCGGGATATTCGGCATCCAGCGTGGCGCGGATCTTGCGCAGGATGGCGTGGGTTTCGGGCAGGTTTTCGTTGGAAGTGCCGGCGCGCTCGATCAGGTACGGCACCGCGTCCAGACGCAGGCCATCCACGCCGCGATCCAGCCAGAAACGCATCACTTCCAGCACCGCGTCCAGCACGGCCGGGTTATCGAAGTTCAGGTCCGGCTGATGCGAATAGAAGCGGTGCCAGAAGTACTGCCCGGCCACCGGGTCCCAGGTCCAGTTGGATTTTTCGGTATCGCAGAAGATGATCCGCGTGCCTTCGTATTCCTGATCGGTGTCCGACCAGACGTAGAAGTCGCGCTCGGGCGAGCCGGCTGGCGCATTGCGTGCGCGCTGAAACCAGGGATGCTGATCGGAGGTGTGGTTGATCACCAGCTCGGTGACGATGCGGATGCCACGCGCATGCGCATGCGCCACCAATTGCTCGAAGTCTTCGATGCTGCCGTAATCCGGGTGCACCGCCATGTACTCGGCGATGTCGTAGCCGTCATCGCGGCGCGGGCTGGGATAGAACGGCAGCAGCCAGATGGTGTCCACGCCGAGCTCGGCGATGTAATCCAGCTTGGAAATCAGCCCCGGAAAATCGCCGATGCCGTCGTCGTTGGAATCGAAGAACGACTTGACGTGCACCTGGTAGATGATCGCGTCCTTGTACCAACGCTGGTCGGCGACCACGGCCGACTGCTCTGCGTCGGCTTGTAACGATGCCGCTGCATTCATGCGACCTCTCCTGCGCGGATGCGCCATAACGCGAACGGTCGCGTTGCCTCTAGACGAATGTGTTGATATTTGCCGTGCCACGCGAAACGATGGCCATCCCACAGATCCTCCACGGCAACGCTGGCGTGATCGGGCAGGCCCAGTTCCCACAACGGGATTTCGATATCGGCGTCCTGCCCGGCATGCGGGTCCAGATTGATCGCCACCAGCACCATGCTGCGGCTGCGCGACAGGTAGCCGGCATCCAGGAATTTGCCGTAGTACAGCACCTGGTCGTTATGCGCCTGGTAGAAGCGCGTGCCCAGATGCGACTGCAGTTCCGGATGCATGCGGCGCAGTTGGTTGAAGCGGGTGATCTCCTCGACGATGTCGCCGGGCACGCGTTCGGGCCATGCGCGCAGCTGGAATTTTTCCGAGTCCAGATACTCTTCCTTGCCAGGCGCCAGCGGTGTGGCTTCGCAGAGCTCGAAGCCCTGGTACATCCCCCATAAACCCGACAGCGTGGTGGCCAGCGCGGCGCGGATCAGATGGCCATTGCGCCCGCTGGTCTGCAGGAACAGCGGGTTGATGTCCGGCGTATTGACGAAGAAATGCGGGCGGAAACATTCGCGCGGCACGCCGTCGTTCAACTCTTCCACGTACGCCTGCAGCTCGTGCTTGTGGTTGCGCCAGGTGAAGTAGGTGTAGGACTGCGAGAAGCCGCACTTGGCCAGCCGGTACATCATCTTCGGCCGCGTGAAGGCTTCGGAGAGAAACACCACATCCGGGCGCCGGCCGCGCACATCGGCAATCAGCCACTCCCAGAACGGGAACGGCTTGGTGTGCGGGTTGTCGACACGGAACAGCGTGACGCCTTCGTTGACCCAGAACAGCACCGCGTCGCGCAGCGTATTCCACAGGTCCGGCACCGCGCCGCTGGCGTAGAAATCGACGTTGACGATGTCCTGGTACTTCTTGGGCGGGTTCTCTGCGTACGGAATCGAGCCATCCGCGCGCCAGGTGAACCAATCCTTGTGCTCCTTCAACCAGGGGTGGTCCGGCGCGCACTGGATGGCGAAATCCAGCGCCACTTCCAGACCCTGCGCGCGCGCGGCCTCGATCAGCCGGCGAAAGCCCTCCAGCCCACCGAGTTCGGCATGGACTTCGGTATGCCCGCCATCGGTCGCACCGATCGCATACGGGCTGCCGGGCTCGCCTTCCACCGCCGTGACCGAGTTATTTCGGCCCTTGCGGTTGTTCAGGCCGATCGGATGGATCGGCGGCATGTACAGCACGTCGAAGTTCATCGCGCGGATGTGCGGCAAGCGCTTGATGACGTCATCGAACGTGCCATGCCGGCTCGCATCGCCACTTTGCGAACGCGGAAACAGTTCGTACCAACTGGAAAAGTGCGCCGCGCGGCGCTCGGATTCCACCCGGAAGGTGACCGGATATTCCGAGCGGAACGGCTTGTCGTCGGCCAGCGCCATCGCCTGCGCGGTATCCGGCTCCAGCACGATGGCCAGCTGCTGCAGGGGTTCGCTCTGCGCACCGATGCGGGTGAGCACGGTCTGCAAGCGCTCGGCCAGCGCACCGTCGCTGCGCGCCTGTGCGGCCTGCACTGCCGCAACCGCCTCCTGCACATCGACCGGGAGCACCGTATTTGCGGCACGTTTCTTTTCCAGATCCGCATGCAAGGTGGCGAAGACGTCGCGCCAGGCTTCTACGCGAAATTCGTAGGTGCCGATGCGTTCCAACGGAAACTCGGCGCGCCAACGGTCGTTGCCCAACGCACGCATTGGCGCGCTGGCCCAGGCCTTGGCGTCGGCCGGACGCCACAGCACTGCCACCGCGATGCGGTCATGCCCATCGCAAAATGCGTCGGCCTCCACACAAATGCGGTCGCCCACCGTGCGCTTGACCGGAAAACGGCCGTTATCCACCGACGGGGTCACCGACTCGATGCACACGCGCGGCCACGTGCCGGCGGTCTGCGCACGCGGGCGCATGCGCGGCACTGCCAGCACATGGCGCGCCGGCACGCTGCGATACACGCGCACCTCGCCCGGCTCCAGCGCCTCCAGCGTGGCACCGGACAAGGTGCGGCCATCTTCGGCCACCAAGGCCTCGGCATCGCCGAGCAGCCGCAACAGGTCTGAAGCCGGCACCGGCACCACGTGCTGGGTGTCGCCATTGATCAATAACAGGGAGGGCAAGCCGCCCAGCGGCTTGATCGCCACCGCGGTGAGCCCGGTCGCCTCCCGCAACAGCGGGCGCAACCGCATGCCTGCATTGCTGGTTGGCAGTCCGTCGGTGGCGTGGATCGATGATGGCAATGCCGACAGGTGCGCATCGTCCAGCAACCATGCCCCGCCCAATGCCAGCGCCAGTTGCCAGTGCTGCTCGGGCGCCGCGGCGCGCTTGCCATCGGGCGCATCCAGCATCGCAACGACCTGCGCGGCCAACGCGCGCAGTGCACTGTCTTCGTCGAAGAACCAGCTGCCGCGACCATCCCACCAGGCAAGCGAGGAAAACGCCGCATCGAACCCGGCGCCGGCCAGCTGCTGCAGTGCCTCCAGCCCCAGGCCCGGCGTCCATGCCGCAAACACCACCTCCGGCGCCTGCGCGTGCACGCGCGCGATCAACTCGCGCCAGCGCTGTACCGGCACCTGCTGCGGCTGCAACAGACGGAAGCCACCAACGCCCTGGCTCACCCACTCCAACAGGCGCGCACTCCACCACTCCACCAGCGCCGCACCTTCCTGCGCGTAGGCGAAGCGCGCTTCGGCCACCTCCGGCGTGGCACGCGGCTGACGCGGGTCCGGGACCGCGGTGCTGCGCGCGCGGAACCACTGCGGGTTATCGCGCACCACCGCGCTGGCGCCGCCCACTTCGTCCAGGCGCACATCGATCCACAGCTTCACGCCCGCGCGTTGCGCCGCCTGCACGGCCTCTTGCAGACGCTGCGCCTGCGTCTGGGCGCCGGCCGCGGGCTCGATCAGACGGCCTTCGGTATCGCGTTCGAAGGGTGCCGCCATCACCACGTAATCGCAGCCAGCCTCACGCGCCGCCACGCAGCGCTGCTCCAGCCCGTTCGCGTCCTTCAGTGCTTCATTGAGAACACAGATGCGCATGGCGCCCCCTCAGCAGGCAACGGCGCGCACGCGCACCGTCACGTGGGAAGCCAGCGGACGCGTGCCACGTGGCAGTCTTGCGAGCCTTTGCTCACCGCGCGCCGCACCACCATCACTACGTACCGAACCTTGCCGTATTGACGCTTGCCGGCACGCTGCCCGACCGACCCTGCCACCCGTGACTGCACTCATGCGCGACTCCGCAACGATTCTTGACCCATGCAGTCAAGCACCCCCCCTGCGAATTTCATGTGTCGGTGGAATTGACGAAAATCAAACAAGCGCGGCTGTGGGGCGTGCGCACGGCATCTCCCATTGCCGTTGGCGATCGCATGCGCTGCCGGGTGACAGGCGCCACGTAGGCAAGGCCGACCAATACGGTGCAGGCCGATAGCTGGACCAACCAGGGAGTGCATCAGCTAGGTCGGCGCCACCAAGGCGGGCGCGTCTCGCCGACCGATCGCATTGGGTCGGGCAAGTAACTTCAGTATCAGACCCGCCGCATCGGCAGACCTCAATTCCATGGGACACAGCGCTTGAGCGATGCCAAGGAAAACCGCGTGCTCCGCTGCACTCGCGCTGCGTGCTCGTCTGATGACAATGAACCACCAAAACCATTTCATTGATTAACTTTTCAGCTGATCTGCCAGGCAACTTTCCCTGCATTTCGCCACCGACATGCTTGGCCGCTGTGCGTCGATTGCACAGATCACTCTCAAGACGGGTTACCCGCTTGGCCCGCTTTTTTTTGTTCGTGGTGAGCCCACGTTTCGTAGCCGTCCCCTAGCCCATGCAATCACCTGCAGATCACCGCCAGATTGACAACATGCTGTCGAATTAAACAACGGCAATCGTATGCAGACCGACAACCAGCATGTCCGCGAGTTGGCGCTGGCGGTGTTCGCAGCCAACGGCCGCCTGGTCAGCGCCGGCAATGAGCTGGTTGCTCACCTGGGGCTCACCAGTGCGTGGTGGCAAGTGCTGGCCGCGCTCCACTACGCGCCGACGCCACTTCCCGCCGCCTCGATCGCGCGCAACATGGGACTCACCCGGCAGGCAGTGCAGCGCATCGTCGATGTACTTGCCGAGCATGGACTGGTCGAGTTCCAGCCGAACCCGCAGCACCTACGCGCCAAGCTCGTTGTCCTTACTCGCGCGGGCATCCAGGCCGTCAAGGGCGCCGAAAACGCCGTTGCCCCCGTCGATCAAGCAATTGCGGACAAGATCGGCATCGATCGCATCCGCGATGCCGTCCGCACGCTCGAAGAGATGAGCGCCGTCATCTCGGAGTATCTGGGTGATGCGCCTAGCGCTTCCAGTTCCATCGTCAAACTGCAGGAGTAACGCAATCATGATTCTGGTATCAGGTGCCACGGGCGGTATCGGCGGCGAACTGTGCAGGCTCTTGCAGGAAGCAGGCACGGCGTTTCGCGCAATGTGCCGCAAGCAGGAGCAGGTGGATGACCTGCAACAGAAGGGCGTGGATGCCGTGCTGGGCGACTTCGACACACCCGAAACGCTGAAAGGCGCAATGCAGGGCTGCGGCACGCTGTTTCTCATCACCCCGCCCACACCCGGGCAGGTGGTCCAGGAGACGGCCGCCATCGATGCGGCCAAGCGTGCCGGCATCGGCCGGATCGTGAAAGTGTCGGCATCCGATTGCAACGTGCGCTCACCGGTGCCGTGGGCGAAATCGCATGCGCTGATCGATCACCACCCGCGCGCCTCAGGCATCGCGTGGACCATCCTCAAGCCCACCGCGTACATGCAGAACTTCCTGTGGTTCAAGGATCCGATCGCCAAGGGCCTATTTCCGATGGCGGCAGGCCGGGGCAGCGTGTCGTGGATCGACCTACGCGACATCGCGCGCGTGGCCTCTACGGTACTGACCGAAGAAGGGCACGCAGGCGCAACCTATTTCCTCACTGGTCCTGAGACGCTCGACATGCAAACGGCAACCTCGCGTCTATCGCAAGTCATCGGGCGTAAGGTGCGTTATCTCGACTTGCCAACGCCGGTGTTTCGCGTATTGATGCGTGCGACCGGCAACTCGCCGTGGATGGCCAAGGGCCTGACCGTGCAATTCGCAGATGTGGTGGCAGGCCATCATGACATCGATCCCACGTTCGAGATCGAGCGGCTCACCGGGAAGCGGCCGCATACATTCGATGAGTTTGTCCGCGATCATCGGCAGGTGTTTGTTGGGTAGCCCCCTGACAACTGGGTTGGGTTGACTGCGCAGCACGCCGACCCTGTTCTTACCGCCGGCAGATGGAAACACTGAGAGACGAGCTCTTCATTGAACCGCATCGCCGATTAGGTTCACCTTAAGTTAGTCGTGACGCCCTTTAATAGAGGAGTTCGGCGGCGATGCGCCTAAGGCGAACCAACGCTTCCTCGGAACTGATTCTACCGGCCTTTCCAATATTGGCATTTGTATCAAAACAAACACGGCCCAGGACAGTCTCGGCTAATACATGATGTGGAGCGATGCGCGTTGCAAGCCGGTCGAGTAGCGCTTGGCCTGCAGAATCTGATTCATGCCCGTCAAGCGCATGCACCCAGTAAAAGTTCTCCTACGCCGCGCAGAATTCTCGGAACGATAAAGCACCGACAGCGCACTGCCGCACCAACGCGTCGTGGTGATCGAGGGCGTCAAGAAGTGCTGTCTCTGCAGGGTTAGTGGCCATGTGCACCGAGCAATCTAATCCGGATAACGAACTCAGGTTAGGCTTCTAAGTAAACCCGACATCGTTCTCTGCTTTGCGGGTAATCGCGCCGTACGTTTACGTGCCTACCAGGAACGCCGCTCACTTCGCCAGAATGGCGGTGGTCAGGTTATCATGTCGACCGTGCGCGGTGTGAGGATTGGGCACGGCTAGCGAGCCGCCGTGCCAACGGGCGCTGTTGGCCAGTCCAGCCCTACGGGGCGTCAGACAGACGCGCGCCGCCTGATCCATCGTACGTTCTGTGACTGCACTCAACCGCGGCCGCCATGCTCATGAGCGACAGACCGTAGAGTTGCAAGAGCACTGTCATCGCGAGGGTCGATGACCGCCGCATGGTGATGGAGTGTTGGCGAAGACTGAAGTCAATCTGACTTAGTAGCTGCTCCTGACTGCGTTCTTCTGCCGCATGAAACTAAATACAAGAGTCCGAGTGTACGATCGACTCATACGCCTCGTATTACTTTATAAGCTCAATATAATTACGCGGCATTGTGGAACAACATTGCCTTAGCCAGACAGGCAAGATGCCAGGTAACTTCAGTCTCACGCTCGAGAAATTTGAAGGCAAAATTTGCAGCTTTACCACGGACAAGCATAGCATCAGTTACGTGTCATATAATATGTAGATGGTTAAATTAGCGCACAACTCATCCGCTAGCTAAAGCCACTGTCTACTCTGCGCGACGTGCGCCCGAAACACGTGATCGCGTGATCGGCTTCGCCCCTTGCAAGTCTGCTTCGAAATCGGGGCCAGGTCGCTCTTCAAGTGAATCTGACCTCGTCATTTTCAATCCAGCAGAACGTCCCCTTTTAAGTATCCGGATGACGGCAAATATTGGGTAGCTGATGCATGCAACCAATACAAGCGGCTTGGTGAAGCCCGCTAAGAATCTAAGCCAGAAGTCCAGTCTATCAATTAGCCGCAACTCGAATGTCGTGGCGGATGGGCGGGTGATGTAGTACGCGTGATACGCGATATTGAGAAGAAGCACGCATGATGCAACTCCGAGGAGTGCGCGGGATAATAACGAAGGTCTTGGTAACTTGGCGCGTAGCGGAAAATAAGCAATCACCCACGGTGCAATAGAGAGCAAAAGAATAGCAAGGTCGCGATAATGATAGCCAAAAATTTCGTTTGCGAATTGGGTCGACTGCCAAGAGTGGGTTAGCCAATAAGTCAGGAATCCATAGCAAATTGGAATAAAAACCATTAGCTTTCTATCCATATTGGTCTACTTACGCGTGGTATGACATGATCTTCATCGACTTCCTGCCCGCCGTCAATCGCCACGCGCAGCTGGGCCACGCCGCCTGGTGGTAGCTGGAGAAATTAGAGGCCGCTTATGCTCGGCCGTCTATGCGGTGCTGCCCTCCCGACTCGGCTCGCGGAAGATATCTCTTAGTACTTATCCGGCCGGCTTATCTCCTGAAGTGAATCTGACCCCGCTTCTCGCCGATGGTGAAGCCGAGTTGTTCCATCCAGCGGTCGCGTAGGCGCAGCGTGGGGATGCGTTGGTGGCTGTCGGGGTAGTAGCCGTAGCCCACGGTACAGTGTTGCGGGGGCACGCGGGTGTCCTGGGCGACGCGGTTTGCTGGGATCGGGACGGAGCTCGGGGATGGGGGTGCGCTCGAAATAGCGTCGCGGGGTGATCGAGAGGTCGAGCGAGTGCCAGCCGATTTCGGTGGGTGGCGGCACCGTGGCGCGCTTGCGCGCTGGCTCGGGACTGGACGTGGGTCGACGCATGGCAAAGTCCTCCTTGACGAACAGGCCCCGACGCCGGGTGGTGACGGGATGTCGGGAGGTTAGAAACCGAAGACTGACGACGGGCGTATTTCCCCGAAGGATGTTGCCAGCCGTACTCCCGACACAGGCATCGCGTCGGTTGCAACCACAGAATCTGCAGGCAAAAAAACACCGGTTCGACGGAGGTGAGCACCAGGGTTAGAGGAGTTTCTACGCTCCTTGAGGTAGAGATTGCTAGGGGCGTGCTGGGGTGTCAACTGCTGTGGTGGCACACCGAGAGTGCAACCCTGCCGATGAGATACGCGCAAGATTTCTCTGAGTCCCAGCCTGCCAATCTATCTCAACAAACAAGCTTGCCCACCCTTTCACAGTGAATGTCCGCGGAGCCCTGGCCGTCTCGCCGCCGTACGAATTCAATGTAATATCATGGGAGCTGGGTTCGCAAATAAGGCTAGAGGCTCTCGCACAAATAGCTGGCCGGTACATCAATGGGGATTTCCCGAACCAATTCGAGGCTTACACAACATGCAAGACGCTTTTTCTTCCAATTCGGTGAGGGATGTTCTTACAGCAATTTTCATGTTCATAGGATTGTCAGTCGCCGACCAAGCCGTCGCGCAGAATCCAAAACAAAACCTTCAGTACTTTGCCGTTTGCCAGTCGGGTCCGTGCGACATTTACAATGGCGGATCACGTGATCCATTTGGGTATCGGACCGAAATGTATTCTTGGGAAAGTGAGGCAGCGTCTAGAGCCATCGCGGATTATCTCGAAATTGATGGTTGGGATGTCCCTGAGATTCAATCGGTATGGCGGCGTAAATGCGAAAGGGCTGAGGTGGCAACATTCCCCGTTGTCTATTACTCGTTCCCACAGCAGTGGATGGGGCGTGTTGACTTCACTCATCAATGCTACACCTATCGGCCTGACGGTCTGTCACCCCCATCCAGTCCAGCTCCATACGTACGAAGCATAATTGTAAGTGCAAGCTGTAGGCCAGGATTCGTCGTGAAGGACTACGACACAGGCGAGTGCTGGCGTGTTCCTGGCGCCTGTCCAGGCTATCCAGAAAATAGTACTTTCGGATGCGGAGAAAGCGTGGCGGAACTTCAAGCAACTCGAAAGAGCCAGATTGATCCCCGTCGTCTTTTCCATAACCAGCAAGAGTGCATCGCCAGAAAATCATGTGAATTGCGCTGCCAAATGGATAATTGCCAATGGATGGATTTGGTGATCCCTGCGTTCACCAGGCCTTATCTAGACGGGGATGGCATCTGGCCAATAGTGGAGACTAACTGTGGCGCAATGCAGAGCCTGTTGAGCGTGGTACCTGGTGGCAAGTGGATCGCGGATAGAGAGTGTTTCTCGACTATGGGCTGGAATCACGTTCAAATAGACCTCAAGGCTGCGCTTGAAGCACATGGATGTGGAACGCAGAAAGACTGGGACTTGGTCGGAGACCAAATTGCACCGTGCCTACTTAAAACGGACCCTGGATATCCTAACCAGTACTACGAATTTGGCGTCGTCTTCGTTCGCTTGGCTCGTGAGAGAGTGAGATCGCAGTGCCTTGCTAGTCGCAATGCGCGTGGCTTACCCATTGATATTAATTCTGGATTTGGAGGAAAGGTATGCCGAGCCGAGCCCTAATTTTTTTGCTTCTCGCCGCTAGCTCAATGGGCGCCCGTGCACAGAACGACGCTCCACCTACTTGGACCATCCGTGCAGCGATTTCCGGAAACCAGTTAGTAGGAGAATGGGAGCTATCGAAGATAACTTCTCAGGATGAACTGCTCCAGAAAGCAGCATCTGCTCAGATTGGCATCGCCCGTGGAGCCTCATTCCAGATTCAAGTCACGCTAGTTAACCCCGCAGGTGCCGAGGTGGACGTTACTGGATCATCAAAATTGATTTATCGGCCAAAAGCTTGCTTGAATGTAACGTCTAGTGGCATGGCCACTCTGCCGAGCATCCCGAGTAGCCCGGGCACCTGTCAGCCTGGCGACCCACTACCAATCACCATCATATATTTCGACAAGACCGCTGGAGTGGCAGCAGCAAACATGTATGCGATGAAAATCAACTAGCCTATTGCGGCTAGATCTATTGCACTAAAGTTTCAGGAATTCAATTTGAATGGAGTGACGCCAGGTCGACTTCTTAAGTGAACCTAAGCCCGTTCTTCGCTGGTCGCGCGTTCGACTGGCAGCGACATCCAATTGCTGCCGAAGCGCGGGGATGTGCCGAAGGTGCCGGCCAGGGTGTCATTCACCGTGCGAGTTCTCCAACTGGGGGCACGCGCTGCGCATAGGCGCGGCGGGTTGGTCACTCTGCAGGTGCTACGGTGACGATCAGCTCGCCGTTGCGCATGCTTATGTTGAGTTTGCTGCCGATGGTGAAGCCGAGTTGTTCCAGCCAGCGGCCGCGCAGGCGCAGCGTGGGGATGCGTTGGTGGCTGTCGGGGTAGTAGCCGTAGCCGACGGTGCAGTGTTGCGGGGCACGCGGGTGACCTGGGCGGCGCGGTTTGCTGGGATCGGGGCGGGGCTCGGGGATGGGAGTGCGCTCGAGATAGGGTCGCGGTTTGATCGTTGGGTCGAGCGAGTGCCAGCCGATCTCGGAGGGCGGCGGCACCATGGCGCGCTTGCGCGCGGGCTTGGGACTGGACGTGGATCGACGCATTGCAAAGCCCTCCTTGACGAACAGGCCCCCGCCGCCGGGTGGCGACGGGATGTCGGGAGGTTAGAAACCGAAGACAGACGGCGGGCGTATTTCCCCGAGGGGTATTGTATTAGCCACCCTCCCGACGCAGGCAACGCGTCGGCTGCGCCCGCAGCAAGCTGCAGGCACAAAAAACCCACCGGGATTTCGGAGGTGGGTACCGCTGTCTTAGGAGTTTCTACGCTCCGTGGCCAAAAGACTGCTACGCGCCGCGTGACATGTCAACCGGTCGAGGCTGGCAATCTGTAGAGGGTTGATGGAAGATCTTGCTTGCCGTTTGGAGCAGTAGAGCCAGCGTTGGATTGGAGAAGGCAGAGTGCTACCGCGAGCGCACTCATTGCTCATCTACCAGAGCAATGACCAAAACGGTTAACAAGAGTGCGTTATGGCGTCAAGATCGATGGAGGCAGGCCATGAAATGGGGCCCTGGAAGCGAAGAGCCTGAGGATACCCAGCACATAAGAACAGGAAGAAGCTTCTTTTCCCTTTTGTTGCTGCTCCTTGTGGCGGGACTTCAGGGCGCGTGCGCCGACCCTAAGAAGGATTCCACCACGTCATCCCCATCAGTACCGGTCACCGTGCAGGATCCGATCGCAGGCGAGCGCTCGCAGCCAAACAAGCCCAGCATTAGTTCTCAAGAGCTGGAAGCCCGGTTGTTGAAGTTTGTCGATGGATTCAAGTCACCGGCCGACATGAATTACCGGCGGCTGGAGGTCGCGCTGGGTACGAGGTTCGCTGGCACCTCGGACTCCCTGCATCCTTTCTACATCATGAAAGATATTTCCCTCAGCGACGGGTACACCTTTTACGCAAGCCATGTACCCGCGGAAAAAATCTTCTCAAGTATGGAGGTCGCCGTCGGTCTGCCCGAACGTATCGACCCAACGCGCACGCCTACCTCGCGTTGTGTTTGGGATGCAACAACGCTGTCACGGAAACTCGAGGAGATGGGGTACAAGCGTGGTGGGCAAAGGCCTTTCCAGGGAGGATGGCTGCGCCAGCATTGGCGCCCACTCAGTAATGGGACGCAAGGTTTCTCCGTCGCGTTGCTGATCTACCGAACCAGCCAGGACAGTGGTTCGCGCGAATGCGCTTACGGCATGCAGATCGATGGGGGCAAGTCATGATAGGTGTCGATCCAAGAATCGAACCTCTGCTGGGACGCATGGCAAACGATCCGCGCCTTCCAAAAGAGGCCGAGTCCAGTATTCGTCAAGCGCTATCAGAATCGCCCTACCTATCGAACCTGCTTGGTAATGCGATAGAGAATGGGCATATCGGATCGATTGCGGTCTCGCATGGCCAGAACAACGGCGGCCACTTCCAGGATGGCAAGAATGGGAGCGCTGGCACGCTCAACATCAGCGCTGCAGCGTTCAGCGACTTCACCGGCGCGCAGCGGATTGACTACATCACCGAAGTACTCGGGCATGAGACGATGCATGGCGTGCTGGCAGAACACCGCGCTCAGGCACTGGCAGAGTTCGCAAAGACAATGAGCAGCCAGCTGCAGGAGGCGCACGAGAATCGCGAAGGTCAGGTCGACCTTACCGGCCCAACACGCGTCTATCTGGATAGCACTCGGGAGGATGAGGCGCTCTCAGAGATTTCAGGCATGCGTGCGCTTCACGACCGCATCAAGCATCAGAACCCTGGGATGTCTGATGCAATGGTCGAACTTCGGCTACTCCAGCGCTCGACCACGCGTTGTGTGGACAGAGGGGTTGCTCCACCGCAGTTTGCCAACGGACTGACATATGAAGAGCTAACGACGCGCCCGTTCTCACGTAATGATGCGCTGACAAAGTCGGTGGAACAGTGCTTCTACGACGGTCGCGGCACGCTAGGACCTCATGGCGACTCCGATTACCGGAATTACTATGGCGTCAACCCGATCAGCCACATCGCGCAGAGCTACGCGCATCTGGCACATGACCGCAAGCCGCCAGAGGTCCGCATCGATCTCAAATCCCTGGGACTTGACCCAAGACAGCTGGAGCGCAACGGGCTGGAGCTAGGATCTGCGAAGACGTTCAACACCGTTGACCTGGGCAAGGATGGCTATGGCATGGTGCAGCTCAAGGACACTGGCGCACGCGGTGTCAGTTCTCCCAATCTTGTGGCACCGAATGAGCCTGGACGCGCATTGACGCCTGCAGAGGCGGGGCACCCGGACCACGCCATGCATCAGCAGATCCGGAGCAAGGTAGAGCAGCTGGACGCCGCCAATGGCCGCACGTTCGACGCTACCAGCGAGCGGATGACCGCGAGTCTGCTGACGCTAGCCAAAGACAATGGACTAACTCGGGTGGACCACGTGCTGCTCAGCGAAAGGACCAGAGACCTGCCCGCTGCGCAGACCCTGTTCGTAGTGCAAGGCGATCCAAAGGATCCGGCCATGCTGCGCGCTCATATGCCGACGGCCGATGCAGCGCAGCGGCCTGTTCAAGATAGCTATACCCAACTGGAATCTGTCAACCAGCGACTAGCGCAGGAGCGCACGCAAGAGCTGGTAGTGGAACAGCAGCGCTCGCAGGAGCAGCAACAGCGGGGTCCCGTTCCGTCACTTTGAGGCGATGACGCGACGCACCTATCATCAAACGGTTGGCAGCCCCTCGCTCTCGACAAGGAACGGGGGCTGATGCCTAAATGAATCTGACCCGTCCTCAATGTAACGTCTAACGTCCCAATCAAGCCGCCCTGGGAAGCGGCGTTGGCTTGAACGAATTGTTAGGAGTTGCCGCGTAAGATTGCAGCCCTATTGTGCTCGGAGGCTTGCGCAATCCTTGCAAGAATTCCTATGAAGCAACCTATAGCAATGACCCCCACGCCCATTGTCGCCTGACTAAGCGACAGAACGCCTATTGCGACAGCAAGGATTGCAATGACGACGAGAGCAGTGCTCATGATTAAAACTCCTAGTAATTAACCGACGAACAAAGATGACGAACTGCAAAAGGATTCGTGACAACGTTGGATCGAGGAACGGGTTCAGGTTGACTTAGTAATTTCTCATGGCCTATTTTTTCTCTTTTATATGGCACTCTTACCTCAAGAAGTGAACCTGACCCCGTTTTCCGACCGCTTGCGCACATTGCCGGAAGCCGTGCGCGCGCAGATGACGTTGGTGCTGTAAAACATGGGGATACCTTAGAACCTGACCCCCGTTCTTGGCGCACTGTAAAAGGATTTGTAACAAGGTCAAATCAAGAAACGGATGCATGTTTACTTATTAATTGCACCCGACCTTTTTTCGCTTCTATCTGGCACACTTACCTCAAGAAGTTAACCTGACCCCGTTTTCCTGTGAGCGCGCAGATGACATTGTGCTGTAAACGCACGTAGATACCTCAGAACCCGATTCCGTTGTTTTATTTTATTTTATTTATACAATCTCTGGAAAAATTTGCCGAGCAAGTCGTCCAAAAGGATCTACCCCATTTATCATTGAGTCTATCTCATTTTCTATATATGTATAAAGAGCACCGCCGCGGTCAGCTATAATGGTAGGTGCATTCCCCCTCCCTTTGGCATGCTTGTAAAGCGTTATTACAGCGCAACGATCAAAGCGATAGAAGCTAGACACTGGGGTTTCGTCATGAATCCAGATACTAAAGTCCAAACTGGAATTTGATATGGATCCGAAAAGCGCTTTGTACTCAGTAATTGCTTGATTAATTCTACCCTTCATCGTTTCGGCGTCGCTCGCGTTAAATCTTTTTGCAAGATCCTTCATGATTTCCATGTTGTCCGGATCAGGAACAATTAAGCGAATTCGACAACTTTTCTTTTGAGCAAGCAATTTAAGGTCTTCCTCAAAATTAGCCCTCCATGTATTTGCATAACATACAAATATATCAAGCCGCTCAGAAGATCTTATTATTTTTGAGAAATCCGGGCCTCTTAACGGGTTTAAAGAGAACCCCGTCACTCCAACGGTGCGAATCTCTTCGGCCAAACCTGTTTTAGCTAGCAACTCATCCAGGAAGCTTCTTTTAGAGAAGAGCTCCCAAAGCATTGCTATGGATACTGAAGCGATCAATAATGCCCCGAAGTTGGACGTGATGGACTTCAGCCAAAGATATCCTCTCGAAAAATTAAACCACTCTGCGCATATAAGAAGGATTACGCCGCCGATAAAAACCGCTGACGACACCACGTAGGTACGAAGATTTGTTACTTCCTTTGAGGTGTTTTTCACATTTAATAGCTCGTTAGAGAAAGCGGGTACAGTTTTTCTAGCAAGAATATTCCGATCACTTGCATTGGCTAACGAGCTATATTAATAATCTGGCTCGGCAAGTCTCAATTCTTAAACGTTATAGAATTACTTTATGAGGGCGTTCAATTCATCCTTATAGGCAACTATAGGCGAATAAAGTCGGTGAAATGCTCTGCCTATGGCACCTGAAAACAAAGTTAATTTTGGATTGTTAGTTCCGCCATTAAGAATATGAGTAAGTGCGATCCCGGGATATGGATCGATGTAAACGATATCGACTATTCCAAGTTGATATGCTTTCTTTGCACATAATTCGCATGGACTTGCGGTAGTAAACAGTATACCCCCTTGGATTGCTGCAAGTCCGTATTTTGATATCTGTAGAAAGGCATTTTCTTCGGCATGTAGCGATCTTGCGTGCACTTGATTTCTTTCACACTTGAAATTGTTATACTCCGACTTGAAGCAGAACGAATTATTCCTCCCATTTAGTTCAATTTCTCTGAAACGTTCAGTGCTTGCTCTAAAGTGCGTTAAATATTTTTCGTCTGTCTTTTCAAATTCACTGTAAGCAGACGAGTCGGCGCCACCAATCAAGTCGTCGCGGTTTCGCAAATTGCACGGCACTTGTCCATGCGGCGCATCGTTCCATCCCAAAGCGCGTACAGAATAGTTCATGTCCGTTACAACTGCGCCTACTTGACGAGATATACAGCCTGAATTTAGCTTCGCAGTATAAGCAATTTGCATACACCGCTCTACCGCACTTGGCGTAGTTATTCCAGGCCTTCTGATGAGCGATACAAAGCTAATAATTTGATTTGCAAGGGCTTGATACTTATTAACTTCTGACGTCACGTCAGGATTGCTTATGTACAAATCTGCTCGTTGAAGACAGGCCTGAATATCCTGCACCGAATAAAAATCGGGTTCATCGAGATCGTGCGGCGTATATTCTGTATTATCTAGCGATGTTATGTCATCTTCAGAGTATCTCTGTTCACGCAATCTTCGTACGCGATGGTTATCTGGAGACGAAACGGCAACGAGAAAAAAGGATGCGTACCGATCTTGAAAAAATATAGCTTCCAAGGGGTTTCGTATTGCATCAATAACTATGAATGTATTTTGCTGCCGTTTCTTTTGAAAACCGTGGATCTGCTTGACGACAGAGTTGATACGTTCCGCAATTGTGAAGAATTGGCCCTCCACCACCTCATTTTTGTACGGGCTTCCTGACAGACGCAGATTTCTACCTACTTCCTGGTATAATTTAACGAAAACACTCTCACCCAGAAGCATTTTCAGTGCGTCGCACTTCTCTGGTAGCGTCTGCGTGTAATAGATCGTCGGGTCATCTAGTTCAGCTTTAGAAAGGCTGTCATAGGGTATTTGGAGCTCTGAAAGCAATTCTGCAAACTTGCCCTTAAGATCTGCATCAGCTAAAAGATGGGAAAATTTCTCGCTTACATCATTAACATCTTCATCAAGAAGGAAAGTTGTTATAATTGATCTGACTTGAATCAATAAAAATGGGCTCCATGTAGCGGCAAAGTGCCGATACACTATCCGCTCCTTTCTTTGCTCGTTCGTCTCTGGCGAGTTCCCATTGAACAGGCTATGTTTGATTTTATCTTTCGGAGATTGAAGGATTTTTGCCGAAGTGCTACAACCACTTCCCGTGCGACCGGTCAATCCAAGAAGTATGAAATCGTCTTCATCTCCGTATATCTTGGCAATTGCCGATTTTAAATAGTTTTTCTTCGGCTGCGGCTCGATGATTTCATTCATGAGATATGCAATCTATATTTACCAGGGAGATAAACGGAAAAATAGTGGAGATGACTTTTCAAACGCCTCGGCCTTGGCCACTAACGTATTGACACATGTCTTTGGATTTTCCTTCCGCTTCATTACTAATTTTGGATATCAACGGATATCTCCAGAAGAGATTCGGTGAAGAATTTTTATTTTTATTAAATTTATCCATCATCTACCACAGGCCTGATCCATAAAAGCGGCCGCGTTTAAATCAGCTATCAGAGACAAACTTAGTTAACTTGCGACGACGGGCCAGAAGCATGCGAAGTATCAGAAGTGCCGGGAACGCAAGGACGGCGATTCGCAGTTGGAGCGTCGGCATCACGCCCTCCTTCGGCCAGAAAGAAAGCCAAATCGCGAGTGCCGCGAGGCAGCACAGCGTCAGCATCAGCAATCGCTTGGCGACGCGTAAGGAAAACGGCATTGCCAGCGCGGGAGCGGCCATCACCAGAAATCCGATGCCGCTGATCAATGCACTCGTCTGTCCCTCACGTACCTGGCCTACTGCAACCAGCGCCAACAGCAATGCGCCTGTCGCCGCGAGCATGACCCCGGCAAGGCCGGCGAGCAGCTTCAGGAGTTTTTGATAGCGCATTCTTTGCGTCCTAGTTCCTGCATTACGCAGCACTTCCGAGTGGCGTTGGCTTGAGGCCTGCTAGGACTTGTGACGCCGATAGTGGTTGTTGGTACTGATGCTGCGGTAGCTGCCACCCTTGTGCGAGGCGCCGTGGCCTGCGCTGTAGTGACCGCCGTGACTGGTGGTGTGGTGCGAACCGGCGGCCCTGACGCGCGCTTGCGCTGTTGGGGTAAACACACCGAGTGCGGCCACAGTCAGTGCCGCGATGCTCCATGCCTTGCTCAACATTTTTTCTTCCCCCTGAAGAAATGTGTGGCTTTGCGGCTGCATTAAGTCCTGCGTGCCTCGATCCTCGCCGAGTTTTTGGATTGCGTCAATGCGCTTGCGCGAATGATCGTTGGCTTTATCGGCTTTGCCCTCATCCGCCCTTCGGGCACCTTCTCCCGCGTGCGGGAGAAGGGATGGGTGAGTTTGGTTATGGGCTGTTTTTTATCGTTGGCGCGGTGGTTGGGGTCGGCAGCGGCAGCTTATTGTTGAGTTCGGTAATCTCTGCGACGTTACCATCGGTGATGACGCGCAGTTGCGCGGTTTTTGTGTTTGCGGCGTTGGCCAGCGGCAGGCGCACCTGCGTGGTGATCGGCTGCAGATCGCGTGGTGCCGCGAGTGCCGGGAACGCGGCTCTTGCCAGCTCCTTCCCACGCGCATCTTCCAGCACCACAAACCCGGCTGGTGCGTCGGCATGACCGAGGCTGTGCACGGTCACTTCGATGGCATCTGCAGTCACGCGCACGTCGCCGTGGCCGATGCCAAGGTCCGGGCGTAGTTCGACCGGGGTGGTGGCTGCGATACGTTCGAGCTGCAGGACGGTGGTGCGGCCTGCGGGGAAGTCGATGTCGATGGCTGCGCTTTTTTCGAAAGCGACCTCTTGCGTTTTGGCGTTGCTGTCGAGCTTGCCGTCATTGGCTTTGCTCACGCCCTGGGTGATACGCCATTGGCCCGGGGCGACGTTCCAGCCGGTCATGCTGGCGCGCTGAGGTTTACTGGAGGTGTTGTAGGCGATGACGGTGAAGCGGTCTTGCCGGGGTGCGGGGATGGCGATAGCGACCTGGGTCGCCGCTTCTGGATCGGCGAAGCGCCAGCTCACGATGTGGCCGGGGTAGGTCTGGTTGCGCTTGAGGGCCACGCCGCCAAGGCGTGCGCGTTGCAGGTTGACCGTGGGGGATTCCACGCGGTCGCTCCACCAGTGGCCTTCGGTGTTCATGTAGAAGTTCTGCAGTTTCTCTCTTGTCTCGCTGCGGTAAATGGAAGCGAGATAATCGAGATTGCCGGTCTGCTCCCAGGCCACGTGGTGCGGGAAGTCCGGGGCGCTGTCATCGTCTTTATTTGCGGCGTCGATGAGCTTGGCGCTCCAGTCGCTGCGCTTGCCCATGACGTCGAGGAAGTTTTCGTTGAGCAGCGATAAACCATTCGGGCCGCTGTTGGCGACACGGTAGTTAATCGGCTTGAGATAGCGATCTTCGCCAGTGAAGCGGTAGGCGGCCCAGAAGGTGTGCAAGGTGTCGGCGCCGCCGCTGCCTTCGAACAGTTCGCCGCCGCGGGTTTTGCCGGTTTGCCAGTTGATCTCGTTGGGCAGCGCCCAATTGCCCTTGGCGTTGGTGTAGGCGTGGGCGAGATAGCCGTCGGCCAGGCCGGTGACGATGCGGCGGCTGTTGGGGTCGGCGTTATAGCCGCCCAGCAGGATGGCCGGGTGCACGATGGGGAAGGAGTACGGTTTTTGCCATTGCCAGTTGGGCTCGCGGTAGACGGTGCGGCCGCCGAACCAGTTGCTGGCGAACAGCAGGTGGCCTTGCGGGTTGACCTGGATGATGGTGTCGAAGGCCTTGACCGTCTGCATCAGGCGCTCGACGGTGCGCGGGTCGCCCCAGTTGAGGTACAGCAGGGCGCTGTTGAGGTTGATGCCCTCCTCATACGAATGCAGCTCGTCGGTTTCGATGGTGGACAGGCCATTGGTAAACATGCCGTTGCGGTAGTTGGCATCGGACAGCGCCAGCATGGAGGCGTTGAGCATGTCCGGGTCCACGCCCATCAGCGCGACGCCGGGCCATTGCTGCACCAGGTCCGAGTCGTCGGAGATGCCGCCGCCGAAATCGCCGTAGGCCACCTGGCGCTGCTCGATCCACCAGCGGATGTAGCGGCGGGTGACGCTGAGGTCTTGCAGCTGCCAGAACGCCCAGGCGGGCACGCCCTTGGGTACGGTGGGCAGCTCGACAGGCAACGCGCCCTGGTTGGCGTAGCTGATGTCGTTCCAGTACTGGCGGCCGAGGGCGTGGTCCGGGTCGACGCGCAGCAGGTCGGTGATGTCCGCATCTAGCCGTTTGTAGAGCAGCTGGCGCTTGGAGGTGGTGTGTTCTTCGACCAGAAAGCCCCAGTTGTCCTTGACCTGGTTGAAGCGGTCAGCGACGTGCTCTGTGATGGCCTCGGTGCGCGGCTTGAACACCAGTTGCAGCTGGGTGCCGTCGAGCGCGTTGGCATCGAAGCCGGGGGCAGCGGCCGCGATGCTGAGCATGAGGCTGTCGTTGCTGAGGATGCGGTCGCGCAGATCCAGCCACAGCGTGCGGGCCTGGCCGGGGGCGACGGAGACCGAGACATCGATCATGTCGCGTGCGGGCCAGATGGGGTCCTTGATGCGGATGTTGAGCGGGATGCTGCCGTTGTGGGTGGCCGGCAGGTTGAGCGCCGGCAGGGTGATGGCGATGCCGTCCAGGCCGTCGTGCATGTTCTCCCAGCCGTAGGACCAACTGCGCATCAGCGCCTGGTCCGGCGGCGGGTTGCCCAGGCTGGAGGGCACCAGGATGTGCACGATGGGTTGCTGCTTGCTTGCTGCGGCCTTGTCGCTTGGGCGCTTGCGCGCCGGTGCCTTGGTGGGCAGCGCGATGACGGTCTGGCGCTCGCCTGGCGGGTAGCGGCCGGCAATGACAGCGCGCAAGGGTGCGAGGTTGTCGTAGTCGGGCTGGATGTCGCTGCGCACGGTGTAGCTGAGTTGCGCGCTGCCGTTGGGCACGTCGCCCGGCTGCACGTCGTAGGCCCAGATTTCCTGGATGGGCGTTTCCTGCGCGGTGTTGGCAAAGCGCAGCGTGCCGCCGCGGCGCTCTTCGAACTGGTCGACGCTGCGCACCACGCCTTGCTGGCGTGCGAACAACGGTTGCGGCTGTGCATTAGGTGCAGCGTAGGTGGCCTGGCCGTAGGCGGCACCGCGTAGTTCGATGCGGTTGAAGGGTTCGTCCGGCAGGGTGAGGTCGAGTGCCTTGCCGCCTTCGACATAGGTGTTCCAGTCTGGCAGCTGGAAATAGTCGTTGCGCCCCGGCAGCCGCGAGCGGTTGTAGACGCCGGGCCAGGTGGTTTCGGCGATGCCGTCGGTGGCCTTCCACATCCATTGCTTGAGGTCGCGCGCGTCGGTGAATTCCACCTTGCGGATGCGGGTGACCGGAGCGGTCAATACAGGCGGCGCATGGCCGTTGTCCCAGCCGTAGCGATGCAGGAAGGCGGCATGTTGCGCGTCCGCAGCGATGGCGGGTGCGGTGGTGGGTTCCTGCAGGCGCGCAAGCGCAGCGGCGCCGCTGGCGTCGAGCATGCGGTCGTAGATGCGGATCTCGTCGAAGTCGCTGCCGCGCAAAAAGTTGTAGCGGCTCTGCACCTGGTGCGGCGACATCACGCGGCCGGCCAGGCCGAACTGGTCGAGTGCGGCGTCGTAATCGAGCGAACCGCCATTGGTGCAAGGCGCGCCGCAGTCTGCGCGTGCGGCCTCCTTGCCGTCGACATACAGGCGCACGCCGCGGGTTTCGTCCCAGGCAAACGCAATGTGGGTCCAGTCGCTGGCAGCGGGAGCCTTGTCGAGCTTGAAGGAGACACGGGTGCGCGCGAGATTGGCATCGGTGACGAAGGCATCGAGGCCGTGGCCGTTCCAGTCGATGCGCAGCCAGGCCATGTCCCAGCTGGTGTGGTCGGCGTAGCCGACGCGGAAGATCACGAACGGCGCTTCGCCGACCGGGTAACGCGAACGCCAGAAGAAGCCGAGCGTGCCGCGCTGGGTGTAGAGGTTGCCGGGTGCATTCCACGACAGCACGCCGTCGTCGGCCCATTCGATGGCGTTGCCGCGTTTACCGGTGGGCACCAGCGCGATCTTGTCGCGGAAATTGGGCACGCCATCGCCGCGGGCGACATCGGCTTGCAGGCTCTGGTCGGCCGAGACGCGGAACAACAACTCCGGTGCATCGGCAGCGGGCGCACGCATCGGCAGCGCAATCAACAACAGCACACCCATCCACCACTTCTGCACGCTCACTGCCTGACTCCTCAAAAAGCATCGCCGCACGGGGTCACCGCGCGGCGAATATTCGAAACTGCATGGCGATGACAGCCCCACGCCGGCACGGGTCTGCCTCATGTCCTGCCCGGCGCCGCGATGGCCTGCATAGCCTACGCGGTGCCAGCCTGCCCGTGCATCGCACCTTGGTCACCACTGGATGCACGCTGATGACCCAGGCGGTGCGTCGTGCGCGGCGCGGACGGGTTGCCATCCACCACTGGGTTGCGTGCAGCGGGGTGCGGGGTGCGGTGCGTCGTACAGATGCGTTGCAACGTCGATCTCGCGCCCGCTACGCGATGTACGTGGCGGGCGCGAGATCACTTGGCGCGACTTGGCTGCACTTAGAACTTGTAGCGCAGGCCCAGCAAGTACTGGCGGCCGGTTTCGGTGTACTGCAACGGCAACTCGCCGGTTTGCGGCGACCACACCCATTCGTCGGACGCTTCGTTGGTGAGGTTAATGCCCTCCAGGCTCAGCTCCAGCTGCTTGCTAATCTTGTAGCGCAGCGAGGCGTCGATCATGGTGGTACCGGTCATGCCGTGCACGCCATCGACGTTGAATCCCGCTTCGGTGCCGGGGGCCTGGGTCAGGTAATCGTCGCGATTGGTGGCCGAGATGCGGCCGGCGAAGGACTCGCCCTCGTAGAACAAGGTCGCATTCCACGACGAGCGCGACAACCCGGTCAGGTCGTTCTTCATCACCGGTGCGCCGGTGCTGGACAGGTACTGGATCTGCGAATCCACCCAGGTGTAGTTCAGTTGCACGCCCAGATTGGCCCACTTGCCCGGCAGGAACGTAAAGGGCTGAACATAGTTCGCTTCCACGCCCTTCAACTCGCCACCGGGTGTATTCAACGGAATGCTGAAGGTGAAGTCGTCGTTGATGCTGGCGCCGGTGCCATCCAGCAAGGAAGCCGGCAAGCCACTGCTGGCATACGGGCGCACTTCGCGTGCGGTCTGGATGAAACTTTCGATGTCCTTGTAGAACACGCCGACACCGAGCATCGCGCCCTCGTTGAAGTACCACTCCAGGCCAAGATCGACATTGGTGGCTTCGATTGGATCCAGATCCGGGTTGCCGCCGGACACGGTGCGTGCGCCACCGGCCACCGCCACGGTCACACCGGGCGTGAGGCTGCCCAGGCCGGGGCGCGACATCACCTTGGCCGCGCCCAGACGCAGCAGCAGGTCGGGCGCGAGCTCGGCCACCAGGTTGAACGAGGGCAGCGTGTTGTTGTACTTGCGGCCCACCGTGGTCAGCGCCGGCGCGTTGTTGATCAACGCATAGCCGGTGGATTCCTGCTCGGTACGCACATAGCGCACGCCGACATTACCCGACAGCGGGATGGAGCCCAGGTCGGTGGAGAACTCGCCCATCAACCAGACGCCGCGGTCCTTTTCTTCGACGCTGCGGGTGTTGTTGGCGCGCGGCGCCACGGCGTAGGTGCCGGCGTTGCGGTAGATGCCGAGCTGGTTGGCCACTGCATCCAGGTTGGGAACGACCCAGTTGGACGGGCTGCCGTTGATGCCCTTGAGGCCGGCCTGCTCGGTCAGGTCCGTCGGCACGATGCGGGTGCCATCGGCGAAGGTCGGCACCGCAATTTCGCTGGCGCGACGCAGCTCAACCGTGCTGAATGTGTAGTCCTTGGCCAGCACGCCACCCTTGAGGCGGAACCTGGGGCTGATGTTCCAGTTGAAGTCGATCTGCGCCGTATCGAAATCGTTGTCCACCGTCTGCGGACGCAGGCGGATTTCGGCCAGTTCCCACCCGGCAGGATTGGTCGGGTCGATGCCGTAGTTCAGCACCGGCGCGCGATTGTTGCCGCGATAGTCGTAGCTGTACCCGTCGACGTCGTACTTGTCCATGATGATGGTGGTCTGCACCGGGTTCTCGTGCGCCGAGCGCGAGGTACCGACACGGCCGGACACGGAGAAGGCATCGCTGAAGCGGTGCTCCAGATCCAGGCTGACCTGCTTGAACTCGGTGTTCCACTCGTCGTGGCGGTTCTCCGAGCGGATATCGACGTTGTCGAATTCGCCGTACACCAGCGCGTTGTTGCGGATCTCGCCATTGCGCACGATGGTGGCCGGCTTGCCGTCGCGATCGGCGCGCCGCGGCGTGCCGCTGTCGCGACCGCGGCTGAAGGAGATGGCCTCGATGTAGTGCTCATCGCGCGTGGCGTCGATCTTGGAGTACAGCGCGTCCAGCGAGATGGTGGTGCGGTCGGTGGGCTTCCACTGCAACGACCCGGTCACGCCCAGGCGCTGCTGGTCGTGTTCCATCTGCACATAACGCGGGAAGCGCGGGTGGTACACGTCCGCCGAGCGTGCGGCCGCAAATGGCGATGCCGCACTGAAGTTGCCGTTGCTCGTCCCATTGGCCCAGCGGCCGGTGTTGGAGCCTTCTTCCAGCACCTGCCGCTCGGTGTAGGCCACCGACAGCAAGGCGCCGAAGGTGTTGTCGGCCCAGGTATTGGCGATCAACGCAGCCACGCGCGGGTTGGCCTTCTCGGCCATGGCGTTGTAGGCCGCCTGGCCACTGGCGGCAAACGTAAAGCCGCTGTAGTCGAACGGGCGCGCGGTGCGCAGGTCGACGGTGGCCCCCAGCGAGCCCTCTTCCACATCGGCCGAGGCCGTCTTGCGGGCGATCAGCTGCGAGAACAGGTCCGAGGCGAAGACGTTGAAGTCGAAGCCGCGGCCGCGGTTGGTGCCGCCGCTCTGGTCGCCGGCGCCCACGGTGGTGAGCGCTTCCATGCCGTTGATGCGGACGCGGGTGAATTCCGGGCCCAGGCCACGCACCGTGATGGCGCGGCCTTCGCCGGCGTCGCGGGTGATCACCACGCCGGGAATGCGCTGCAGCGACTCGGCCAGGTTGAGGTCGGGGAACTTGCCGATGTCTTCGGCCACGATGGCATCGACCACGCCGGCTTCGCCGCGCTTGATGTCCAGGGCCTTCTCGACGCTGGCGCGGTAACCGGTCACCGTGACAGTGTCCAGGTCGACGGCGGGCTCAGCGGGCGATTGGGCGGCGTCTTGTGCGGCAGCCTGGCCGCTCAGCGCCAGGCCGATCGACAGCGCAAGCAAGGTAACCGGTGTCTTCCGGCTGGTGGTCCGAAATTGCATGTCCTCCCCTCCCAAGGGTCCATGAACAATGTGAAATAGCGGGTTGAGCGCGGCAATGACACCGCTGGTCAAAACGACGTTACCAGCTGAATCGTCCCGTAACATCTTGCAGCGCAGCAGAAAACGCCACCAAATTTCCGAAAAACGGGTGCAGGCGGTCCCTTCACGCCGCATCATGTCCGTAGCAGCCGGCATTTCGCGCCGGCTAGAATGACACCGATGGTCATCTCAGTGCGCGACGGCGCCCCCACCCGTCACGTACCACCCAGCCGAGGTAATTGCCGTATGAGCCGTGCCCGTATCCTGTGTTTTGGTGAGTTATTGCTGCGCCTGGGGGCGCCTGGCCATGAACTGCTGCTGCAGCAGCCTCGGCTGGATGTGCACTGCGGCGGCGCGGAGGCCAACGTCGGCGTCTCGCTGGCGCATTTCGGCCATGACGTGGCCATGGTCAGCACGGTGGCGGACAACCCGTTGGGCGCCGCGGTACTGGGCGAACTGCGCCGGCACGACGTGGATACCCGCCATGTGCGGCGCGTGGATGGCCGCATGGGCCTGTATTTCCTGACCACCGGGGCGATCCATCGCCCCAGCGAGGTGATCTACGACCGCGCCGACTCGGCCTTTGCGCTGGCACCGGCCGATGCCTACGACTGGCCGCGTCTGCTGGAAGGCGTGCAGTGGCTGCACCTGTCCGGGGTGAGCCCGGCATTGGGCGCGGAGGTGGCGCAGGCCACGTTGGCGGCGGCACGTGCTGCGCGCGCGGCCGGGGTGAAGGTGTCGTTCGACGGCAACTACCGGCCCAAGTTGTGGCAATGCTGGCAGGGCGATGCGCGCGGCATCCTGCATCAGCTGTTTGCCTGTGCGGATGTGGTGTTTGCCGATTACCGCGACATCGGCGTGGTGCTGGGCGGGGAGTTCGCGCAGGACACGCTGGAAGCGCGCGTGGAAGCGGCCGCGCAGCACGCCTTCGCTGCATTCCCGCAGCTGCAGTTGATGGCCTGCACGCAACGCGTGGCGCATCACGTGGACCACCACAGCCTGGGCGCGATGCTGGTGCCGCGCCAGGGCGCGTTGGCGCGTGCGCCCAGCGAAGAGCTCACCCCCATCATCGACCGCATTGGCGGCGGCGACGCGTTTGCGGCCGGCGTGCTGCACGGCCTGATCGAAGGCTGGTCGCTGGAGGATACCGTGCGCTTCGGCCTGGCCGCCGGCTGTTTGAAGCATTCGATCCCGGGCGATTTCAATCCGCTGTCGGTGGCCGACGTGCAGGCCTGCGTGGGCGATGCGCGGTTCGATGTAAGGCGGTGAATTGGGAATTGGGAATCGTAAGAGCTGAGAGCGCTGGTTTTCGGCACTGGATTCGAATGTTTTGCCGATAGCACGGCGCATCCGGAACTGGCGCGCGATTGCGCGCCAGCGGGCAGCTGGCAGATGCCCGCTAGGTGTTGTTCGCTGCGCTGACGCGTTTCAGGCGGGCTTGCGTGCGAGGCGCTTGTTGATGAGCCATGCCATCGCGGCACTTACCAGCACCACGCAGAGCGAGGCAGGCACGCTGAAGAACGCCGCAATCAATAGCGCGTTCTGCCACGGCGGTGCCGAGCCGTCCTGCACCACCACGGCGCAGACCACGGCCGTAGTGATCACAGGATTGGCGAGTGCTTTGAGCGCACCGTGCGCACGGATAAACCGCAACAGCGCGGCACAGACGCCACTGACAAGAAAGGCCAGGACCAGATGCGATAAGTTTGTCCATTGGGGGCCGGGATTCGGAATTAGGGAATGGGGATTCGTCGCAGCAGCTCAGCAAGACAACCGGCAACGTACCGGTTGTCCTTATCGCGAAGTCTTGATGTCCGCCCAAGATCAGTGCTGCATCAGCCACCGCTCTTGCAATTCCCGATTCCCGATTCTCAGCCCAACTCGATGCAATCGAAGCTGACATCCGTCGCCACGTCGGCGTCGTAATCCACATCGGTGCGCTCGAAGCCGAACAGCTTGAGGAACTCGTGCTTGTAGCCGGCGTAGTCGGTGAGCTCGAACAGGTTCTCGGTCGTGACCTGCGGCCATAGCGCCTTGCAGGCGTCCTGCACGTCGTCGCGCAGTTCCCAGTCGTCCAGGCGCAGACGGTTTTCGTCGTCCAACTGCGCCGGCTGGCCGTCTTCGCGGTACAGGCGCTCGCGGAACAGGCGGTCGAGCTGCTCGATGGTGCCTTCGTGCAGGCCCTTTTCTTTCATGATCTTGTAGACCATGGAGATGTACAGCGGCATCACCGGAATGGCCGCGCTGGCCTGGGTGACCACCGACTTGAGCACCGCCACATTGGCGCCGCCACCGCGCTTGGCCAGGCGCGCATTCAAGCGCTGCGCGGTGTGGTCCAGGTCGACCTTGGCCTTGCCGAGTGCGCCATGCCAGTAGATCGGCCAGGTGATTTCGGTGCCGATATAGCTGAAGGCCACGCTGCGCGCGCCATCGGCGAGCACGCCGGCGCCTTCCAGCGCGTCGATCCACAATTCCCAATCCTGCCCGCCCATTACGGTGACGGTATCTTCGATCTCCTGCGCGCTGGCCGGCTCGATCGAGGCCTGGATGATGGTGTCCTTGTTGGTGTCGATGGCGGTGGCGGTATAGGTCTGCCCGATCGGCTTGAGCGCCGAGCGCTTGACTTCGCCGCTGCCCGGCAGCTTGCGCACCGGCGAGGCCAGCGAATACACCACCAGGTCGACCTGCCCGCCCATCTCGGTCTTGATCAGCTCGATCACCTTCTCGCGCGCGGCATCGGAAAACGCGTCGCCATTGATCGACTTGCTATACAGCCCGGCCGCCTTGGCATGTTTGTCGAACGCGGCCGAGTTGTACCAGCCGGCCGTGCCGGCCTTGCTGGCGGTGCCGGGCTTTTCGAAGAACACGCCCAGCGTGTCCGCACCGAACCCGAAGGCAGCGGTGATGCGCGAGGCCAGGCCGTAGCCGCTGGACGCGCCGATCACCAGCACTTTCTTGGGGCCGTCGGTGCGTACGCCACGCGCACGCGTTGCGGCAATCTGCTCGAGCACATTGCGCTCGCAGCCAAGCGGATGCGTGGTGGTGCAGATGAAGCCGCGCACTTTGGGATGGATGATCAACGTGGACTCCTGGTCAGCAAGATGCTGGCGGCATCTTAGTGCGTGTGGCGCGCACGAAACAGCCTGATGCGTAACACACGCCGCTGTATGGACGTACTGAAGGCCGCCGCAGGGCAGCCCGACGCCAGCACCTGCGCGCGCGCCGCAACGAACAGCGACCGTAATCGACTTACCCGGCAGCGGGCTGTGCTACGTTTCCGCCCTGCCGTGCCGTGCCTGGCCGCGCCTGATGGCGATTGTCGAGGCCCCTTCCAGTTGTGCGACCGGTTATTTGAGCGATGTCTCTTCGAAGCGAGCGCGTCACGCAGCTGGGCTCCGTTCCGCGGTTCCGTCTTGGCCCGCTGCTGGTCGAGCCGGAGCGGCTGACGCTGATCGACGACGGCCGGACCATCACGCTGGAACCGCGCATGATGGAAGTGCTGATCGCGCTGGCCGAGCGCGCCGGCGAGGTCATCAGCGCCGAGCAGTTGTTGATCGAGGTGTGGCACGGCAGCTTCTACGGCGATAACCCGGTGCACAAGACCATCGCCCAGCTGCGCCGCAAGCTCGGCGACGACAGCCGCCAGCCGCGCTTTATCGAGACCATCCGCAAGCGTGGCTACCGGCTGCTGCCGAAGGTGGTGTTTCCCGACGATTACCGCGGTGCGGTGATCGGTACGCAGGTGTGGGGGCATGGCAACCCGTACATGGGGCTGCAGGCATTCGACCCGGCATATGCAGACGTGTTCTTCGGCCGCAGCCATGCCATTGCGCAGGTGCTGGGCGCGTTGCGCGCGCAATTGCACAGCCGGCGCGGGCTGATGCTGGTGAGCGGCGCCAGCGGCTGCGGCAAGACCTCGTTGCTGCGCGCCGGCGTGGTGCCGTTGCTGTGCCAGCCCGGCGGCCTGGATGGGCTGGAGGCCATCGCGGTGGCGTACTGCAACCTGGCGCAATGCCGCGGCGGCGATGTGCTGGACACGCTCGCACGCGCACTGGGGCAATGGGCACCGGGTGGGCGCGCGGTGCTGTCGCCGGCGCAGACGGCACGCCTGCCCGAATGGCTGCAGCAACCTGCGCCGCTGCATGCGGCCATCGACGAAGCGATGCGCCAGAGCGCTCACGCGCGCGACAACGTGCACACCCAGCGCCATCTGCTGCTGGTCATCGACCATGCCGAAGCGATGGTGGCCACGCCCGGCATCACTGCCGCCGATCGCGCCGCGCTGGCAGCGGCCTTGCACGCGCTCTGCGCCAGCGCGCACGTGGCCGTGCTGATGCTCACCCGCAGCGATTTCTATCCGCGCCTGATCGATGCACTGCCGGACATCGTCGAGCTCAAACGCGGCGATGGGCACGTGGATCTGCTGCCGCCACGCGATGGCGAGATCGGCCAGATCATTCGCATACCGGCAGCGATGGCCGGGCTGCGCTTCGAAGAAGACCACAGCGGCGCCGGCCGCCTGGACGATGTGCTGCGCGATGCCACCACGCGCCAGCCCGACGCACTGCCATTGCTGCAACATCTGCTGCATGCCCTGCATGCGCAGCGCAGCGACGATGGCGTGCTGACGTTCGCGGCGTATGGCGCGCTGGGCGGGCTGGAAGGCGCGCTGGCGCATCATGCCGAACAGACGTTTCGCGCATTGCCTTCCGATGCGCGGGCCGCGCTGGGCGAGGTGCTGACGCTGCTGAGCGTGATCCACCCCGACAGCGATGCCGTCACCGCGCGGCGTGCGCTGTGGTCGGCACTGCCGGCCAGCAGCGCAGCGCGCGTGCTGGTGGATGCGTTCGTGCATGCGCGCCTGTTCGTCAGCGAGCTGGTGGCCGGCGAGCCGGGCTTTGCGGTCGCGCACGAAGCCCTGTTGCGGCAATGGCCGCGCGCAGCCGAGTGGATCCATGAAAACCGCCGCCTGTTGCAGGCACGCAAGCGGCTGCAACTGGCGGCACAGCGCTGGGCCGCCGAAGGCCGGCGCAGCGATCACTTGCTCAACAGCGGCCGCCCGCTGAGCGAAGCACGCGAGGCTGCACGGCGCATGCCGCAGGATCTGGACGCACTGGATCATGCCTTCCTGCGCGCCTGCGAACGCTCCCAACGCCAGCGCCGCGGTCTGTACGCCGCCGCTGCCGCACTGCTGGTGGTGCTGGCCAGCGCCTCGCTGCTGCTCGGCTGGCGGGCGCGCCAGGCCCAGCAAGTAGCCGAACAACGCCGCGATCAAGCCCAGCAACTGGTGGGCTATATGCTGGGCGACCTGGCCGAGCAGTTGCGCACCGTGGGCAACCTCAAGCTGCTCGATAGCGTCGGCAGCCGTGCGCTGCGTTATCTGGAAGACCTGCCCCGGGCGGGCGTGGCAACCGGTGATCTGATCAACCACGCACGTGCGCTGCGTACCACCGGCGAAGTGCTGATGAATCAGGGCAAGCTGGAGGAGGCGCAGGCCGCATTCACGCGTGCCGCGTCCGCTGCCGAGCAGGCGCGGACGCAGGCGCCGGAGGCAGTGGAGGCGCATGCGGAAATAGGTCAGACGGCGTATTGGCTGGGCAACATGGCCTATCGCAGCAAACAGTTTCCGTTGGCGCGCACCCATTGGTCGCAGTATCTGGCCGCCAGCGAATGGTTGGTGCGCACCGCGCCGGATGATCCACACTGGCAACTGGAGTTGTCGTACGCGCTCAACAATCTTGGCACGCTGGCGCGTAGCGAAGGGCAGGCCAACACGGCGATCGGCTTGTTCGCCCGCTCGATCGCGCTCAAACGCCAGGTATTGGCGCGTACCCCAGACAACGCGTCCGTGCGCTACGAGCTTGTCGACAGCCTGTCCTGGCTGAGTCTGGCGCAGGAAACCCAGGGCCTGCTGGCACCGGCCGAACAGGGCTATCGCGAGCAGATCGAAACACTGCGCCTGCTGGTGCAGCACGATCCCGATGCCAACGCCTGGCGACGGCGCATGGCCACCTCGTTGGTGCGCACCTCCAATCTGGCGCTGGCACGCGGTCACCTGGCGCAGGCGCAAGCCGACGCGCAAGCCAGCGTGGGGATGCTGGAACCGCTGGTCGCGCAGCAGCCGGACAACCGCACCTGGCGCCGCGATCTGGCGCATGCCTATGCGCAGGCCGGCTGGGTGGCCGCGCTGGACGGGCACGCCGCTGCGGCCACGCGCCAGCTGACCCAGGCGCGGCAGACGCTGGCAGGCGTGCTGGCGCACCAGCCGCTGCCGGAATGGGAATGGCTGGACGCCATCATCGCGCTGCGCTTGAATCGGGTGCAGGGACTGCATGGCGGCCGCCAGACGGCCAGTCTGGCGGCGATCGTGGCGCGGCTGGATGCCTTGCATCAGGCCAAACCGGCCGACCTGATCGGCGTGTCGGCGCTGGCGACTGCATTGGTCTGGTATGGCGAACAGCTGGACGCAACCGGCGACCATGCCGGCGCACGCGCCGCCTGGCAGCGCACGGTGGCGGTGATGGGCGCCGACATCGGCGGCAGTCGCGACAAGACCTTGCTCGACCCCTGGATTCGCGCACAGATCCATCTGGGTCGGCGCGCTGCCGTTTCGCAACAACTCGGTTGGCTGTATCAGGCGGGCTACCGCCACCCGGGGTTCGTTTCCCTCTACGCCCCGCTCTTCAAGGAATCACCAACGTCATGACGGACTCCAAGATCATCCCCATCACACTGACCGTGGCGCACGTTGAGTTCGGCGGCAATACCGGCAGGGGCGCCTACTTCTACAGCTTCTCCCCGGACCTGCTGATCGTCGGCAAGGGCGAGCAGGACGTGACCCTGCGCTACGCGTTCTGCAAATCGGTGCCCCACCGCTTCAAGATCATCAGCCTGCTGAATTCCGATTCGACGGGGCAGATCGGCCCGCAACATATCGACCCCGACGGTCGTGGTGTGCAGGTGGTCAATGCCAATAAAGATCGGACACTGATCTTTTTCAGCGTAGTGGTGAAAGACACACACACCGGCAACCATTTCAGCTGCGACCCCCAGGTCGGCAACGACCCGGAAATTTCACCAACCGAATTCGGGCGTCACTGATCGTCGCGTCCACTTCCGTCCGTTGGTGCGCCTCCGGACGGGAGCCTCCGCGCGATCGACGGGCGGCTCGGTCGCAAACGGCGACAGGCCCGGCGCCGGCGCGTGTGACGAAGGGTGGGAGCCGCTCTGCAGCGGACCTCCTGCACGCGCGACGCGCCTTCATGCAGGCACTCAGTTGGTGTCACGGACATAGGGATCGATCGCCTTGGGCGTCAGGGCGATCAGGCGACCGGCAGGAAAATGGGAGATCACCTAGGTGTCTGGCGCATCGCTTGCGAAAGGCACATCGAATGTGGACGCCAGAATGCGCGCCCATCCTTCCGGGTAGGTGTTGCCGCTGACATGGACAACACTCATCGAAGGCCAATGCACTTGGTGTTTTGTCTGCGGATCCGTCAGGTCGGCCTGTCCGATCAGCACCCGACGCGATTGGAGAAATGGTGGTTTGGCGCGTGCTGCCGGCCGAAGTTTGAAACTATAGGTGCCCGTCTCAGGGTAATGCAGCTCGATGATCGATGCCGGCGAGGCGACGGTGACCTGAAATTGTTTCTCGTCCCCGGCGTCGCTCGACGTGGCGCTTTCAAGGTGGCACCACTGGCGGTCGGGGATCGGACGCGCCAACACGATGACCGCGCCGCCTTTTTCCAGCATCGGCGCATCGACGCTCACGATCAAGCGCGACGATAACGTTGGTTGCTTCGCACAGCCGGTGGCGGTCAGGAGCGAGCACGTCGCCATCAAGACGGCGCAGACAACCCGATACAGGCTCATCCAGTCATGTTCCTCAGCACTGCGCTTCCACGTGGAGGATCGAGGCGACCTTGGATGTTTATACGTCTTTTCGCATCGACCGTGTCGCTGCGCGCCTGGCGTGCGTCGGCCGATCCAGCAGGATTGCGGCGTGCTGCTGTCTCCACCTGGCATCGATCGGGCGCTGCACCGCTAGCGCAGCCCCCGCCTCTGGCCGTCGCCGCGGCAATGGCGCATCCCAGGCAACCACGCGGGCGCGGCTATATGTCGGCCGACCTGCGCAGCCGCTCGTCGCGCTCGGTTCCGTTGCTGAAGGCCGGCTTGATCTGGCCACGGGTCGACCACGTACCGGCCATGCCGGTGTCCGTGCCCGCGTGGTCAGGGCCAGCGGTCTGGCCGACCTTGCGTGGCCGACTCGCCAGGTCTTGGCGCCAACCGTCCCCATCGAAGCGCCTGATCAGCCGATCGCAGGCATGGGCAGCCGTCGCCTGCGCTGCCGACGCGTATCCCACGACGGCCCACATGTCGCGTTCGGGGACCGCTGGGATCGGCAACGCAGCGCGGGACCAGCTGATCGGCAATTCGGCCTGGGTCGGCGCGCCCCAGGCGCTGGTGGAGAGCACGACGATCAACACGAACCACGACCGGACCAGGCGCATGACGGACTCCGCAGCAGACCGGAGCGCGGCGCGTCCCCGGGCGGCCTCGCTGGCCGCCGGATCACCTTGGTGCGTGGGTCCGCGCCTGACCTGACGGCAACCTTACGGTTGCTGGCCGAAGCTGACGGTTGCCCACAAATCGTTATGGAACAGTCACCTAGGAAGGGCTGCAGTTCGACGCTCGGGCCAAGACTCCGTGGAGGGGTCTCATCGGCACCAAGTAGCGTTACCCGTACCCTCACCCCAACCCCTCTCCCAGGGGGAGAGGGGCTTTAGGTTCCCCTTGCTCTAGGGCTTTCTGATCCGGTCCAAACTGCCCAACCGCCCGCTCTTCCGATTCCCGATTCCCCCGCCCTCAAATCACCCGCAACGTGATCGCCTTCAAGACCGCCCGCGTGCGGTCGCGGGTGCCCAGCTTTTCCAGGATGGTGGAGACGTAGTTCTTCACCGTGCCTTCGGCCAGGAACAGGGTGCGGGCGATTTCCTTGTTGGAATAGCCGCCGGCCAGCAGGCGCAGGATCGCCACCTCGCGCTCGCTGAAGGTCTCGCGCGGGGCCTGCTGGTCGCGGAACTGGTAGCGGGCGCGCACCGGGTCGGTGCTGACCGGCTGCAGCAGGGTGTCGCCTGCGGCGACGCGCTCGATCGCCTCGCGCAGGTCTTCCGGGGCGGCGTCCTTGAGCAGGAAGCCCTGCGCGCCGGCCTCGCTGGCGCGTAGCAGCAGGTCGCTGTCGTCGAAGGTGGTGAGCAGCAGCACCGGGGTGCGGTCGCCGCGGGCGCGCAGGTGCTCCAGTGCCTGGATGCCGTCCAGGCCGGGCATCCGGATGTCGCTGAGCGCCACGTCCACCGTGTGGATGGCGAGCGCATCCAGCAGGCCCTGGCCGTCGTCGGCCTCGCACACCACCTCCACGCCCTGCTGCTGCAGCAACGCGCGCAGGCCGGCGCGCACCAGGATCTGGTCGTCGGCCAGGGCAATACGACGTGAACTCATACCGGTAGTCTCGCGATCAGATGCATGCCGCCCGTGGGTGTGCGGCCAAGGTCCAGCTGGCCGTGCAGTGCGGCCAGGCGTTCGCGCATGCCGGTAATGCCGTTGCCTTCGCGGATGCGCTCGGCGCGGCGGCCATCGTCGCAGATGTCCACGTGCAGCTGTGCGCCTTCGCAATGCAGGTGCACGGCCACTTCATCGGCGTCGGCATGCCGAACGGCGTTGGTCAGCGCTTCCTGCACCAGCCGCAGCAGCAACTCGGCCACGCGCGCATCGGTGACACGCACGTCGGCATCGATATGCAGGCGCAGCGTCGGGCGCGGGAATGGCGCGGCCAGTGCACGCAAGGCGGTCTGCAGGTCCAGGCCCTGGTCGTCGCGCAGCGATTGCACCACGTTGCGGATGTCCGACAGCAGTTCGGCCGACAACTGTTCCACCACCGCCACCTCGTCGCGCTGCGCCAGGGCCGGGTCGGCGCTGAGCAGGCGCAGATTGATGCGCATGGCGGTGAGCTTGTGCCCGGCCACATCGTGCAACTCGCGCGCCAGCCGCAAACGCTCGGCATCGCGCGCACTGTCGGCCAGCAACGCGCGGGTGGCCAGCAGATCGGCGTTGACGTAGGCCAAGGCGTCGCGCGCCCGCTCGGCACTGCGGGCGTAATGCGCGGTGAGTGCGGCAAAGGCCTGGAAGCCGGCATAGATGCTGACGATCAACAAGGCGCGATCGAAGCCTGCGTGCACCAGCACCGCGTACATGCCAGCGTTCAACGCCAGCGCCAGCAGCAGCACGCGCAACGGCGGCCAGGTCATGCCCGCCTGCGCCACCAGCATCACCAGCAGGACCGGCGCGGTGCCGGCACGCGGCTCTATCCAGACCAGCAGCAATGCCAACACCGCCTGCAGCAGGGTGGCCACCGTGCGCAATGCATGCGTTTGCGGCAACACGGTGTGCAACACGAACAATGCGGTGAAGCCGGCCAGTGCGCCCCAGCGCCAGGCGCCGTGGGCAGACGCATCGGGCATGAACGACAGCGCGACCGCGGCAATGGTGAACGCAGCGGCCAGACGCAGGGGGTGCAACAGGTGGCAGAAGGAAGAGTTCATGCGGCGATGCTGACCGCCATGCAGGCGCTCGGCAATGGTGCGCAGGCAGAAGGTGACTTCTGGCAGGTGGGATCGATGACCTGCGGCCCCTGTCGCGGCTGCAGCGCGTGCGCACACCGGCACACCACCCCGGGGCCGCAGGTCATGCCCGGTCCGCTTCCGTTCTGCTGGCTGCGCTCAATCCGGTGCGGGGCGGCGACGGCCGGCAGCGGAGGCCGCTTGCTGCCTGAGCTCCACGGCATACGCCCACAGATCGTCGAAGAGCTGCGCATTGACCCTGGCATCGCTGCTGTCCAAGGAGGTGTTGCTGATCAGCACTACCGCATTGTCGTGCGCCAGGTCCGACAGCATCTCGGTGTGCACGCCCGGGTCCGAGCCGCCGTGGCCGATGCGGGTGACGTTGTACTTGGTGGACCAGAAGATGCCGGAGTTCTTCTCGTTCAAGGCGACATTGTCGGGCGTGTTGGCGGCGGTGTACTGGAAACGCAGCATCTGCGCGGTGGTGGTGGTATCCAGAATACGCACGCCCTGGTACTGCCCGCCATCGAGCAGGGCGATGAACAGCCTGGAGAGGTCGTTGACGCTGGTGCGCACGCCGCCGTCGGGGTAGGTGGTGAGTTCGTACGGCGGGATCGGCACGCTCACACCGAACTGGCTCACATACAGCGTGGCCTGCGCGGCGGCCGGCAGATCGGCCGCATGCCAGGCAGTGTGCTGCATGCCCAGTGGCGCGAAGATGCGCGTGTGCGTGTAGCGCTCCAGCGACTGGCCCACCGCGCGCGCGACGATGTAGCCCGCCAGGCCGGCACCGATGTTGGAGTATTCGCGATGCGTGCCGGGTTTGACCGGCAGGTAGTTCTGCGCCTGGTAGTCGCGCCCGCCGGGCGCCAGATAGCCGCGCAAGAAGTCGCCCAGCGGCGCGACCGGCAGGCCTTGCCAGCGATAGGTATTGCGATAGACCTCCCAGCGGTCGGTCAGGCTGGAAGTATGCGTGGCTAGTTGCCGCAGGGTGATCGGCACCTGCGGAAACTGCGGGTTGCGCACGGCGAACGGCAGATAGGTGTTGATGTCCGCATCCAGCGCCAGCTTGCCGTCCTGCACCGCCTGCATCAGCGCCACGCCGGTCACGGTCTTGCTGATCGAGCCGATGTTCATGACGGTGTCGGGCGTGAATGGCGTGCCGCGCGCACGGTCGGCAAAACCGACGCCGCCGGTCCAGACCACCTTGCGGTCGCGGATGATCGCCGCGCCCAGGCCGACGATGCCGGCGGCGTCCATGTGTTGCTGGAGTGTGCGTGTGATGGCGTCCGGCGCGGGCGGCCGACCCCGCCCGCCCGCCCACGCCTGACCACTGCAAAGCACACCGATCGCCAGCCCGATCTTTACCGTCCATCCCGCTGCTGTGCCTGCACGCATGGCGCCCTCCGTCCGTGATGTGGTTGCTGCAGATGCCCCACGTGGGCGGCGCCGGCAAGCGCCAGCGCCAGCGCCGCTGCGGCAGCAAACGCAGTCTTGCAACCGATCCGTGCCGATGCCAGCGCGATGCGACCAAACCGCCCATGCGCCCGACGAAACGCCGCGTGCAGCGCGTGCGGCCTGCCGCTGCAGCGGTCCACCTGCCACCGATGGTCTTACACTCGGCGGCTCCCCTGCCGCTGCCGTCCCGTCTTCGATGATCATTTCCGCCGCCTCCGACTACCGCGCCGCCGCCGAAGCACGCCTGCCGCCCTTCCTGTTCCAGTACATCGATGGCGGCGCGTATGCCGAGCACACCTTGCGGCGCAATGTCTCGGACCTGGCCGATGTGGCGCTGCGCCAGCGGGTGCTGCGCAATATGTCGGATCTGCGCCTGAGCACCGAGCTGTTCGGCGAAACCCTGGCGATGCCGGTGGCCTTGGCGCCGGTCGGCCTCACCGGCATGTATGCACGCCGCGGCGAAGTGCAGGCCGCGCGTGCGGCGGCCGCGCGCGGTATTCCGTTCACCCTGTCCACGGTGTCGGTGTGCCCGATCGAAGAAGTGGCGCCGGCCATCGAACGGCCGATGTGGTTCCAGCTCTATGTGCTCAAGGACCGTGGCTTCATGCGCAATGCGCTGGAGCGCGCCAAGGCGGCGGGCGTGACCACGCTGGTGTTCACCGTGGACATGCCCACGCCCGGCGCGCGCTACCGCGATGCGCACTCGGGCATGAGCGGGCCCAACGCCTCGCTGCGGCGCATGCTGCAGGCGGTGACGCACCCGCGCTGGGCGTGGGACGTGGGCCTGCTCGGCAAACCGCACGATCTGGGCAACATCTCCGCCTACCGCGGCAGCCCCACCGGCCTGCAGGATTACATCGGCTGGCTGGGCGCCAACTTCGACCCGTCAATCGCCTGGAAAGACCTGGAATGGATCCGCGAATTCTGGACCGGGCCGATGGTGATCAAGGGCATCCTGGACCCGGAGGACGCACGCGATGCGGTGCGCTTCGGTGCCGACGGCATCGTGGTCTCCAACCACGGCGGCCGTCAGCTCGACGGCGTGCTGTCCAGCGCACGCGCACTACCGGCCATTGCCGATGCGGTGAAGGGCGAGCTGAAGATTCTGGCCGATTCGGGCATCCGCAGCGGGCTGGACGTGGTGCGCATGCTCGCGCTCGGTGCCGATGCGGTATTGCTGGGGCGCGCGTTCGTCTACGCGTTGGCGGCCGCCGGGCAGGCCGGCGTGGAAAACCTGCTGACCCTGATCGAAAAGGAAATGCGCGTGGCGATGACGCTGACCGGCACGCATTCCATCGCCGAGATCAGCGCCGACGCGTTGAGCCGGGTGACGCGCGAGCGTGCCGATGCGATCTCGCCTTGAAGCCGCTAAACCGTAACGCGTAATCGACTGCTGTGAGCGGTTAGCCAGGCAGCGGACCGAAAGTGCACCACCGGTCGCGGCGAAGCGCGCGCCGATAGGCGGGGATGCCACGCTTGCAGTCGGTTCTGCGAACCTGCCTACCCCGCCTTGCGCCTGGGCGCGGCCGTCTTGGCCGCAGTCTTCTTGGTCGTCTTGCCTGCTGCCTTCTTGACGGCCTTCTTCGCCGCTTTTTTGGTTGCCGTTTTCTTCGCGGGTGCGCTTGCCGTGTCGGCCGTGCTGGATTTCTTGGCTGGCGTACGCGTATTGGCCTGCAGGCTCTTCTGCAACAACGACATGAAGTCCACCACGTTGGTGGTGGCGTCTTCGTGCTGAGGGGGCTCGACGTCCACGGTGGTGGTGCCGCCCTTTTCCTGGATGCGCCTGCGCAAGATCTTTTCCAGCTTGCCGCGGAATTCGTCGTGGTAATCCTCCGGCTGCCAGGTGCCGGACATCGACTCGATCAGCTGCTTGGCCATCTCCTGTTCCTTGGGCGTGATGCGGTACTCGCCCACCGCACCGGCCGGCAGCTTGAAATCCTGCGGGTCCACCACCTCCTGCTGATAACGCAGCAGCAACAAGATCAATGCATCGCCCTGCGGCATCACCGCCGCCAGATACTCGCGGGTGCGGATCACCACCTTGGCAATGCCCACCTTGCCGGTGTCGCGCAAGGTTTCGCGCAAGAGCACGTATCCCTTTTCGGCCTTCTTGCCCGGCACCAGGATGTAGGGCTTTTCGAAATAGCGTGGATCGATGTCGGCTGCATCGACGAAGGTTTCCACCTCTACCGTTTCATGGCTTTCCGGCGCCGCAGAGCGAATATCCTGTTCTTCGACGATGACGTAGCTGCCCTTGTCGTATTCGAATGCCTTGACGATCTCCTTCCACGGCACCTCGTCGCCGGTGTCGGCATTGACGCGTTCGAAGCGGATCGGTTTTTTGTCGCGCGAATCCAGCATCCGGAAATGCAGGTCCACCTTGCGTTCGCCCGACATCAACGACACGGGCACGTTGAGCAAGCCGAAGGAAAGGGTTCCGGTCCAGATCGGTCGTGCCATCAGTGCGCTGCTCCATGAATTGCGGCTTCGGGAATGTGGTCCAGGGCCAGCCAGGCATCCTCGACAATGTCGCGCACATGCGGCCAGTCCAGTCGCGAGGCTCCACGCATGCTGTCCCACTGCGCAGCCAGGGCCTGCTCGCAATCGATATCGGCCCCACGCGGCCAATCGGCGGCGTGGGTGATCCGCGCAAACGCATAGGCCGGCGATAAATCGCGCCAGGTGGGCCCACCACGCCGACGGCGGCGCTGGTAGTCGGCCAGGCTGTAGCAGTGGAAGTCCTGCGCCACGCCAGCGGTGTCCGGCATGCGTGCACTGCGATGCGCGCGCCTGGGCGGAGCGGGCTCGACATGGGCACTGAACAGGCGACGGTCGGGACGGCGATCCTGGGGGCGCATGGGCGGCTCCACGGTGCGGCATTGGGGGCTGACATCAGTAACGCCGCTGCCGTGAGCCATGCGTGAGAAATTCGCTTGCGCTGCGCGATTTGCGCGCCCTTCACCGCGGGCGCGGTGAACTGCCTGCCCATCTAGCTGTCAGGAGTCCACCATGCCCCGCGACCCGTTACGCGACCAACCCAGCCAGCCGGGCGAACAGCACGGCAAGCGCGATGCCGAACACCATGAAGATCGCGGCGCTGGCGATGCACCGGGGCGCCTGATTCCAGCCGATGACCAGACGCCGGCCAAGAAGCCGGGAAGCGCGCCATCCACGGGAACCGATGACTGACTGGCGTTCCTGACAGTCATTTGACTGAAGCGTGGTGTCGTAAGGCAAGCCAACAGGCACCAGTCCATGTCGTGTCCACTGCGGCAAACCTCGCACCGCGTCGCTCACGCCCGGCCGGCCTGCTGCAACCGTGCGAACTCATCATCGTCGAACAGCCGCGACCGCACCAGGAAGCGCACACCTTCGCCGTTTTCCAGCGAAAACATGCCGCCGCGCCCCGGCACCACATCGATGATGAGCTGGGTGTGCTTCCAGTATTCGAATTGCGGCGCGCTGATGTAGAACGGCGCGCCGCCAATCTCGCCCAGTAATACGTCGCGGTCGCCGACGATGAACTCGCCAACCGCAAAACACATCGGCGAGGAACCATCGCAACAGCCGCCGGATTGATGGAACAACACATCACCGTGCTGAGCACGCAGCTTGTCGATCAGCTGCAATGCCGCCAGCGTGGCCGTGACCTGCGCCGGCAGCTCAACGCGCGTGGTGCTGTCTTGCATCGGCTAACTCCCGCGGCCACTGCGGCCGCCTTGTCGAGCACCATACCCCTGCCGCTGTGTGCGGGCGTGCATGCACGCACAGACCGTGTGCATGCCTTCGCATCGATGGTGCAACGGAACGAGGCCGACTGGCCTTCGTGTGCGCATCCATCGATACGATCAGCTGCGCAGGTGTCTTTAGAAAAACCCCAGCGCCTTCGGCGAATAGCTCACCAACAGGTTCTTGGTCTGCTGATAGTGGTCGAGCATCATCTTGTGATTCTCGCGGCCGATACCCGACTGCTTGTACCCGCCGAATGCAGCATGCGCAGGATAGGCGTGATAGCAATTGGTCCACACGCGGCCAGCCTGGATCGCACGGCCCATCCGATACAGGCGCGAAGCGTCGCGACTCCAGACACCGGCACCCAGGCCGTACAGCGTGTCGTTGGCGATCGCCAGCGCATCGGCTTCGTCCTTGAAGGTAGTGACCGAGACCACCGGGCCGAAGATCTCCTCCTGGAACACGCGCATCTTGTTATGGCCCTTGAACACCGTGGGCTTGACGTAAAAACCTTCGGCCAGGTCGCCATCGAGTGTATTGCGCTCGCCGCCGATCAACACTTCGGCGCCTTCCTGCTTGCCGATGTCGATATAGGAGAGGATTTTTTCCAACTGTTCGCTGGACGCTTGCGCACCGACCATGGTGTTGGGGTCGAGCGGATTGCCCTGCTTGATCGCGGCCACGCGCGAGAGCGCCTTTTCCATGAAGGCGTCGTAGATGGACTCCTGGATCAGCGCGCGCGACGGGCAGGTACACACTTCGCCCTGGTTGAAAGCGAACAGCACGAAGCCTTCCACCGCCTTGTCGAGAAAATCGTCGTCTTCGGCCATCACATCGGCGAAGAAGATGTTGGGCGATTTGCCACCCAGCTCCAGCGTCACCGGAATCAGGTTCTGGCTGGCGTACTGCATGATCAGCCGGCCGGTGGTGGTTTCGCCGGTGAATGCAATCTTGGCGATGCGCGGGTTGCTGGCCAGCGGCTTGCCGGCCTCCAGGCCGAAGCCGTTGACCACGTTCAACACGCCAGGCGGCAGCAGGTCGCCGATGAGTTCCATCAACACCAGGATCGAGGCAGGCGTCTGCTCTGCCGGCTTCATCACCACGCAGTTACCGGCGGCAAGCGCCGGTGCGAGTTTCCAGCACGCCATCAGCAGCGGGAAATTCCACGGGATGATCTGCCCCACCACGCCCAAGGGCTCGTGGAAATGGTAGGCAATGGTGTCGCTGTCGATCTCGGAAATGCCGCCTTCCTGCGCGCGGATGGCACCGGCGAAATAGCGGAAGTGGTCCACGCATAACGGCACGTCGGCATTGAGCGTTTCGCGCACCGGCTTGCCGTTGTCCCAGGTCTCGGCGTACGCGAGCAGTTCGAGATTCTGTTCGATGCGGTCGGCGATCTTGAGCAATGCATTGGAACGCTCGGTGGTGGAGGTCTTCCCCCACGCATCCTTGGCCGCGTGCGCGGCATCCAGCGCCGCCTCGATATCCGGGGCAGTGGAGCGCGCGATCGAGGTGAACACCTTGCCGTTGATCGGCGTGGCGTTGTCGAAGTACTGGCCGCTGTGCGGCGCTACCCACTGGCCGCCGATGAAGTTGTCATAGCGCGGTTTGAAGATGGAGTGCGGGTCGGTGTTGAGCGGTTTTGCAGAGGCAAGCGCGTTCATCATGGTCTCCTGCGGAGGTGGTCCGATGCGCACGTGTATACCCGCGCGAGCGCTAGCGCAATGTCATGTCATGCGCTGTTGCGCTGCGTCATTGCAGCGCAGCCGTCTTTCCCCGCGCAGTGGTGGACGTTGCGCTGCAGCGCATCATTGCGCGCACGGGGCAAGGGCTCCGCAACCAAGCGCCGGATCGGCCGCCGTGCACCAGTATCCGTTGCACAACACTCAAATCCAGACGTCGTTGTCTGCGGTGTATGCGCCACCCGCATCGCCGGTATTGACCACACCGCGCGGCTCGACCAGCAGCACGCTGCATTCGTGCTCCGCCGCCGGGCGGTGTTCGACCCCCTTGGGCACCACGTGCATCTGCCCGGCCGACAGCGCCACCACGCCGTCGCGAAATTCGATGGTCATGTTGCCGTCCAGCACGATGAACACCTCGTCCGTGTCCGCATGCCGATGCCACACGAACGCACCTTGCAGCTTGACCAGCTTGAACTGGTAGTCGTTCATTTCCGCGACGACACGCGGGGACCAGTGCTGCGACAGCAGGGCGAGCTTGTCGCTGAAATCGATCGGGGCGTAGCGCGTGTTCAACGGAAACATCCTTGTGCGGGGAATGCGCTTGCAAGCTTAGTGCATCGCATCGCCGGCAGTCACCGCTGCATCAACGCGGTGCATTGCAGCCGCGCGCGGCGAACAGCGCAAGCGGTTTGCCCGACGCGATGAATTCATGCGCGAGCGTTGCTGGTGCCTGCCGCGCGCCACGCCCGCACCGCTGCGGTGACCTGCGCACCGTGACTGGCGCCGACATCACGCGCGGTAAAATCATGCGGCCGCCATTGCACCTGTGCGGCCAGCCGTGCGCAGGCGGCGTGCCCGTCTGCCAGCACGTCGGCCTGCTCGGTTGCGTTCAACGCCAGCAGGAGCGAGAAGCCGGTGGCCGAGATCGTGCAGTTGATGTCCAGCCAGTAGCGGTTGTCCGCGCGCAGCAGAAACCAGTCTGCGGGGGCGTGATCGATGACGATCATGGTGGGCCTGATGTGGTGGGCACGGGTGTGGCATGTCGATGGCAGACCGTGCGTTGGCGGGATGGCCTTGTCGCGCCCAGGTGCGCTCCTACGGGCGGTGTGCATGTTGTCGGATGCGCGCCGCCTGCGGCCGGATTAGCCGCCGAAATCACGCTGCAGGCCGACCGTTTGGCGGATGCGCATCGCCGTGACGACGCGCGCATTGGCGGGACGGCTTTGTCGCGCCCGGGGGCGCTCCTACGGGCGGGACGTGTTGTTGAACGCGCACCGCCCATTGACGGCTCAGCCGCCAAAATCCCACTGCAGCCCCACCGTGTAGGTGCGGTCCGGGCCGGGCTCGTAGTAGCGGCCGTTGCCATCGTTGACGATGACCGAGCCCACGTACTGCCGGTCCAGCACATTGTCGATGCGCGCGAAGGTGCGCAATGCGCCCTGCGGGGTGCTCCAGCGCCGGGAGGCTTCCAGGTTCACCAGCGCGTAGCCGGGTGCACGTTCGGTGGCCAGGTCGTTGACCACGGTGGCGCCGGAGGCTACCGATTCGGCAGCCAACTGCCATTGCGCCGGCTGCCATTGCCAGCGCGCAAACAGTTGCTGACGCGGCACGCCAGGCAGGCGCGATCCGCTGGCCACCGCTGCGGTGGGCGTGGCGCAGCCGCTGCTGGCACAGGTGAGGTAACCATCGCGCACGGTGGCATCGACGAAGGTATAGGCCAGCTGCAGCTGCTGGGTGGCACCGATCGGCTGCTGCCAGCTGAGCTCTGCGCCCTGGCGCAGCGTCGCGCCGATGTTGCGATAGGTGCTGCGCCCATTGGTGTTGCTGGCCACCGCCAGCTCGTCGTCGGTGTCGGCGCGGAAGACCGCAAATTCCAGCGCCGCGCCGCTTTGCGCGCGCCACTTGCTGCCCACTTCGTAATTGCGGCTGGTGGCCGCGCCCAGGTCCAGCGCCAGGCCGGCGCCGCCATCGCTGCGGTAGCCCAGTTCGTTGAAGGTGGGCGTTTCGAAGCCGCGTCCCACCGAAGCGTAGAAACGCAGATCCTCGTCGGCACGGAACACGATGCCGGCGACCGGCGTGGTCGCCGAATAATCGCGCCGGCCGCTGTCGTCGGGATTGCGGCCCACGATGTAGTGGTCGTCCGACGCGAAGCGCACGTCGCTATGGCGCACGCCCAGCAGTGCCGACCAGCGGTCGCTCCACTGCCACCACAGCTGCGCGAACTGGTCCACGTTCTCGACCTCATCGCGCTGGTCACGGCGCAATGCGCCCTTGACGCCCAGGGTGTCGCCGACGAAGTTCTCGTAACCGGTGCGGTGCTGGCGCTGGCGGTCGACATTGGTGCCGACGGTCAGCTGCAGCGGCCGGCCCAGCGCCTCGCCCTGCCAGGCCCAGCGCGCATCGGCCCCTTCGTAATTGCTGTCCAGATCGATCACCCCGCCCGAATGCAGCGGGTTGCGCTGCACCGCCACCGGGATCGCCAGGAACTGCTCCACGCTGCGCTGGCCGCCGTAGGCCATCAAGCGCAACGTCTGGTCGTCCAATCGCTGGGTGAAGATGGCCCCGGCCTGCGACTGGCGCACCGACTTGCGGGTATCGAACTGGGTCGCCACCGACGTGGCCTGTGCCGGGTCGGCATTGAACTGCGCGCGGGTCAGGCCGAGCGGGTCCTGCGCGTCGGGTGCGTCCAGATAGTTGAGCACCAGGTCCAGCCGGCGGCCCTCGGCCAGATCGAAGCCGAGCTTGGCGTTGACCGAGTCACGCTTGGCGCGGCTATGGGCGCGGAAGCCATCGGTGTCGAAATGATTGGCGGCCACGTTGTAATGCACCGCGCCCTGCTGGCCGAGCACTTGCGCGCCGACGTTGACCGTCGCGTTGCTGCCGTAGGTGGCGCGCAGCCGCCACGGGTCGTCCGGCTGGCCATCGGCGCTCCACAGCTGCAGCACGCCGCCGGAGGAGTTGCCGTACAACGCCGAAAACGGCCCGCGCAGCACTTCCACCCGTTGCGCGCCCAGCACGTTGAAGTGCGACAGCTGGCCCTGGCCGTCGGGCATGCTGGCCGGAATGCCGTCCACCAACAGCCGCACGCCGCGCACGCCGAAGGTGGAGCGCGCGCCGAAGCCGCGGATCGACAGCTGGGTGTCCTGCGCGTAGTTCTGGCGGTCGCGCGCCACCAGGCCGGGGATGCCGTCCAGCAGCTCGGACACCTGCGCGCCGCGGCGGTTGTCGTCATCGGCCGCCACCACGGTGAACGAGGCGGGCAGGTCGAAGTCGTCCACCCCGCGCACGCGCGCGGCGTCCACCTGCACGGCGGGCAGGCGCTGGATCGATGTGGCGGCGGGCGGCGCCGGATCGGCGGCCAGGACAGGCGATGTGGCGCCCGTGGCGAACAGGCCGCAGGCGGCGGCCAACAAGGTGAGTCTGGACATGCACCTAGTGTCCCTTATCCGTACTGTCAGTGCATTGTTGCGTACGGAACGAAGCATGCTACGCCGGCCATGGGCTGCTACGATGAAGTGGTTTGGCCCAGCAGCGGTCAACGATCCGGAAGTACCCCACTCTTTCGTCCTTCAGCGAGTCATGCCGTGTCCTTCTTTGCAAACGTGGAACAGGTTCCAGGCGACCCCATCCTGGGCCTGACCGAGGCCTACAACGCCGACAGCCGCCCCAACAAGGTCAACCTGGGCGTGGGCATCTATTACGACGAAAACGGGCGCATCCCGCTGTTGCGCGCCGTGCACAAGATCGAGCAGCAGCTCGCGCAGGACGCCAAACCGCGGGGTTACCTGCCCATCGACGGCCTGGCCGCGTACGACAAGGCTACCCAGGAGCTGCTGTTTGGCGCCGACTCTGCGCTGGTGACCTCCGGCCGCGTGGCGACCTCGCAAACCGTCGGCGGCAGCGGCGCATTGCGCGTGGGCGCGGACCTGCTCAAGAAGCTGCTGCCCACCGCCACCATCGCCATCAGCAACCCCAGCTGGGAAAACCATCGCGCGGTGTTCGGCGCGGCCGGCTTCGAGGTTGTCGATTACACCTACTTCGATGCCGCCACCCATGGCCTGAACTTCGACGGCATGCTCGCCGACCTGGCCAAGCTCGAACCGGGCACCGTGGTGCTGCTGCACGCCTGCTGCCACAACCCCACCGGCGCCGACCTGAGCCGCGAACAGTGGAAGCAGGTGGCCGGCCTGTTGAAGGAACGCAACCTGTTCCCGTTCGTCGACATCGCCTACCAGGGCTTCGACAAGGGCATCGAGGCCGATGCCTATGCGGTGCGCCTGCTGGCTGCCGAAGGCATCGACAGCTACGTGGTCGCCAGTTCCTATTCCAAGTCGTTCTCGCTGTATGGCGAGCGCGTGGGCGCGCTGTCGGTGGTCTCGGCCACCGCCGCCGAAGCCAAGGCGGTGCAGTCGCAGGTCAAGCGCATCATCCGCACGATCTACTCCAGCCCGTCCACGCACGGCGCCGCCCTGGTGGCCGGCGTGCTGACCAGCCCGGAGCTGCGCGATCTGTGGGAGCAGGAACTGACCGACATGCGCGAGCGCATCCATTCCCTGCGCGCCGGGCTGGTGGAAAAACTCGCCACGCTGGGTGCACCGGAGTTCGACTTCATCCAGCGCCAGGCCGGCATGTTCTCGTACTCGGGCCTGACCAAGACCCAGGTGGACCGCCTGCGCGACGAGTTCGCGATCTACGCGGTCGGCACCGGCCGCATCTGCGTGGCAGCACTGAGCCAGCGTAACCTGGACTACGTGGCCCAGGCCGTGGCCACTGTCAGCCGGGTGTAGTGCAGCGGAGCTTCATCGGCTACATCGGCTGACGCGATCAAGCCGGGAGCGCGCAGGCCTCCCGGTTTTTTGCTTGCTGTTGCCTTGCCCCCGCCGACGTACGGCGTGCTGGATGCCGGTAGCGCGGGATAGCGCCTGCTTTATCGCATGCGCCATCCGCACATATTCGATCACCGGCGATGCAAACCGCGCATCAAGTGATCGAAATCTAACGCTGCAATGGCGACAATGGCGGCCCACTTCCTACACAGGCTGCCCGTTCCCATGTCGCGTCCCTCGCTGACCCGCTTCCTGATCGAAGAGCAACACGCCGGCCGTATCGATGCGGAATTGCGCCAGCTGATCACCATCGTCTCGCGCGCCTGCAAGCGCATCTCCATCGCCGTGAGCAAGGGCGCTCTGGGCGGCGTGCTCGGCGATGCCGGCACCGGCAACGTGCAGGGCGAAGCACAGAAGAAACTCGATGTACTCAGCAACGACATCCTGCTCGAGGCCAACGCCTGGGGCGGCCATCTGGCCGCGTGCGCGTCCGAAGAAATGGACCACAGCCAGCCGGTGCCCGACCAATACCCCAGCGGCGATTTCCTGCTGTTGTTCGATCCCTTGGACGGCAGCTCCAATATCGACGTCAATGTCTCGGTGGGCACGATCTTCTCGGTATTGCGCGCGCCCAAGGGCACCGAAAAGCCGGGCGACGAGCACTTCCTGCAGCCGGGCACCCAACAGGTCGCCGCCGGCTACTGCATCTACGGCCCCAGCACCATGCTGGTGCTCACGCTGGGCCACGGCACCCACGCCTTCACCCTGGAGCGCGAAGAAGGCAGCTTCCTGCTGACCCAGGCCAACATGCGCGTGCCCGAAGACACCGCCGAATACGCCATCAACATGTCCAACCAACGCCACTGGGAACCGGCGATGCAGGCCTACGTGGGCGACCTGCTGGCCGGCAAGGACGGCGCGCGCGGCAAGGACTTCAACATGCGCTGGATCGCCAGCATGGTCGCCGACGTGCATCGCATCCTCACCCGCGGCGGCATCTTCATCTACCCGTGGGACAAAAAAGACCCGAGCAAGCCGGGCAAGCTGCGCCTGATGTACGAAGCCAACCCGATGAGCATGCTGGTGGAACAGGCCGGCGGCGCGGCAACCACCGGGCGCGAACGCATTCTCGACATCCAGCCGACACAGCTGCACCAGCGCGTGCCGGTGTTCCTGGGCTCGAAGAACGAAGTGGCCGAAGCAACGCGGTATCACCTGGATGCCGACAAGGCCTAAGGCTGCGGGTACCGCTCGCAAGGCACGCAAACTGGATCCCAACAAGACACCCGCCCCGCGCGGGTGTCTTGGTTTATGACCCCCGCTGATGGATCATCTCCATGCAGGCAGGCCTGAGCGCTGGCCACTGCGAGCCGGCCCGCAAGCGACGGCATCGCAGACAGATCAATTCGACCAACGACACCGGCAGTGCATTCATACTGTGTTTGATGTTGCGTGTTCTTTTCGACAGAGAGGGAAAGCGGTGTATGACCTTCGCTAGCGCTCGCCTCTTGCTTGTGATCGCCGGCGTGGTGCTGCCGTACGCAGCACGCTTGCCATTTGGACTGGAGTGGGTACGGCAATACACCGATGTCGGCCTGGGCGGTTGGCTGTTGTTGGGTGGGTTCAATGCGATCGCCTGGAGTGCGCTGCTTGGCATCAGCTTCTTGTACCGCCGGCCGATTGCGTTGTTGGTGCCGTGCCTGATCGGCTTTGGAGTGCTCGCCTGGGCACATGCGACCCTCGATTTACGCGCCGATGCACAGTCGGCATTGGCGCTGATCTTCATTCCGGTTTACGCGTTGCTGCCAATCACATTGGGCGGCGTACTCGGCTATCTGCTGGACCGAAAGCTTCGGCGCAGCGCGATGCGCTGAGACTGCGCTCAAGTGCCGGCGTCAACATGCTTGCGGCACTGTTCGATGATGCGCATGCGCCCATGTGCAGCGCAGTGATCCGGGGATGTCATCGGATGTTCCCTGCGCACGATGGACGGCGCACGCCCCGCTAAAGCGCCGCTGTATCCGCAGCCGGGGCAACGCTGCATCGTCGCGGGCGACCGCCATGCACGCGGGTCCCGCTTGCTCGCGTTCGCTTATTGCAAGGCTAGTTCGAGTTGTATTGCAGGCAATTGCTTGGATCGAAGACCGGTAGCACTTGACCAAATCGGTGTCCGCGGTAACGCTCGGATACTGGTGTGCGCCTCTCGCGCTGCACGCATCGATTGGAGAGACCGCACGTGGATCGTCGTACCTTTCTCACCTTGTCCGGCATCGGTGCCGCCGGGTTGCTGCTGCCGCACACACGGCTGATCGCTGCCGAGCAACTGCTCGCCCCGGCCGATGCCGCGCGCAACCGACGCCTGGCCGATAGCGCACTGACCACGGCCAAGGCCGCCGGTGCCAGCTATTGCGACGTGCGCGTGGGGCGCTATCTGCGCCAGTTCGTGATCACGCGCGAGGCGCAGGTGGAGAACGTGGTCAATGCCGAATCCAGCGGGGTGGGCGTGCGCGTGCTGGCCGATGGCGCCTGGGGGTTCGCGGCCACCAACACGCTGACCAGCGATGGCGTGGCCACCGCCGCGCGGCAGGCGGTGGCCATTGCCAAGGCGAATGCGCGCTTGGGCGGCACGCCGGTGCAATTGGCGCCTGTGACGCCGGCCGGGCAGGTCAGCTGGAAGACACCGATCAGGAAAAACGCCATGGGAGTGCCGCTGCAGGACAAGGTGGCGCTGCTGATGGACGTCAACGCCGCTGCGCTCAACGCCGGCGCCACCTTCGTGGCCTCGCGCATGTTTGCGATCAACGAGCAAAAATATTTCGCCAGCAGCGATGGTTCGTATATCGATCAGGACGTGCATCGGCTGTGGCTGCCGTTCACCGTCACCGCAGTGGACAAGGCCAGCGGCAAGTTCCGCACCCGCGACGGGTTGTCCTCGCCGATGGGCATGGGCTACGAATATCTGGATGGCGATGCCAAGCAGAAGCACCAGTTGCCGGGCGGGCTGATCGGTTACGGGCACAGTTACGACGCGCGCGAAGATGCGATCGCCGCGGCCAGACAGGCGCGCGCCAAACTCGCCGCACCGTCGGTAAAGGCGGGCAAGTACGATCTGGTGATCGACCCGAGCAATCTGTTCCTCACCATCCATGAGTCGGTCGGGCACCCGCTGGAGCTCGATCGTGTGCTCGGTTACGAGGCCAACTACGCCGGCACCAGTTTCGCCACACTGGACAAGCGCGATGCCGGTTACCGCTGGGGCAGCGATGCGGTGACCTTCCTCGCCGACAAAACGCAGACTGGCAGCCTGGGTGCAGTGGGGTACGACGATGAAGGCGTCAAGACCAAGCAGTGGGAGTTGGTGAAGGACGGCATCCTGGTCGACTACCAGTGCACGCGCGATCAGGCGCACCTGCTCGGCAAGACCGCGTCCGATGGCTGTAGCTACGCCGATTCGTGGTCGAACGTGCAATTCCAACGCATGCCCAATGTGTCGTTGGCGCCGGGCAAGACGCCGTTGGCGGTTGCCGAGATGATCAAGAACGTGGAGCGCGGCTTGTACATCCATGGGCGCGGTTCGTATTCGATCGATCAGCAGCGCTATAACGCGCAGTTCGGCGGGCAGTTGTTCTACGAGATCGAAAACGGTCAGGTCACGCGCTTGGTGGAAGATGGCGCGTACCAGATCCGCACGCCGGAATTCTGGAATGCCTGCAGCGCGGTGTGCGATCAACGCGATTTCCGCCTGGGTGGCTCATTCTTCGATGGCAAGGGACAACCGAGCCAGGTCTCGGCGGTGTCGCATGGCGCGTCTACCGCGCGCTTCGATGGCATCAATGTGATCAATACCGCGCGTTCGTTGGGGTGATTGTCGGTGGATCAGTTGCGCTGCGATTGATGTTTCTAGTCACATCAAAACGCTACGATTTCATCTGTTGCACTCGCTTGGCATGCGCCAAACCTGGTCAGTCCAAGCTACGTTGCCCTCACCGCGCCAGACAGTTGGTCGGTGGTCTGGTAAAGCTCTTTTGTTGCTCGGCCTTCGTTGAGAAAGAAATCAGTCTGCGTCTCCAACGCGCGGCAATAGTCATCGCACTGCCAGCCGCGCTCGCCACGCATCAACGCAAGCCGGGAGTGCCACCGGCTTCATACGGGCCAACGTTTGCACATGCACCCCTGCCGAAAGTCATTTGACGCAGCGTTCATCGCCCGGCAAGAATCGGCCGATACCGCGCGCAGAGCCATGTGCGTGTCACCACACCACCTGCGCGCCGCGCGGGACTATTGGGGAGTTGCCCGTGCAGCGACGTGATTTCCTGGCCCTCACCGGGCTGACCATGGGCGGGCTGATCGTGCCGGCTTACTTCGGCAAGGCCATTGCCGCCGAGCAGTTGCTCACGCCCTTCGATGTGGGCCGCAAGAAGCGTCTGGCCGATGCCGGCTTGAACGCGGCGCGTCAGGCCGGAGCGAGCTATTGCGATGTGCGCATCGGCCGCTATCTGCGCCAGTTCGTGATCACCCGCGAAGACAAGGTGCAGAACGTGGTCAACACCGAGTCCATCGGTGCCGGCATCCGCGTCATCGTGGGCGGCGCGTGGGGCTTTGCCGCCACCAACGAGCTCACCGAGCAGGGCGTGGCCAAGGCCGCCGCGCAGGCCGCGGCGATCGCCAAGGCCAATGCCAAGGTGCAGGGCACGCCGGTGCAACTGGCGCCGACGCCGGGCGTGGGCGAGGTGAGCTGGAAGACGCCGATCAAGAAAAACGCCATGGACGTGCCGATCAAGGACAAGGTGGACCTGCTGCTGGGCGTCAATGCCGCCGCCACGGCGGCCGGCGCCAACTTCGTCAACTCGATGCTGTTCGTGGTCAACGAGCAGAAATATTTCGCCAGCACCGACGGCTCCTACATCGACCAGGACGTGCACCGCATCTGGGCCCCGATGAGCGTCACCGCCATCGACAAGGCCAGCGGCAAGTTCCGCACCCGCGACGGGTTGTCCGCGCCGATGGGGCTGGGCTATGAATATCTCGATGGCGCCGCCTCCGGCAAGTTCGTCTCGCCCAACGGCGTGGTCAATTACGGCTTGTCGTACGACATGAAGGAAGATGCGATTGCGGCGGCCAAACAGGCGCAGGAAAAGCTCAAGGCGCCGTCGGTCAAGCCTGGCAAGTACGACCTGGTGCTGGATCCCTCGCACACCTGGCTCACCATCCACGAGTCGATCGGTCACCCGCTGGAGCTGGACCGCGTACTCGGCTACGAAGCCAATTACGCCGGCACCAGCTTCGCCACGCTGGACAAGCTCAAGGCCGGTTTCCAGTACGGCAGCGACAAGGTGCATATCCTCGCCGACAAGACGCAAGCAGGCAGCCTCGGCGCGGTGGGCTACGACGATGAAGGCGTCAAGACCAAGCAGTGGGACCTGATCCGCGACGGCAAGCTGGTGGACTACCAGGCCATCCGCGATCAGGCGCATATCCTGGGCAAGACCGCCTCCGATGGCTGCTGCTATGCCGACTCGTGGTCGAGCGTGCAGTTCCAGCGCATGGCCAATGTGTCGCTGGCCGCCGGCAAGACGCCGCTGAGCGTGAGCGATCTGATCAAGAACGTGGAAAACGGCATCTACATCATCGGCGATGGCTCGTTCTCCATCGACCAGCAGCGTTACAACGCGCAGTTCGGTGGCCAGCTGTTCTACGAAATCAAGAACGGCGCCATCACCCGCATGCTCGAAGACGTGGCCTACCAGATCCGCACGCCGGAATTCTGGAACGCCTGCAGCGCCGTGGCCGACCAGCGCGACTACCGCCTGGGCGGTTCGTTCTTCGACGGCAAGGGCCAGCCGAGCCAGGTCTCGGCGGTCTCGCACGGTTCGTCCACCGCCCGCTTCGATGGCATCAACGTCATCAGCACCGCCCGCTCGCTCGGCTGACAGGAGAAACCCACATGAGCATCCTTACCGAAGCGCAGGCCAAGGCCATCCTGGACAAGGTCATCAAGCTGTCCAAGGCCGACGAGTGCACCGCCACCCTCACCGGCTCGATCGACGGCAATATCCGTTTTGCGCTCAACAACGTGTCCACCAGCGGCATCGTCGACAACACCGACCTGCAGGTGCAGGTGGCGTTCGGCAAGCGGGTGGGCGTGGCCACCATCAACGAGTTCGACGACGCCTCGCTGGAGCGCGTGGTGCGCCGTGCCGAAGACCTGGCCAAGCTGGCACCGGAAAACCCGGAATTCATGCCGGCGGTCGACAAGCAGACCTACAGGCCCAGCCCCACCTTCAGCGAATCCACGGCAGCGATCGATCCGGCGTTCCGCGCGCAGGTGGCCGCCGATTCGATCGCCCCGTGCAAGGGCAAGGGCCTGATCGCGGCCGGCTTCCTCGAAGACGGCCAGAGCTTTACCGCATTTGCCAACAGCAAGGGCAACTTTGGCTATCAGCGCGGTGCGCGCTTCGACTACACCTGCACCGTGCGCACCGAAGATGGCCGCGGCTCGGGCTGGGTGGGCCGCAATCTGAAGGATGCCGCCGACTTCAAGGCCGAGCAGGACATCCGCATCGCGATGCGCAAGGCCAGCGATTCGGCCGAAGCCAAGGCGCTGGAGCCGGGCAAGTACACGGTGATCCTGGAGCCGGCGGCGGCCGCAGGCCTGATCTCCTTCATGATGAATTTCTTCGACGCGCGCCGCGCCGACGAAGGCCGCAGCTTCCTGTCCAAGAAAGGTGGCGGCAACAAGCTCGGCGAACAGGTCTACGACCCGCGCGTGAACATCACCGCCGACCCGTGGGACCCGCGTGCGGCAGTGATGCCGTGGGACGAAGAAGGCCTGCCGCGCGAAAAGATGGCCATCGTGGAAAACGGCAAGATCGCCAACCTGCAGTACTCGCGCTTCTGGGCGCAGAAAAACGGCAAGCGTGCGGTCGGCGAGCCGGGCAATCTGTTGATGGCCGGCGGCGACAAGAACATCGCCGAGCTGGTGCGTGGCACCGAGAAAGGCATTCTGGTCACGCGCACCTGGTACATCCGCATGGTCGACCCGCAGACCGTGCTGCTGACCGGGCTCACCCGCGATGGCACCTTCTACATCGAGAACGGCCAGATCAAGTACCCGGTGAAGAATTTCCGCTTCAACGAATCGCCGGTGATCATGCTCAACAACATCGACGAATTGGGCAAGCCGGTGCGCGTGGCCGGCGACGAATCCAACTTCGTGATGATGATTCCGCCGATGCGGCTGCGGGACTTCACGTTTACCTCGTTGTCGGATGCGGTGTGACTGAAGACCGGGATTGGGGAGTCGGGAGTCGGGATTCGGAGAGCGCAGCAAGCTCTCCGCAGCCTGATGTTTTTCCTGCACCTCCCGTTTCCGGTCCACGCGCCTCGGCGCCGTCCGCGCCGCGCCGCCATTTCCTTGGCCTGTTGCTTGGTGGCGTCGCTGCGTTGGCGCTGCCGCAGCGCGCGCGGGCGGCCGGCAATTACGATTTCTGGTTCACCCGGTTGCGCTACGACTCCGGCGATTGGGATGTGGATGCGCGCATGCCGTCCAACCTGATCACCTCGTTGATCGACTACACCCAGCTGCGCGTGGATCCGCAGGAACACGTGCTGGATCTGGCCGACCCGCGCATGTTGCAGGCACCGTTCTGCTATCTGTCCGGGCACAAGCTGGTGGAGTTCAATCCGGCCGAGCGGCGCAATTTCGAGCGCTATGTGCGTAACGGCGGCTTCGTATTCGTGGACGACTGCAATCACGATATCGATGGCCTGTTCGCCACCTCGTTCGAAGCGCAGATGACCTCGATCTTCGGCAAGACGGCGTTGCAGAAACTTCCCAAGAACCATCGGCTCTATCGCGCATTCTTCACCTTTCCCGATGGCCCGCCGGCAACCGGTTTCGAGCTCAATGGCTGGGGCGACGACCTGGTGCACGACTATCTCAAAGGCATCAGCATCGATGGCCGCCTCGGGGTGCTCTACAGCAACAAGGATTACGGTTGTGAGTGGGATTACGACTGGCGCAACAAGCGCTTTCTGGCCGAAGACAACACCAAGTTCGGCGTGAACATCGTGATGTATGCGCTGACCAATTGATCGCCGCATGTCGATCGCGATGCCTTTTGATCGACACCTTGCAGCGCGCTTGCGCGCGATGAAGATGTACCGGTGAAGCGTCGCGCGCAAGCGCGCTCCTACACCAGCAACCCTATAGCGAGACTTGCCCATGACCTCCCCCAACAACGACATCCTCGCCGCGCAGCTCTCCCAGCTGGGCACGCTGCGCGCCGCCCTGGCCCAGGCGGTGGTGGGCCAGGACGCGGTGGTGGAGCAATTGCTGATCGGCCTGCTCGCCGGCGGCCATTGCCTGCTGGAAGGCGCGCCGGGCCTGGGCAAGACGCTGCTGGTGCGCTCGCTGGGGCAGGCATTGGACCTGCAGTTCCGCCGCGTGCAGTTCACCCCCGACCTGATGCCCAGCGACATCCTGGGCACCGAGTTGCTGGAAGAAGACCACGGCACCGGGCATCGGCATTTTCGCTTCCAGCAAGGGCCGATCTTTACCAATCTGCTGCTGGCCGACGAACTCAATCGCACCCCGCCCAAGACCCAGGCCGCATTGCTGGAAGCGATGAGCGAACGCACGGTGAGTTATGCCGGCACCACCTATGCGCTGCCGGCGCCGTTCTTCGTGCTGGCCACGCAAAACCCGATCGAACAGGCCGGCACGTACCCATTGCCCGAAGCGCAGCTGGACCGCTTCCTGCTGCATGTGCGGGTGGATTACCCCAGTGAGCAGGAAGAGCGCGACATCCTTACCCAGACCACCGGCAGCGCAAGCGCGCAGGTGCCCAAGGTGATGGATGCCGCTAGCGTGCAGGCGCTGCAACAGCATGTGCGGCAGGTGCATGTGGGCGCGGAGTTGCTGACCTGGATCAACCGGCTGGTGCGTGCCAGCCGTCCCGGCCCGCAAGCCAGCGACGAAGTGCGCCAGTGGATCAAATGGGGCGCCGGCCCGCGCGCCGGGCAGTCGCTGGTGCTGGCGTCCAAGGCGCGCGCACTGCTGCATGGCCGCTTTGCGGCCACCCGCGAAGACGTGGTGGCGCTTGCGGCACCGGTGATGCGCCACCGCCTGTTGCTCTCGTTCGCGGCCGAGGCCGAACAACGCACAGCCGACGACGTGGTCGCCGCATTGCTGCGTGCCGTGCCATTCCCGGCGTGAGGCCTAGCGCGGCGTGAGCGTGGACGTGCCGGCATTGATTCCCAGCGACGTACGCAGCCGCCTGCGTGGTCTGCAGCTGCGTGCGCGTCACGCACAGGGTGCGCACGGCATCGGCCAACACGCCAGCCGCAGCCGCGGCGCCGGGCTGGAATTCGCGCAATACCGCGCCTATGAACCGGGCGATGCGCTGCGCCAGATCGACTGGAAGCTCTACGCGCGCTCGGACCGCTTCTTCGTGCGCGAAGCCGAGCGCGAAAGCCCGCTGACGCTGTGGTTGTTGCTCGATGCCACTGCCTCCGCCGGCCAGGCCGATCACGCGCGCCCCGGCGGCACGCGTCTGCACACCATGGCGACGCTGGCGGCCTGCGCGGCAGAGATCGCGCTGCAGCAGGGCGATCAGGTCGGCCTGTTCGCGGTACACGGCGGCGGGCTGGTGGCAGTGCCGGCCGGCGCCGGGCCGCGTCAACGCGACCGGCTATGGCTGGCCCTGCATGGATTGCGCGCTGGGGGGCGTTGGCCGGGCATGGCCGCCGTACGCCCGCTGTGGGAACGCATCGCCACGCATGCGCTGGTGCTGTCGATCGGCGATGGCTTCGACGAAGACCTGAATATTGCATTGGAAAAACTCGCTGCCGCACGCCGCCAGGTCATGCAACTGCAGGTGCTGACCTGCGACGAACGCGATTTCGGTTTCAGCGGCGGGCATCGGTTTCGCGATCCGGAAACCGGCGAAGAATTGCTGGGCGATGGCGCGGCCATGCGCGCCGATTATCTGCAACGCTTCGGTGCTGCACAGCGCGCGCAACAGGCGCGCTGGCGGGCCGCCGGCATCGCACATGCACTGCAGTATCTGGACGCTGCACCCGACGCGGCGTTGCGCCAGTTGTTCGGGCAAGGCGCGCAGCGATGAGCTGGCAGGTCGGCCGCGAGCATGTCGCCAGGCGGGTGCCGCGATGAACTTGCTGTTGCTTTTCCCCGCCGGCCTGGCGGCGTTGGCCGCGTTGCTGCTGCCGCTGCTGATCCATCTGGCCCGGCGCAGCGAACACCGGCCGACCGACTTCGCCGCGTTGCGCTGGTTGCGTGCGCTGCCGCGCCCACGCCACCACGTGCGCTTGGACGAATGGCCGCTGCTGCTGGTGCGCTTGCTGCTGCTCGCTGCCGTGGCGCTGCTGCTGGCCGAGCCGGCCGTGCGCGGCCATGACGATGCACGCCCACGCATTGCGCTCAGCCCGGGGGTGGATGTGGCCGCCGCACGCCAGCTGCGCCACGCCGCGGACGCGCAATGGGTATGGCTGGCGCCGGGCTTCCCGCCGGTCGATGCTGATACCAATGCCGATACCCACAAGACACTCGCTAGGCCCGCGGGCGCGACGCAACCGGTCTCCAGCCTGTTGCGCGAGCTCGATGCCAGCCTGCCGCCAGATGCGGCGCTCAGCGTGATCGTGCCGGCCCAGTGGGGCCCGCTGGATGCGCAACGGCTGCAGCTGTCGCATCAGGTGCGGTGGCAAATCGTGCCCGGCCAGTCGCCGCTTGCGGCGCCCGCCGCTGCCGCGCCGCTGCGCCTGCAGGCGATTGCCGACGACAGCGCCGCGCCGGCCCTGCGCTATCTGCGCGCCGTACACGCCGCCTGGGCGCTGCCGGGCAGCTTGCCCGTGAGCACGCCGGCCGATGCGCAGCCTTCGCGCTGGCAGCCCGGCACCGTGGTGGCATGGCTCTCGCGCAGTGCCCCACCGGCGCCGGTGATGGCCTGGGTCGCAGCCGGTGGGAGGCTGGTGCTGGAAGCGCAGACACCCGTCCCGCCCAACCTCGCCGCGACACTGCAGCCCGTGCAACAGGCTACGTCGGGCGAGCCATTGCTCGACGCCGCAGCGCTCGGCCGCGGACGCGTGTTGCGCTGGGCCGCACCGCTGCAGCCGCAGCAACTGCCGGCGCTGCTGGATGCCGATTTCCCCACCCGCCTGCACGACGCCCTGCAGCCGCTGCCCACACCGCAGCGCGCGCTGGCACAGACCCAGCAACCGCATCGCGGTGCCGCCAGCCGCCTGACGACGGCGCCGTGGCCGCTGGCGCCGTGGCTGATCGGCCTGGTGCTGCTGCTGTTCGCGCTCGAACGCTGGCTGGCCACCGCGCCGCGCCGGTCCACTCCCGCATGAGCACGCCGGCACTGCAGCGGGCGTGGCAGGCGGCACGGCGGCGACAGGCCGCAGGCGTGCTGCTGTTCGGACTGCCGCTGGCGGCGGTGCCGGCGGCGCTGGCGTGGCGCGCCGGTGCGCAGGCAGCCGTGGTGGCGCTGCTGCTGGGCCTGCTGGCATTGGGCGGCGTGGCGCTGCTGGCCGCGCGGCGGCTCGACCAGAGCTGGCTGATCCACCGGCTGGATCGCGATGCAGATCTGGAAGACAGCAGCGATTTGCTGTTCGCCCCGGCCACCCGGCTCGGCCCGCTGCAGACCCTGCAACGGCAACGGCTGGAGCAGCGCCTGCGCAGCAGCCCGCGCGACCTGCGCCCGGCCTGGCCGTGGCGCCGCGCCTGGCCCTGGAGCGTGCTGGGCGTGCTCGCCTGTGGCGCGCTGCTGCTGTGGCCACAACCGGCCACCCACCGCACCCCGCCAACCGACCGCGTGGCCGCCGCGCGTGCCAGCAGCGGCGCGCCCACGCTGCGGCAGGCGCAGCTGCGCAGCAGCCCGCCGGCCTACACCGGTCTGCCCGCCGCGCGCCTGCCCGGCCTGGATGCGAAAGTGCCGGCCGGCACCCGGCTGGACTGGCAACTGCAGGTCGGCCCCGCGCCGCGCAGCGTGGCCGTGCGGCTCACCGACGGCAGCACCGTCGCGCTGGCCCGGCAAGGCCGTGGCGATATCTGGCAAGGCCACTGGGTCGCCGAGCGCGCCAGCCTGTACCGCATCCTCATCGACGGCGCGCCGGCCGACCGCCAGCTGCATCGACTGGACGTGCTGCCCGACCGCCCACCGCAGGTGCGCGTGCTTGCGCCCGAGCAGAGCCTGGTGCTGTGGTCCCCGGCCGCCCGCACCTGGACGCTGCGCTTCGAGGCCAGCGACGACTACGCGGTGGCCACCAACGCCGAGCTGCGCCTCACTCTGGCCCAGGGCAGCGGCGAAAACATCACCTTCAGCACCCAGCGCCGCACGCTGACCGGCAGTGGCCCGGCCAGGCAACGCGGCTTCGCCATCACCCTGGAGCCGCACGCGCTGGGCATGGCCGCGGGCGACGACCTGATTGCCCAGCTCATCGTCCACGACACCCGCCAGCCCGGCCCGCAGGAAGGCCGCAGCGCCAGCGTGATCCTGCGCTGGCCGCCGCCCGAACAAACCATGGCCGCCGGCCTGGAAGCCAGCGTCAAGCAGACCTTGCCGGCCTACTTCCGCAGCCAGCGCCAGATCATCATCGACGCCGAGGCGCTGCTGAAGGAGAAACCGCGCCTGGACGCGGCCACCTTCCTCAAGCGCTCGGACGCCATCGGCGTGGACCAGCGCCTGCTGCGGCTGCGCTACGGCCAGTTCCTGGGCGAAGAAAGCGAGGGCGCGCCGCAAGGGCCGCCGACTGCCGACGCGCCGCCCACCAGCGACGCCCCGGCCGACGAGTTGCCCACCGCCGACATGCCCACAGCCGATGCGCCAAGCGCACCCGGCGCTGCTTCGGACACGCACGCCGGGCATGACCACGACGATCACGCTCATGACGCCCACGCCGCCACACCCGGCGCTGCCGCACTGGACGACGACCACGATCACGGCGGCAGCAACGGCCGGCCCGAGCGCAGCAGCTTCGGCCAGGCGGAAAACGTACTGGCCGAATTCGGCCATACCCACGACCACGCCGAAGCCGCCACCCTGCTCGACCCGCAGACCCGCGCCCTGCTGCGCGCCGCGCTGGACCAGATGTGGCAATCCGAAGGCGAGCTGCGCCAGGGCCACCCCGAGCGCGCGCTGCCGTACGCCAACAAGGCGCTGGGCTTCATCAAGCAGGTGCAGCAGGCCGAACGCATCTACCTGGCGCGCGTGGGCACGCAATTGCCGCCGATCGACCCCAGCCGCCGCCTGAGCGGCGATCGCACCGGCCTGGGCGACCGCGCCGCCGGGCTGGACACCCGCCCGGACCCGGACCCGTCCGCGCTGCAGCTCTGGGATGCGTTGGGCGAGGCAGCCCCCGTGTCCGACGCCACCCTGGCCCGTTACGCGCAGTGGCTGCAGACCCAGCAAGACCGCCTGCACGACCCGCTGGGCCTGGCCGCCGCCGTGGAAACCCTGCGCGCCGAACCCGATTGCGCCCGTTGCCGCGCCCAGCTGCGCGCCCAGGTCTGGCGCACCCTGCTCGCCCCGCCGGCAGCACCACACCGCCGCGCCGCGCCCGACCCGCGCGGCCAGCGCTACCTGGATGCGCTGCGGCAGGAGATGCAGCCGTGAGTCCCACCCCGATCCGCCTTCTTCCGGTGCAGCGGTCGTTCGGACCGACGGTGTCTGTAGACCTGGCAGCAAGCGGTCCGCTGTCGTGCGCAAGGACCGCATCGCCAACGCTGCACGACGGACGCTCTCTGGACGCATTGCGCCGGGAGCACCAACCATGACGCTCTCCTTGCCCTGGTTGCTCGGCGCGGCATTGCTGCTGATCGCCGTCATCGGCTGCATACGCCTGGTGCGGGCGCACCAACGGCAACCGTATTTACGCACCCGGCTCTGGCTGCTGCTCGCCGCCCAACCGTTGCTCGCTGCATTGCTCTATCCGGTGCTGCTGCCCCCGCCACGCGCCGGTACCGATGGGGAACTGCATGTCGCCACCGCCGGCACCGCCGCCGGGCAGGTTTCCACTGGCGACCTGGCGCGCTGGGTCGCCTTGCCCGAGGCACCTGCATTACCGGGCGTGATGCGTGTGCCGGACCTGGCCACCGCACTGCGGCGCGCACCCGGCACCACGGCGCTGGTCGTGCATGGCAGCGGCCTGCCCGCCCGCGACCGTGAGGGCCTGAACATCCCGCTGCGGCTGAAGCTCGATCCCGCCCCACGCGGCGTGGTCGCGGTGTCGCCACCGCCGCCAGTGACCCCGGGCGACACCATTGCGGTGGCCGCGCAGGTGCAAGGCCTACCCGACGCGCGCGTGGAACTGCTCGATCCGGCCGGGCAGGTGGTGGACAGCGCCGTGGCCGACCGCGCCGGCCGCGTGCGCCTGCGCGGCCTGGCGCGCGCGCCGGGCCAGGTGCTGTTCGCCGTGCGTGCACGCGATGCCAATGGTGTCGAACGTAGCCGCGTGGAGGTGCCGGTGCTGATCGCTGCCGTGCCGCCTATGCGCGTGCTGCTCCTGGCCGGCGCGCCGCAGCCGGAACTGAAGTACCTGCGCCGCTGGGCCAGCGATGCCGGGCTGGACGTGCGTAGCCAGATCGCGGTCGGCCCCGGGGTGCAGCTCGGCGAAGGCGCCGCGCTGGATGCGGCCAGCCTGGACCGGCTGGACCTGCTGATCGTCGACCCGCGCCGCCTGGTCGCACTGGGCACTGCGCAGCGCCAGACCATGCGCGCCGCGATCCAGCGCGGCCTGGGTGTATTGGTGCGCACCGACGGGCCGCTGGACGCCGGCACACGCACCGCCCTGGCCGAGCTCGGCCTCGGCGTCAGCGGCGGCAGCACCAGCCGCCCGGTGCCCGCACCGCAGCGACTCTCGCCGCCGGCCGCACCTGCCGACCCTGCCGGCAGCCCCGGCGACGCCCCGACGCTGGCGCCGCTGCAACGTCGCGACCTGCAACCGCAAGCCACCGACGCCCTGATCGCCGCCCGCGCCGACGATGGCAGCGCCCTGGGCTGGTGGCGCGCCCAAGGCCGCGGCCGCATCGGCATCGGCCTGGTCGAAGACAGCTTCGCGCTGGTGCTGGCCGGCCGCAGCGATCTGCACGCCGCGCTCTGGGCGCAGTTATCTGCCGCGGTCGCCCGCCCGGGCGGTGCGCTACCCACCCCGGTGCAGGAAGGCTGGTCGCAACAACGCATCACGCTGTGCGACCTGCGCGCCGACGCCTTGGCGACCGACCCTGACCGGGCGCGCCACCCATTACTGCCGGAGCGCAATGGCAATGGGCCGCGTTGTGCCGGCTACTGGCCGGCAACCCCCGGCTGGCATCGCCTGGAGAGCAGCAGCACGCAACGCTGGCTCTATGTGCGCGCGCCCAACGACGCGCAAGCCATGTACGCCCAGCAACTGCGCGCAGCGACCAGTGCGCTGACAGGCGGCACTCCCTTCGCCCCCATCGCCACACCTGCCACACGACCCGGCGCGCGCTGGCCGTGGCTGCTGGCCTGGCTCAGCGTGGCCGCAGCGCTGTGGTGGTTTGAGCGAAGGCGAGCTTCGCAACGGGTGCCGTAACAAGCGCTTGAACGTATGAAAGGCAGCGTTGCAGATTGACGTTGCCAAGGGCGCAATAGCCTACTGCACGGAGACACGCGTGGTCTCGAATCTCGCGATGCGATTCAAAGCAGACGGCTTGCGGGTGCGTCATTTGCGCATCGTATTACGCACGCGCGTTGGCCTCCGCAGGCAGATGCGCAGGCTACACGGTGAGACGTTGCGCCGACCCAACAACATGCCCATCCACTACGCTCAGCAGTGCCGGCGATTCAACTCACCACCGTCACGCGCCGCCATACCCGGCAATGGTTGTTGGCCGGCAACGCGACATCGTCGATCAACTGCAACCCCACCGATGCCGCCAAGGCATCCACCGCTTCGGCATCGCGAATACCCGAGGCAGGGTCGCGCTCGCGCAGCATGGCGTCGAAGGCGCGATTGCTGTCGCTGGTGAATTGCCCATTGCGGTTGAACGGCCCGTAGATCGCCAGCACCGCACCGGGCGCCATCACCGCCGGCAATCCGGCGAACAAGGCCTGCACCTGCGGCCAGCCCATGATGTGCAAGGTATTGGCGCTGTAGATCGCATCGAAGCCGTGCTGGCCGCCACCCAGCACCGGCAGGCTGGGCGGCGGTGCGAGCCCGGGCGTGGGCGTGGACACGGCCTGTAGTGCAATCGGTGGCGGCGTGTTCGGCAGTGCCGCCTCGTCCAGCCATTGCCGCATGCCGGCAAGATGCTCGAGATGATCGCTGGCCTGCCACTGCAACCACGGCATCGCCGCAGCGAAATGCACTGCGTGTTGTCCGGTGCCCGCACCGATTTCCAGCACCTGCTGCCGGTCGGCAAAATGCGTGCGCAGTACCTCGAGAATCGGGTCGCGGTTGCGCGCGGACGCTGGCGAAAACGGTTTGGACATCATCGGCATCTGTCGTGGTTGTGGCGATTGTCGCGCGCAGGAATCGCTCGGCGGCAACCGTTCGGTGGACAGGATGCCGCTGCCCTTCGCCCGCATTGCGTTGCGAGCGTCATCCATGGCTGCGCACCCACTGCACAATGACCTCGCAGCTATCCTGACCTTCGCATGCAGCGGTACGCATCACCGCGGCGGCAAGGCCTCATACGCACGCCGCACCGCTTCTTCGCCGAAGCGACGCTCCAGCCGACGCACGATGAAATGTCCGCGCGCCATCGCCTGGAAGTGGCGCATGAACACGGTATTGAGCGTGGCGCCGCTGACCGCGCCGACCAGCGGCACCGCCTGTACGGCGAGTTTTTCGCCCACGTTGACCGAAAACTTCGCCGCGATGCGCGAGACCAGCGAGACCAGCGCCGGTGCACCCTTGCTGGCGAAGCCGTGCGCGGCCACGTAGCTGGCCGCGGCGCTCAATTGCTGCGCCATCGCCGCACGCACTGCGAAGTAGCCGGATTCGGCGCCGTCGTCGCTGGCACTGCGGCCGCCATGCGCCAGCACTTCCAGGCACGCCAGCGCGGTTTCCGGGTCGTGCAGCGATTCGCCTTCGGCACGGGCGATATCGGCGATGGAGCGCAGCATCACCGTCGTGGTCACCGGCAGCTCCACCATCAAGCCCGGCAGGCCGAAGAACCCGCCTGCGCCGCCGGAAACCGCCACCGCCAACGCATGCCGCGTCGTGGATGCCGGTTGCTGCGCATCGGTCTTGCCGCGCAGGCTCAGCAACGCCGATTTCATCGCCACCTGCAGCGCGCGACGGGTCACGCCGTCGATGCTGCGGGTCACCACCTTGGGAAGCCGTTTGGTGATCAGGCTCTCGATCGGCGCGCCCAGCGCATTGGCCAGTTGCGCTGCCACGCCGGGGTTTTCCAGCAATGCGTGGGCCGTGGCCAGATCGCGCTGCGCGGCAGCGTCCATCACCGGTATCGGAAGCGTTGTCATGCCTGCTCATCATGGTTGGGACCTAGCCGATGGTACCCAGCGCGATGTGAGTGCCGCACAAGCGAACTGGACCCTGTTGGGCCCGCAGCGCAATTGGCTGTTAAAATGCGGAAATCATCGGCGTCCAAGCAGCGAATGCTCACCAGATGAATTGCGAGATCCGCCACAGCATCGTCATTGCCGCCGCGCCGGAAGTGGTCTCCGCTGCGTTGTCCGAGCCCAGGCAGCTTGCGCGTTGGTGGACCCGCGAAGTGAGCCTGGCCGACGATCTGGTGCGCCTGGACTGGAGCCGGCAGGGCTGGCGCGTGGAACTGAGTATCGATGAAGGCGCCGATCACCAACTGGTGTGCTGGCGCTGCCACGACTCCAACATGCTCGACACCGATGCCTGGAAAGGCACGGTGATGCGCTTTGAACTGCGCTCCATCAGCCAGGGCACGCAGGTGGATTTCGTGCAGTCCGGCTACCGCGATTCGCCGTGCAAGGAGGCCTGCGCGCGGGGCTGGCGTTTCTTTCTCGGCAGCAGCCTCAAACGCTATGTGGAAACCGGCGAAGGCGCGCCGTCGGCCGATATGCACATGCCCGAGTTGCCAGCGCAGAACCCGCACACCCCGCGCTAAAGGCGGCAGCGGCGAGCCGCAGCATCGGTCAACGCGCTACCTCGATCACGTGCAACAGCGTGCCGACCTGAAACTTGGCGAAGTTTCAATCCATCCTGTGCGTGTCGAACAAGAACAGCCAACAAAGCTGCTGCGCAGATTGCCAACGGTCGCTGGCGACGGTGTGTTAGCCCTCATCGCGTCATCTTCGCCCATTTCGGCCTTCGCCCCGCCTTCAAGTTGGCAGCGATGCGCAGCGCCGTCGCCGGCATCGCGTCTTGCGTTATGTCACCGGTTGCTGCAACAGCACGATATGCGCCTGTGGCGCAGACGCATGTCGTGCGGAAAAGCTGACAACTCACGCCGTGCGCGGTTGGCCCATCGAGGCTGCGGTGGTAACCGGCAACTGCGCATCCACCGTCACCGGGCTGTCGGCCTGCAGCAGGGCGCGCGCTTCGGCATCGCTGGCCACCGCCGGCGGCGAGCCGCGTAGCGGCAATCCTGCGGTTTCGCGCACGAACAGCATGGTCAACAAGCCGATCGCCGCTGCGCCCATCAGGTAGTAGGCCGGCACCAGCGGGTCGCCGGTGCGCTCCACCAGCCAGGCAGTGACCAACGGCGTGGTGCCGCCAAACAACGACACCGAAACGTTGAAGGCAATCGACAACGCGCTGTAGCGCACCGGCGTGTAGAACAGCGCCGGCAAGGTGGACGGCATCGAGCTGGTGAAGCACACCAGGGCCAGGCCAAGCAGCATCAGTCCGGCGAAGATCAGCCCATCGTTGCCGCTGCCGACCAGCAACAGGCACGGGATCGCCAACGCAAACAGTGCGATGCAGGCACCGATGATCATCGGCCGCCGGCCCAGTTTGTCGCTGAACATGCCGCCGACGATGTTGAGCGGCATCATCACCAACATCACCAGGATGATCAGCAACAAGCCCTTGCTCTCGGCGTAACCCATCGTGACGCTGAGGTAGCTGGGCATGTAGGTCAGCAGCATGTAGTCGGTGACGTTGAACACCAGTACCAGGCCCACGCACTTGAGCAGTTGCGGCCAATGCAGGCGCAGCAGCGTGGTCAGGCCCTGCGCGGCGGTCTGCCGCTCGCGCTGTTCGGATTGTTCGGTATGGGCGCGAAATGCCGGGGTCTCCTCCAGCTTCATGCGCATGTACAGGCCCAGCAGCCCCAACGGCCCGGCGATCAGGAACGGCACGCGCCAGCCCCAATCGAGCATCTGCGCCGGAGTCACGCTCATGTGCAAGGCGGTCACGGTGGCGGCGCCGGCGATGTAGCCACCCAGCGTGCCGAACTCCAGCCAGCTGCCCATCAGGCCGCGATTGCGGTCGGTGGCGTATTCGGCAATGAAGGTGGCCGCGCCACCGTATTCGCCGCCGGTGGAAAATCCCTGCAGCACGCGCGCCAGCAACAGCAGTGCAGGCGCCCACAGGCCAATGCGCTCGTAGGCCGGAATTAGTCCGATACTGAAGGTGCCCAGCGCCATCAGGATCATCGTGGCGGCCAGGACTTTCTGGCGCCCGTAGCGGTCGCCGAGCGGTCCGAAGACCATGCCGCCGATCGGCCGCACCAGAAAGGCCACGGTGAAGGTGGCGAAGGTCGCGATCAATTGTGCGGTGGGGTCGCTTGCCGGGAAGAACACCTGGCCCAGCGTCACCGCCAGATAGCCGTACACGCCGAAGTCGAACCACTCCATCGCATTGCCGAGCGCCGCAGCGCCGACGGCCCTGCGCAGCATGCTGCGGTCCACCACGGTGACCTCATCCAGTTGCAGCTGGCGGCGGCGTTTGAACCAGCCAAAGTGCGAACGCATCGCGCGGGCATCGTGCATCTATGGTCTCCGTAAATTGCCCCCGGGATATCTCGCCGGGCGCAGGCCGTCGCTACCCGCTCGCCCTGGCAACGCACAGGACACGGCACATCACGCAAGCGCATTGCACTGGATGACACCGGAGGCATTCCCGGACGGCCGCGTGGATTCAACGGCGCTGCGGGACAGACGACCAAGGGATGGGCATTGCCCAAGGGCTTGATCAGCGCGCTATGGTACTACAGCCGGTCGATTGATGCAGGCGCGACGGCGCCAGGCGCGGAAAACGCCTTGTTTCTGGCCGATTCGTCTGTACTGGTGCGCGATGCGCACGTGCCCGTTCACTCTACGCATCCGCTGCGACGGTGTCGCGCACGCTCTGCACTGCGTAGCACCTGAAGCAGCACGACGTATCGGATGCTCGCTTGTTACAGCGAATAGGAAAACTGCTGCGCCTGCGTCAGGCCCAACTGTCGTGAGCCATTCTCAGCGCAGTGCAAGCGCATCTCGGGGCGATACGATGTTGCGCAATCAGGCTGCATCCAGCACCGATAACAGGTCTTGCAGATCCTCACGCGTTTGCGGTCTGACTGCACGCGCCAATTCCTGCCCATCGCGCAGCAGGATGATGGTGGGCCATAATTTGACGCGAAAGGAGCGGCCTAGCGGCCGCCCTTTTCCATCTTCGATCTTGCGGTAATCGATCGCGTCGTATCCGCCCAACAGCTTTTGCAACAGCGGCTGCGCGGCAATGCAATGGCCGCACCAGTCGGTACCGAATTCCAGGACCTGCAAACCGGCCTGTGCCTCCACCGCGCTGCGTTCCGGTGCCTGGGCGGCGTACTCGCGAACGAACCCCATCGTCTGGATGCTCCGCTTGATTACGACAAGGCGCGCTGGATATCTTCCAGCGGCAGGTTGGTTAGATCCTTGGCCAGGTCGCCCACCAGGCGCTGCTGGGTTTCCTTGTGCAGCAGCGGGCGCACGCGGCCCAGCGTGGTGGGGTCGGCCACCAGCACCAGATGCGTGTATTCGTGCTTCAAGGCGCCATCGTTCAAGGCGTGCGAGAGTTGCTTGGCGAATGTCATTTCGTCCAGGTCTGTTTCGGTGAGATCTTGCGGCGCCTTGCCGGCCGGGCCGTCGTCATCGACGTTCTGCACGTCGGTGCGCGCGTGCTGGCGCAGCACGACCTTGGCTTCGTTGCCGGTATTGGTGAACCAGCGGGCTTCGCCGCCGTCGGCCACCACTACCAAGGCGCCCTGAGGAATTTGCAGACTCATCCGGTTTCTCCTGGTCGATGTCGACGCTGCAAGTGCAGCGCCAGTCGGCCTCAACCTAGGTGAGAAGATGTAAGGATTGCGCCTAGCCGGTGTCAGCAGCGCGTTAGTGCTGCGCGTCGAAACTGCGGCGACGGCAGCTCCAGATGCTCGCTGAAAAAACGCGCGATGACGCGTAGCGCCTGCTGGCTTTCCGGAAGCGTGTCGGAAATGGAAGGCATGCCGCAGCCGGTCCGCACCCGCGCGACGGCGAGCGCAGGTGTTGTTTTTTTGCTTGGCGTCCTGTCGGCAACGCGGCGTCATCCCGTGCGCTACGTCCGGCAGTGTCCGAGCGAGGGACGTCACGCCCTCGCCTGAGCCAGTGCATCGCCGTACACCGGGCACTGCATCAGCCCAGATAGGGGCGCTCGCTGGCAAACAACAACTGCTGCGCGCCACGCCGCCATGCATCCGGGCAGCGCTGGCCCAGCAGTACCGCCGCCATGGTGTACGCCAGGCCGCGGCCGACCAGGCTCACGCCGCCCAATGCCGCTTCGGCCTGCTGTTGGCTGCTGCCGGCCTGTACCGCGTCGAAGAACCGCGCGATGTAGGCGCCATCTTCGCCGGTGCCTTGCAGGGTTGCCGCGCGCAACGCATCCGTTTGCCAGCCCTCGCGCGCGGCCAGTGCCCAGGCGCTTGGTGCAGTGATGGCGTCGAGCCCGGCGCGCTCGGGTAGCACGCGTGCCTGCTGCAGCAATGCGGCGCTGGCGCCACGGGACGCGGCCGCGAGCCGGACGATGCGCGCCTGCACGTCGGCATCGGCGGCCGCCTCTGTCACTGCCGTGTCCAGTTGCCCGTGGGCCAGGGCGTAATAGCTGTGGTAAGGCGTGCCCTGGGTGCGCTCGCCGCCCTCCAGTGCCACGATCGATGCCAGCGATGGCGACCGCTGCGCCATGCCCGGCAGGTCCGTCGCCAGGCCGCGGTGGCGCTGTACACGGGCCAGCAGCGGCAGCACGTCATCGGCCAGTGCCGGCGCGCGCGCTGCCTGTTCGTACAGCGCCTGGGCTTGCGGCAGATGCAGCTGACCGACCTGCACGGCCGCTGCAGCGCGCTGTAGCCAAGGGTCGTTCGGCCAGCGCGCCTGTGCGGCGACAAACGCCTGGTCGCGCTCGGGCGTATCGCTGCGGCAGCGGATCGCCGCGTACTGCAACGCAGGCGCATCCGGATGCGCCTGCGCAGCGGCGGTCTGCTGGCCGCACACCTGCGCCCGTTGCTCGGGCGTGGCGATGTCCTGCTGCATGCGCAGCGCCGCCACATCTTGCGGGTTGCGCTGCAGGCGCTCGGCCAGAAGCGCAGGCACGGTGTGTGGCGCGGCGCGGCGCAATTGTTCCATCCACTGCTCCAGATACGCCGAGCCCGCATCGTCCCAGCGTGCGTGCGCGGTGGCCAGCGCCAGATCGCGCTCCGGGCCCAGCTCGCCCAACAGCTCGTGAGGCGAACGCCCGGACACGGCCGTCAGCACGTCGCGGTACTGGCCGCCCTTGCCGCTGACCTTCTGCGGCGGCTCGCTGAAGATGTCCTGCGCCTGGGTGCGTTCCCAGCGTGTAGTGCTCAGGCTGCGCGTGGTGTCTTCGCTGGCCGAGCCGTAGCTGGCGCGCCAGTTCAGCAGCAGCGCGGCACCGGCCACGTTGTAGGCGAACTGGCCGCCGTGGCCGCCACTGGGCGCATCGAAACGTTCGATCGCCGCGCCGTTGGCCGTGCGAGTTTCGACATGGTGGGTCGAGCGCTCCGACAGACGAAACACATGCCGGCCGTTGGCGGGGATGGTGGCGGCCTGCCCGTCGATGGCCACCGTCACGGTCTGCTGCAAACCGTTGTAGGCGACCACTTCGGCCATGCCCACCGCACCGCCGGCCCACAACACGCCAGCCACGATCGATGCGGCCACCGCCACCCGCGCCACCGACGGAAACACGCCATCGGCGGCCAGAAAGCGCTGCCACAGGTTCTGCCGCAGATCGCGCTGGCGCACCTCGCCCGGCAGGCGGATTGGGTAATCGGCTGGCGCTGCCGGGGGCGTGTCGTCGGTTGGCAAGGTGTCGCCGTTGCGCAGGCGCTCGGCCACGGCGTTTTCTGCACGCAGCAACTCTTCCAGGCTGGCATCGCGCAGCGTGCCCAATGCGTCCAGGGTGACCTGCACCCAGCTACCGGCCGCCTTCATCCAGGCGTTGATGTTGTTGTCGTCGGCCTCGACCAGACCGAATTCCGGCAGGCACTGCGACCACTGCGGCTTGCCCAGGGCGTGCGCCAACGGCGCGTTCAACTGCACCTGCCCGGCCTGCGCGTACACCTGACGCAGCGCGCGTTGCACCTGATTGCAGGCCGCCACCAGCTGGCGCAATTCCTTGGCCGAGACGCGGCCATCGGCAATCACGGCGTGGAAGGTCTGCAGGTACAGCAGGTTGGCGTCTTCCAGATCGGCGATGGTGTGGTCGGTGTAATGCAGCACCGCCAGGTAGCCGCGCAGCAGCGCCGGCCAGCCGCCGCCGATGCGGTTGGCAGCCGCCAGATGCACGCTGCGGCAACGCTGATCGTGGCCGCTGACGCGCGCACGCAGCACCCGCAGCTCGTCGTCCAGGTCGGCGATCACCGCCGGCAGCTGCGTGCGCGACAACGTGGTGCCCTTCCAGGTCACCACCCCGCCAGCGGCGCGCAGCCCGCCATCCAACAAGCCTTGCAAGGTGGCGCGTTGGCGCTCGCGCTCGCGCAGCTGTTCGATCGCCTGGCCATCGTCGGGCAGGTACAGGCCGTCCAATGCCTGCAGCAGATCGCCCGACGGCAGCGGTGTGGCATACAGCTCGTCCAGGGTGCGCGCCGTGCGCGTACACGAACGCCCGAGGTACAGCCCTTGGTAGCGCCGCGACAACGACAGGGCGGCGAATTCGCGTTCCAACTGCTCCAGCGAAACGGCAGTGTCCACACAGGTGGGCGCTTCGCCGTTGAACATGCCCAGCGACACGCGCTCGCGCAGGGCCTGCGCGTCATGCAGCAACTCCATCACCGGGCGCGCATCGATGGCGCAGGCGATGTAGCGGGGTTTGAGATTCTCTTCGCGCGCGGCACTGGGCGGATGCGTGGCCCACATCTGCGAGGGCTGGGCGATTTCGCTATGAAACAGCCGGTGCATCGGCGCTGCCTCGGTCGGTACCGCCGGCACTGCCCCATGGCCGGGGTCGTTCAACACCACGCGCATGTGTTCGATGATGCGCGACTGGATGGCGAACAGATCCTTGACCGGGCGGTCCTGAGCGAATTCGCGCGCGGCAAAGCGCAGCGCGCGCTGGAAGCCATCATCGGCCGCTTCCAGCTTGTGTAGTGCATGCACCAGCGCATCGCTGCCGGTGAGCGATGCGGCCACCAGGTCGGCCTGATACTCCATCTCGCGCGAGAGTGCGCGTTGCGCCAGCACCACGCCGCGGAAGGCGATTTCGACCAGCGAGCGGATCGACCACACGATCAACGACAGCCCCCAGCCGATCCACGCCACGCGCAGGTCGATGCGCGACAGCGTGGCCAACACGCGATCCAGTGCATCGCGCTTGCCCACGATGTGCGCGGCGATCTGCTGGGCGATATACACCCAACGGCCAACCGCCATGGTGCGCTGGGCGAAATGCCCGAATTCGTGGGCCAGCACCGCCTTCAATTCGCCCAGATTGAGCACATTGACCAGGCCCAGCCCGATATCCAGATTCTTGCGCGAGGGCAGCAGCAGATTGATCAGCGACAGGTCGTAGAACACCCCGGCGTTGACCTGCGCAGACAGATAGACCTTGTGCGGGCGCGGTGCCCCGGCATCGTCGGCCAGCCGGTACAGGAAGGCGAACAGCGCCCGCTGCTCGGCGGGGGTAAGTTCCAGCGCGCGGGTGTCGCGTTCGGCGCGCTTGTTGAACACCAGCGCCTTGGCCATGAACACCGCCAGAAACGCCGCGCCGGCGGCCACCACCCAAAGCCAGAACGCTTGCTCGCCGCCGGAACCCTGCAGCAAGCCGGCGACCAGCCGGTAGGCAGTCCAGCCGAACCACACCAGCAAGCCCAGGTACACGGCGATGAAACCGCCCAGGCCGAACATGGCCAGCCAGGCGTTGCGACGATAGTTGCTGCTGGGCGCAGTGAGCTGTTCCGGCACCACGGCCGGGCCTTGCGGATAGAGCGATTCCATTCGTGTCCCCTGATGAGTGGCCGGGCGCCACGCAGTCGTTCGGCATCCCGGCCGTGCGATTCGATCCGCCGGGCGCGCTGTCCCCTCGCCCCGGCAGCGCAGAAAATAGCCGAGCGGGGCGACAAAATCCATGTGCCCGCGGCGCGGCACATGCCCGCCGCACGAGAGCCTCAGCGCTGCTGTAACGCAGTCATGCCCGCGTGGCGGCGCGCTCGGCCTGTACCTGCTGCACCGCCTGCATGGCCGAGCGGGTCAATGGCGCGGGCAAGGCATCGAGTGCGAACCAGCCCATGTCCAGCAGCACCTGCGGTTCGCGCAGCACCGCCTGTTCCGGGCCCTGGATGCTGGCCAGATACACCGGCGCCACCCAATGCTGCGGCGGGTCCATGTCCGGCTCGAAGTGGCTGACCACGCAGAGCACGCGCTGCGGATGCACCTGCAGGCCGGTTTCTTCGAGCACTTCGCGCACCACCGTGGCTTCCACGGTTTCCATCCAGTCCACCTTGCCGCCGGGCAGCCCCCAATGGCCTTGCTCGGGCGCCCGCCCGCGCAGCACCAGCAGCAAGCGGCCGTCGGCCCGCTGGAGGAAGGCGCCACAGCCAACGCGCGGGCGTAACTCGGAAGACATCGGCATCAGCAACTCTCGCAGACTCTGGCGCATCAGTGTCCTAGATGTGGCGGCTGCGGGGAATGCTGGCCGGCATGTTCGATCGCCGCGCGCCTGGGCACTGAGGAGCGCCACCCAGGAAGCACCGGCTGCGGCGCGCAGAGACGGAAGGCATGCGCCCTATCGCGTTATGGCAGCGCTGGTGCCCGATGACACCGCCTTATCACCGCATTGGCGAGGATGGCCGCCTTACGCGCCATGCTGGCGCGCGGCTGTTGGAGAGGTCCATGTCGCGAGTTCTCGTCATCGGCGGCCACGGCAAGGTGGCGCGCCTGCTCACGCCGCTGTTGGTGCAGGGCGGGCATCAGGTCACTGCGTTGTTCCGTAACCCCGCACACGAAGACGATGTGATCGCCGATGGCGCCACGCCGGTGGTATTGGACATCGAACGCGCGCAGACCGACGCCATCGCCGCGCAACTGGCCGGTCACGATGCGGTGGTGTGGTCGGCCGGGGCGGGCGGCGGCGATGCGGCGCGCACCTATGCGGTGGATCGCGATGCGGCCATTCGCGCCATGCACGCAGCCGAGCAGGCACGCGTGCGTCGCTATGTGATGGTGTCCTATCTCGGCGCCGGGCTGGAACACGGTATCGGGCCAGACGATGCGTTCTTCGCCTATGCGCAGGCCAAGGCCGCTGCCGATGCGCACCTGCGCAGTACCACGCTGGACTGGACCGTGCTCGGCCCTGGCCGGCTCACGCTGGACCCGCCCTCGGGCCGCATCACCCGCGACCCGGGCAGCGATGCCGACGGCGGCGTCTCGCGTGCCAACGTGGCGCGGGTGATCGCCGCCGCACTGGCAACGCCGGGCAGCATCGGCAAAACGATGGGCTTCATCGACGGACAGACTCCCATTGCGCAGGCGCTGTCGCAGCTGGAATGAACGCAACACCCCGCGCGATCCGCACTGCACGCGGCAATTGGCTCCGGCTAACGAATTCCTAAAGCCGGCGCCCGCATAGTCGCCAGCGCAGCCCATTGTGGAGGTCGCTTATGTCCACGTTCGTCAGCCCGCGCCGCGCCGGGATCCTGCCGCCGTATCTGCTCGAACACGTGGCGCAGGCCGCGCCCGCACACGCGCGCCAGTGCGCGCTGCTGTCGCGGCAGATCACCGCGCAGCTACGGCAGCAGCGCGCGCTGGGCTTGCTGGCACGCGCAGATGCGCCAGCGGCAGACGCCAAGGCGCAACAGAGCGCCCAGGCGGTGCAGCGGCGCATCTACGATGCCCAGCAAGGCACCACCCTGCCTGGCACCCTGGCGCGTGACGAAGGTGCCCCCGCGACCCAGGACGTGGCGGTGACCGAAGCCTACGACTACCTGGGCGCCACCCACGATTTCTTCCAGACCGTGTACGGGCGCGATTCGATCGACGCGGCGGGCATGCCGCTGATCGGCACCGTGCATTACGAGCGCGGCTACGACAACGCGTTCTGGAACGGCGAGCAGATGGTGTTCGGCGATGGCGACGGCGAGGTGTTCAACCGCTTCACCATCGCCATCGATGTGGTCGGGCACGAGCTCACCCACGGCGTCACCGAGCGCACCGCCAACCTGATCTATCAAGGCCAGTCCGGGGCCTTGAATGAATCGATTTCGGACGTGTTCGGCGTGCTGATCAAGCAATACACGCTGGGCCAGAGCGCCGACCAGGCCGACTGGATCATCGGCGCCGGCTTGCTGATGCCCGGCATCCAGGGCGTGGGCCTGCGCTCGATGCAGGCACCCGGCAGCGCGTACGATGACCCGGCCCTGGGCAAGGATCCGCAGCCGGCGACCATGGCCGGCTATGTCGACACGCAAGAGGACGATGGCGGCGTGCACTACAACTCCGGCATTCCCAACCACGCGTTCTATCGCGCCGCCGTCGCGATCGGTGGGGCGGCGTGGGAGAAGACCGGGCGCATCTGGTATCGCGCGCTCACCGGTGGCGAGCTGGCCGCCAGCGCGGACTTCGCCACGTTCGCCGACCTGACCGCCAGCGTGGCCAGCGCCGACTACGGCGCCAACAGCAGCGAAGCTGTGGCCCTCCGGCAAGCCTGGCGCGACGTGGGCGTGCTCGCATGAGCCCACAACGGCCACCAGTGGAAACGGGCGTGACCTTGCGGCTGGCGCGCGAAGGCGGGGTGGCGGCGTTTCCGGCCATGCGCCGCGAGCGCCAGTTGGCGATGGATGCCCTGGACGATGCGCAGCGGGTGCGGCTGCGCAGCGTGCTGGATCAGTGCATGGCGCACGCGCTGCCGGCGCCGCAGGCCGGCGGTGGCGATCGCCGCTATTTCAGCATCGTCTGGGATGGCGCCAGCGAGCCGCTGCGCATCCCCGAAGAACATGCACCTGCGGAAATCGTGCAGCTGTGGAAGCAGGGCACGCTGTAGCGCAGGCCGCCACCGCTGCGCATGCAGGCATTGTGCTGCGCTGACTCGCGCGCAACGCACGGCAGGCGCCCAGTCGCGCAAACGAAGACACCGCGCAATGCGCGGTGCCTGTCGGTCAGCGAAGATGGTCCAACTGCGGATGCCTGCACCCTTTAAGCTGCCTAGATGCTCTAAGGCTGCACAGCTGGTGACGCATGGTGGCGTGCACCGCGTTAGCGCCACGTGCAGCGCAGCGGTCAGTCTGAAGACACGCCCCTCATTGCTGCAGCGCACCGCCACCGGCGCATGGCACGGCGCGCCTAGTGCTCCGGATTGGCTTCCACCAGATGCGCCAACAGCATCAACGAATCCTGCCAACCCAGGTAGCAGGCATGCAGCGGAATCTGTTCGGGAATGCCTTCCTGCACCACGTGCAGATCGGCACCGCACGGCAGCGTATGCAACTGCACCGTGGTGACCATGGTGCCAGGCAGCGAGGGGTCGTCGAACGCATCGTCGTAGCGCAACAGCACGTTGGGTTGCAGCTCGCGGTAGATGCCGCCGAACGCGTGCCGCTCGCCATTGGCGAAATTGGTGAACGCCATGCGGAAGGTGCCGCCAACATGCGCATGCAAATGCTCCACGGTGCAGGTGAAGCCATTGGGCGGCAGCCACTTTGCCACCGCATCGGCCTGGAGGAAGGCGCGATAGATCCGCTCGGGGCTGGCACGTATGACGCGGTGGAGCGTGACGGTGGACATGGGCACTCGCTTGGGCAGAGAACGTCTCTACATGCTAGCGACCAACCCGCCATTGCACATCATCGACATGCCATGGCCCGCGTGCGCACGGTCATGTCCGGGCGGCGGCGGCTTCGGCGAGGGATGTCTGGTTGGTGCCTGCTGTACGCAACCCATTGCGTGAACCCGCGACGACGCGACGTTGGTTTTGCTGCGTGCGCGTACGGGCTTGCCCGTCAAGCCGTCGCAGTGCCTAGCAACAACGCTCGCATTGCCGCCGCGACCGGCTTCGCGGATAGTCGTCGCACTGATCAGACGATTTTTCCATGATGCTCGTGACTGTGTTGCTGCTCGCCGCCGGACTGCTAGGTGCCGTTGTGCTCGCCGGAGGTCTTTGGTGGTTGCTGGCGCGACGCCGCGATGCCAAGGCCGATGACATCGCGCCGACGTCGGCCGGCACTGCGCCCACAGCGCACCCGCCGATCGCACCGGCACCATCGCCCGCCGCGCCGCTGCAGCAACCTGTCCCGCCGCCCGCTGCGCAGACGTTGCAGATCGAACCGCCGCCGATGCGCCCGCTGTTGCGGCGCATGTATGCGGCCGTGATGGCCACCCCATCGCTGGCCGAGGGCACGCTGCCCGCCGACCCCGCCCAGGCCGAGGTGCTGGCCGCCGTCGCCGCCGCGCTCGAACATGTCGACCTGCGCCCGCAATTGCTGCCGCGTCGCCCGCACCTGTTGCCGCAGCTGATGCGTGCGGTGAACGACCCCGATGCCTCCGGCCGCGGCATCGCCGCAATCATCGCGCAGGACCCCGCATTGGCGGCCAACCTGCTGCGCATCGCCAACAGCGCACTGTACCGCCCGCAAGGCGGCCCGCTGGAAAGCCTGGAGCGCGCGGTGGTGCATATCGGCACCGAAGGCGTGCGCCAGATCGTCGCCGCGGCCGTCATGCAGCCGGTGCTGAGCCTGGATGGCGGGCTGTATTCGCGGCTGCCCGCCGCCGTGTGGGATTACGCCTTGCGCACCGCCGCCGCCGCTGCCGCCTATCTGCGCGAACGCGGCGGCGACACCTTGTCCGGTCAACTCGCCGGCCTGTTGCAGGGCCTGGGTGCGGTGGTGATCCTGCGCGTATTGCGCGACACCTATGCCGAACGTCCCGCCGTGCCATACAACCTGGAAGTGGCCGCCGCCCTGGTCGAACGCCACACCGCCACCGTGGCCAAAACCATTGCCAACGCCTGGGAACTGCCGCCACCGCTCGGCACCGCGCTGGACGAACAGCGCCCCGAACACGACACCAGCTTGCTCGCCACCCCGCTCGGCCTGGCATTGCGCTACGGCCGCCTCGCCGCCGCCCTGGCCATGCTCGCCCGCCATGGCGCCGAGCACGAAGACCACGCCCTCGGCATCCTGGCCACCCTGGAGCCGGACAGCGAGGCAAACGCCGCACTGTGGCAGCGGCTGGTGGCCGCGAGCGTGGAGTGAGTTGCGCTGAGGCAACGACTGGTGGCTGCAAGCGTGGAGTGAGTTGCGCTGAGGCAACGGCCATTGCTTACCACAGCATTCAGCGTCAAGCAGCCGATGACCATGTCCACTGCGTGCGCTTGAAGATTCGGCTTAGCCAGGCCCTGCTGGTTGCATGCGGCTGGCGCGAATGCACTAGCACAACTAGTGCATTCGCAACCGGGGCATCCGGGCGCAAGCGCACATCATGCTCACGCCGTCACGCACAGACTGGCCGGGTTCCCCAAACGACGAGAGACATCCCATGGATAAGAACCGTATCGACGGCGCCGCCAAGCAGGTCAAGGGCTCGGTCAAGGAAGCCATCGGCCGTGTCACTGGCGACAAGAGCACCGAACTGGAAGGCGCTGCTGAAAAGAACGTGGGAAAGGTGCAGCGCAAGGCCGGCGAAGTCGCCGATGACGTGCGCGACGCTGTCAAATCGACCAAGTAGGTTGGGTGTATCAACGTAGGCTGACAGCCACAGGGCTGTAAACCATGCATCGCGTGCAACGCACTCGGTGATGCAGCGCGAACAGCGGACGATTGCCAATGCGCCCCCACGTGTTCGGGGCGTTGGCGTTGGTGAGAGGTGCAAGGGTAGTAAGCGTACAAATGTTGTCGCGTTAGCTTGCGTGCCGATATCGCATGTCCGATGTTCCCACTGCTGGCAGCGCAGGATGCACGCATTGCGCTCGCTGATGGTGGTCTGGGGCGCCAGGGGGAAGCGGATTCGCCAAAATTTTCCGCGCTAGCCGCACGTGCATGCTCGACGGCCATCATCGGCAGTGCGCTGTCGATGCAGAAGGCGATCGGTTTGCGATCACCGTGGTAGTAATTGGAATCACCACTCGCCTGGTGGAGACGCTGGGGTTGGGCTGCACATCGCGTGGGTATTGTCGCCTGGCCCGCTGCATGGCTTGCTTGCGCTGGTGACCCTATGGCGCAGGCAGCCGGTAGTGACATCACCGGCGACTAGCCGGTGATCCGCGGACGCACTGGGCTGCGCTACCGCTTCGCTTTAATGGTAGGACTATGCCGCAACGTTTGCGTAGTCGGATGCATGGGCGACGGCCTATGCATCAGCTCAGCACGCGTGTACGACGGTCCGCCGGCGCAGATACGCGATGACGCTATTCGACTGGAGACTCGTGTAATGCATGCCTTGATTGTTGTTGCGCACCCGGAATCACGCTCGCACACGCACGCAGTGGCTGCGCAGGTGCGCCATGCCGTGTTGGCGTCCGATGCGGCGCATACGGTTGAGGTCGCCGACCTGGCGCAGGAAGGTTTCGACCCGCGCTTCAACCAGTCCGACATCGCGCTCTTTCAGCGGCGAGCGGCACCTGCGCCAGATGTAGCGGCCGAACACGCGCGGCTGGATCGCGCCGATGCGCTGGTGCTGGTGTTCCCGATTTACTGGTGGTCGTTTCCGGCGCTGCTGAAAGGTTGGATCGACCGGGTGTTTACGTTGGGCTGGGCGTTTGATGAAGGCGCCGAGGGCAAGATCGTGAAGAAGCTGCAGCACCTTGATGTGCACATGCTGGCCATCGGCGGTGCGGACGAGCGCACCTATGCGCGGCACGGCTACTTCGGTGCGATGAAAACGCAGATCAACCACGGCATCTTCGATTTCTGCGGTGCGCCGGTGCGCACCTCGGAGCTGCTGACGGTGCCGGATGCGGGCTTTCCGCAATCGCACTTGGACACGGCGCGCGCGATTGGTGCGCGGTTGTTTGCCGCAAGAGCATCTGCTGATAGCGCACCCAGCTTACTCCAGGGTACAGCTGCTGCGTCGTGGTGACTGGCAGGTCTGCCCAGCTGCGTCCGTGCCTGCATGCCTGCGTGCCAATGATGCTCCCGCGTCATGACCTCGCTTGCATGATGCCGCGCTAGTCATGACGTGCAACCGCATCACCGTTGCTAGTAGCGCATGCAATCTACGCGGCCGCGCGTCCAGGGTCGTGCAGCAGCCTGTCGCCCACCATCGCACATCACTCAAACGGCCGTGGAGACGGGCGCGGGGAGTTGGCAAAGATCTGGTACAGCACTGCAGCGCGCTCGTCTGCGGCGATGTTCTCGATGTCGCTCAAGCCTCTTCGAGCGATGGCCACCGATGCCTTGCGATCGCCGAGCAGATAGGCGAGCCGCAGATACGCTGCGCTCTCGACCAGGTTCTTTTGCGGGGTGTCGCCGTTGTAGACCTCGGACAGCCCATAGTATGCGTAGATATTTCCGGTGGCTGCGGCCTTGCGCAAGATCGCCACACCGCTCTCGAAGCGGCTGCTGCGTGCGGTCCTGCTGCCGTAGAGCACAGTGGCCGCGGGATTGCCCGCCTGCGACTCGGCCTGCAACTGGGCCAGATCCAGCTTGCTCAAGCGTGCGTGCTCGGCCGGCGATGGGTAGCCGTGGGCAATCAGCCAGTGCGCTTCTGCCTGCGAGCTGGCCAGCAGCGGGCCGCCAGCGATGCAGGCATAGGCGCCGGGCTGGCAGAGATACGGCGTGGTGTCGGCATGGGTCGGCATGGGTCGGCGCTGCGCGTGTAATCGATGGCTGCGGCGTGTTATTCGAGGCGGCGCTGTCGTTGGTGGTGCGTGCGTGGACTGTCGGCGCGGCGACTGACGCTGCATGTGCAGGCGTTGGCGTTGGCGTTGGCGTTGGCGTTGGCGCATTTGTGCAGCTACTGACTGCCATTGCAGTGAGTGCGGTCAGTGCGATGCTGGCGAATTTCATGAGGCTGTCCTGTTGGCGTGCGGGATATGCCGGGTTGCACATCGCCGCATCTGCGTTGCTCCTTGGAGCCTGCACCTTGCGTGTCGGCGATGACACGGTCAAGACAGCTGCGCGAGATGCAGCCGGGTGTGTAAGCCAGGCTGTCGACCGCGCACCGCGCAAGCAATGCACGCCGATCTGTACAACAGCGCCTACTAGCTTCGACGTCGACTAACGCAGGCGCATCAGCACGCGACAACGTGCTGCTTTAAATGCGGGCGCGCACTGACATCCTCGGGTATTGGCGAGCACTCACCATACGACTCAGTCCGGTTTTTCCCATGTGTTTACGTCCATAAGCACTCAACCGGCGCGGACGCTCGCGCTGGCTCCTGCAACGCGTCAAAGCAGACGCAACAAGACACGAAATTCGGCTGTTTTAGGCCATAAGCAATGCGATGTTTGCGTAATCAGGTCGCTTGAGACGTTTCGCAACCCTCGTCTCATTTTTTCCGTATATCGTGACAGACATCACACGAAATGTGATTGATATCTCACTTTATAGCGGAAGAAGGATCTGGATATGGCCGAGAACAGGATGGGGCTGCAGACGCAGCCGATGGGTGCGCATGGGGCCGCCGGGCAACCATGGGCCGCGTTGCTGCCAGCGTTGGCCGTGGGCATTGCCCGCCCGGCCGCATTACCGCGCACCGCGGCAGATGCGGCCACCCTCAAGCGCCTGCTGCGCAAGGGCGCGCGCAGCCTGGTGCGTACGCTGCCTTGGCGGCATCAGGACCGGCTGTACTTCCTGCATACGTTTGGACGCCTGCCGGATCTGTACGCGCCGAAATGCTTCAACGAGAAGATCCTCTACCGCAAGTGTGTGCATGGTGATTACCTGCAATACCAGCGGTTGGCCGACAAGTTTGCGGTGCGGCCGTATGTGGCGGCCAAGATCGGCCAGGCGCATCTGATCCCGCTATTACTGGACACCACCGATCCGCAAGATTTGCTGCGCTTGCCGCAATGGCAGCAGACGGTGATCAAGGCCAACCACGGCGCGGCCATGGTGGAAGTGGTGCGCGAAGAGCCGGATGCGCAGCAGAAACGCCGCATCATCGCGCGTTGCGGCCAATGGATGCGCACGGATTTTTCCGACATGGTGCGCGAGATCCATTACCGCGATATTCCGCCACGCATTCTGGTGGAAAAATACATCGGCGATGCGCAGCAAGTGCCGGTGGACTACAAGTTCCATATGTTTCGGCAGGCCGATGGCACCTTCAAGTACGTGCTGCAAGTGATTTACGGCCGCTTCGACACCCCGAAATTGTCGATGACGTTCTTCGTCGGCAACTTGCACGATGCGTTTCACCGCATCCGCGACGACGGTCGCGCGCCGCCGTGTGCGCCGGAACTTCTCGAGCAGGCGCTGGAACTGAGCAAGTTGCTGGCCAGCGACTTCGACTATGTGCGAGTGGATTGGTATATCCAGCACGGGCAGGTGTATTTCGGCGAACTCACCTTTACCCCGGGCGCCGGGTTGGTAACCGGATTGGACCGTGGGCTGGACCGGATAATGGGCGATATGTGGGTGCAGCGACGCGCGCCTGGGGAACCGTGTCTGCCGATGCAAGGGTTTGGTGTGGGTGTGCACGTGCCACAGCGGTGAGGCGTCAACGCAGGTGCAGTGCCCATGCGACGCCGATGCAGCGCGCCAGCGCATCGGCCGATACCTGCAGCGCTCCGGCACGCGGTGCACGGCGGCCGATGATGGCTGACAGCGATGCGCGGATGGTGCAGATTGCCGCCGCGCGCCGTGTTGCGGATGCCACCAACCACCTGCAATACAAGGCCCGCCGGTGCGATTAGCCGATTGGCTGCGCCACGCCGGCCTGTTTGGCAAATTCGCCAGCGGCCCAGTCCAGAAACACGCGCACCCGTGGCGACAGCTGGCGGGCGCGGGAATACAGCAGCGACACCGGGTTGGACGGCGGCGGGGTGTCGCGCAGGATTTCCACCAGCGTGCCTTGCTGCAGGTCGTGCGCCACATGGAAGCGCGGCACCTGCGCGATGCCCAGACCAAGCCGGATGCCGGCCAGATAGCTTTCGGTCCCGGTGACGCTGAGCGGGCTGGGCAATGCGAAGGTACGCAGCCCCTGGGCGGTCTGGAACTCCAGCGGCGTGACCACGCCGGTGGTGATCGAACGCAAGCCAACCATGCGGTGTTGGTCCAGCGCTTCCAGCTGCGTAGGCATGCCGAAACGTTGCAGGTATTGCGGCGTGGCGCAGGTGAGGCGTTCGAGCATGGCCACGCGGCGTGCAACCAGTTCGCTGTCGCGCAGCGGGCCATAGCGCAGCACGCAGTCGATGCCTTCTTCCACCAAGTCCACCCAGCGGTCGCTCTCGCTCATCACCAGCTGGATCTGCGGGTAGTGCGCAAAGAACGCGGGCAACCCGGGCAGCAAGAAGTGCCGCGCCAGCGTGCCCTGCACTTCCACCCGCAACAGCCCCTTGGGCGCCACGCCGCGGAAGCCGCCTTCGGCATCGTCCACGTCGTCCAGGATGCGCATGCAGCGTTGATGGAAGAGCTCGCCATCGAGCGTGGGCCGCACCACGCGCGTGGTGCGCTGTAGCAGGCGCACGCCCAGGCGCGCTTCCATCTCGGCGATGACCTTGGTGGCGGTGGAGCGCGGAATTTCCATGTCGTTGGCCGCTGCAGTGAAGCTGCGCCGCTCCACGATCCGCACGAACAACCGCATGGCGTCGAACCGATCCATGACACTCCCTGCCCACTGTTCGGGCGCTGGAAACAGTGCTGTGCAGTTTAGTGTGATGATCGTCGTGTCATTGCATTGGATAGTTTCCGCAACGCCGCAGCCCGCGGCATGACGGAAGAACTTGCATGACTCAGCAGCATAAAGTTGCATTGGTGACCGGCGCCTCGCGCGGTATTGGCGCTGCCATCGCGCAGCGATTGGCCGGCGATGGCTTTGCCGTGGTGCTCAATTACGCCGGCCATGCGGATGAGGCCGATCGACTGGTGCGCAGCATCGAAGCGGACGGTGGCCGCGCGATCAGCGTGCAGGCCGATGTCAGCGACCCGGCCGCCGTCGCGCGCCTGTTTGCCGCGGCCGAGACTGCGTTCGGCGGCGTGGATGTGCTGGTCAACAACGCCGGCATCATGCAGCTGGCCACGCTGGCCGACAGCGACGATGCCTTGTTCGACAAACACATCGCGATCAATCTGAAAGGCACCTTCAACACGCTGCGCCAGGCCGCACGACGGCTGCGCGACGGGGGCCGCATCGTCAACCTGTCCACCAGCGTGGTCGGCCTGAAGCTGGAAACCTACGGGGTGTATGCGGCCACCAAGGCGGCGGTGGAAACGCTGACGGCGATCCTGTCCAAGGAATTGCGCGGGCGTGCCATCACCGTCAACGCGGTGGCGCCTGGCCCGACCGGCACGGCGCTGTTCCTGGACGGCAAGTCGCCGGAGTTGATCGAACGCTTGTCCAAGGCCAACCCGCTGGAACGTCTTGGCTGCCCGGAGGACATCGCGGCGGCGGTGGCGTTCCTGGTCGGCCCGGATGGCGGCTGGATCAACGGCCAGGTCCTGCGCGCCAACGGCGGCATGGTCTGACCCGCTGCGGCGCGCGGCAGTGCGCACGCTGCTGGTTTCCCCCTCGAGGAGCAATGACATGAGCAAACGCATTCTGGTGACTGGCGCGTCCAGCGGCTTTGGCCGATTGGCCGCGCAAGCGCTGGCCGCCGCCGGCCACACCGTCTACGCCTCCATGCGCGATACCGCCGGCCGCAATGCCGGCGTGGCGCAGGAGATGGCCGACTTGGCGGGCAAGCAGCAGCTAGCCTTGCACGCGCTAGAGCTAGACGTGCAATCGCAGGCCTCGGCCGACGCGGCGGTGGCATCCATCGTGGCGCAGGCCGGTGGGCTGGACGTGGTGGTGCACAACGCCGGGCACATGGTGTTCGGCCCGGCCGAAGCGTTCACCGCCGAACAGCTGGCGCACGTCTACGACATCAACGTGCTGGGCACGCAGCGGGTCAACCGCGCGGCATTGCCGCAATTGCGGGCACAGCAGCAGGGCCTGTTGGTGTGGGTGTCCAGCAGCAGCTCGGCAGGCGGCACCCCCCGTATCTGGGCCCTTACTTCGCGGCCAAGGCGGCGATGGATGCCTTGGCGGTGCAGTACGCACGCGAGTTGACGCGCTGGGGCATCGAGACCTCGATCATCGTGCCCGGCGCCTTCACCAAGGGCACCAACCACTTCGCCCATGCCGGGACGCCGGACGATGCCGCGCGCGCCGCTGCGTACGAGGCCGGCCCGTATGCGGGCTTTGGCGAACAGGTGCAGCAGGCGTTTGCGCGCCTGGTGCCCGAAGACGCCGACGTGGCCGAGGTGGCGCAGGCGATCGTGCAGGTGGTGAACGCACCGTTCGGCAAGCGGCCGTTCCGGGTGCATATCGACCCGGCGGGCGATGGCGCAGACGTGGGCTTCGCGGTCCTCGATCGTCTGCGTGCAGAGATGCTGCACCGTGTGGGATTGGACGACCTGTTGGCACCGCGCGTGGTGGAATGATGGAATGATGGGATGCGGCAGGCGCTTGGAGCGCCTGCCGGCCATAGAGCGGCGAACAGACCGTGGCGAGCAGTCGTCCGCTGGATGTGGACGGCGCACTCACAACCGCAGTGTCGGCGTGGTGCATGCCGCACCAAGCACCGGCCGCGCCTGCCTGGCGGCTGTGCCGCGGTCTTGTTGGCCGCTCTTAGCGTGAAAGACGGTTCCCGCGAAGCGCGCGCTCCGACCGCATGATGTGCACCACCACGATGCGCTGCCCATCCACGCGGTAGAACACGCGGCAAGGTGGTTCGACAATCTGGCGATAGCGCGAGCGCTTGAGTTCCTGTGGTCGGCTTCCGCTGTCCGGGTGTTCGATCAATTGCTCAACGTGCGCGAACACCCGTTTCACCAGCGCCGCTGCAGCGGGTGCGTTATCGATTGCGATGTAGTCGGCAATTGCGTCCAGATCAGCCAATGCCGGCACCGACCAGATTATTTCAGCCATCGCGCCATGCGTTGCCGTGCCTGTTCATGGCTCAGCGTACGGCCTTCCGCGACTGCCATTTCTCCACGGGCGATTCCTTCGAGGAGCGCAATGCGCTGCTGCATGCGCTCATAGCTGGCAACATCCACCAGATAGGCACTGGGTAAACCGTGCTGTGTGATCAGGATTGGCTCCTTGTCGCGCTCTGCAGCTGCAAGGAGTTCGGTCGCCTGACGCTTGAGCGTGGTGACAAGTTCGGTGCGCATGCTAGTGACATTAAAGTATCACTTCGGGCCAGGCAAGCGGCCGGCCCGAGGACGCCACACTGCGTGGTCACCCCTCGCCCAACGGCCTCAGGCACAGCCAGATGGCGCACCAGTGCGACAATGCGCCGCCCAGCACATGGGCGTGCCAGATGGCGCGGTTGTAGACCATGGATTTGCGCACGTAGAACGCGACGCCCACCGTGTAAAAGGCGCCGCCGGCAACGATGAGCCACAGCACCGCGCTGTCCAGCCCGGCGATCATCTGGTTGATCACCACGATGCCGGCCCAGCCCAGCAGCAGATAGATCGCCACCCAGAAGCCCTTGGCGATGCCGGGCAGGCACAGCTTGGCGAATACGCCGAACAAGGCCACGCACCAGACGCTGAGGATCATCACCCAGCGCCAGCTGCCGTCCAGCGCCACCAGGAAAAACGGCGTGTAGGAACCGGCAATCATGACGAAGATGCCGGCGTGATCGAACTTGCGCAGCATCGGTTGGCGCTGCGGCGGGGCGAAGTTGTAGGCCGCCGAACAGGCGAACATCACCAGCAGCCCCAGCGCATAGATGCAGGTGGCCAGCAGCATGGTCTGGTTGGCGTGCGCGCGCACCACCATCCAGGCGCCGCCGACGATGGCCAGCAACAGGCCGGCGGCATGTACCGCGATATCGGCGCGGCGGGCAGAGACGGACTTGTAATGCGGAGCAGTGACGTTGGCAGGCACGGGCACGGCGTTTCTTCGGTGTGGGGGATCCCCCAGCGTGCAAGGCAGCCGTGACGCTGTGGGGGCGACAGGATACCCGGCTTGCTGAATCCGCTCAGTGAGGCAGGCTGGGCGCGGGCGCCCCGGTCTCATACCCTGAGACATCCTTTTCGTTTGATCTCCCTCTTTGGGAGCCCTTGCCGTATGCCGCCGTTTGCCCTCGCTCCCCGCACCGAAACCGCCGAACGCGCGCTGGCCACCACCGACGGCCGGCCCAGCCGCGATGGCGCCTTGCTCACCGAGCGCCTGGAACGGCGTTACCACGACCGCATCACCGGCAGCTTCACCATTCCCGGGCGCACAGGCCGCTATGCGCCGATCCCCGGCGATGTGCCCGGCGCGCTGGCCGATGCGCTGCAGGCGCGCGGCATCAGCCAGCTCTACAGCCACCAGGCCGATGCCTGGGCGGCGACCCAGCGCGGCGAGCATGTGGCGATCGTGACGCCCACCGCCTCGGGTAAATCGCTGTGCTACACGCTGCCGGTGGTGAGCGCGGCGATGACCAGCGGCGCCAAGGCCTTGTACCTGTTCCCGACCAAGGCGCTGGCGCAGGACCAGGTGGCCGAGCTGCTGGAGTTGAACCGCGCCGGCGAGCTGGGCGTGAAAGCCTTCACCTTCGATGGCGACACGCCCGGCGATGCGCGCCAGGCGATTCGGCTGCATGGCGACATCGTGGTGAGCAACCCGGACATGCTGCACCAGGCGATCCTGCCGCATCACACCAAGTGGGCGCAGTTCTTCGAAAACCTGCGCTATGTGGTGATCGACGAGATCCACACCTACCGCGGCGTGTTCGGCAGCCACGTCACCAACGTGCTGCGCCGGCTCAAGCGCATCTGCGCGTTCTATGGCGCCACCCCGCAATTCATCCTGTGCTCGGCCACCATCGGCAACCCGCATGCGCACGCGCAGGCCTTGATCGAAGAGCAGGTGCATGGCATCACCGAATCGGGCGCGCCCACCGGCGACAAGCATGTGCTGTTGTGGAACCCGCCGGTGGTCAATGCGGATCTGGGCCTGCGTGCCTCGGCGCGTTCGCAGAGCAACCGCATCGCGCGTATCGCCATCAAGAGCGGCCTGAAGACGCTGGTGTTCGCGCAGACGCGCCTGATGGTGGAAGTGCTGACCAAGTATCTGAAGGACATCTTCGACCACGACCCGCGCAAGCCGGCACGCATTCGCGCCTACCGCGGCGGCTATCTGCCCACCGAGCGTCGCGAGGTAGAGCGTGCGATGCGTGCGGGCAATATCGACGGCATCATTTCCACCTCCGCGCTGGAGCTGGGCGTGGATATCGGCGCACTGGACGTTGTGATCCTCAACGGCTACCCCGGCAGCGTGGCCGCCACCTGGCAGCGCTTCGGCCGCGCAGGGCGCCGCCAGCAACCGGCACTGGGCGTGCTGGTGGCCAGCTCGCAACCGCTGGACCAATACGTGGTGCGGCACCCGGATTTCTTCGCCGATGCCTCGCCCGAACATGCGCGTACCGCGCCGGACCAACCGCTGATCCTGTTCGATCACATCCGTTGCGCGGCCTTCGAGCTGCCGTTCATCGCCGACGAGCCATTCGGCCCGATCGACCCGCTGGTGTTCCTGGAAGCGCTGGCCGAAAGCGAGGTGATCCACCAGGAAGGCGACCGCTGGGAATGGATCGCCGACAGCTACCCGGCCAATGCGGTGAGCCTGCGCTCGGTGGCCGACGGCAATTTCGTGGTGGTGGACAAGAGCGACGGCAAGCAGCAGATCATCGCCGAGGTGGATTATTCGGCCGCTGCGCTCACCTTGTACGAAGGCGCCATCCACATGGTGCAGAGCACGCCGTACCAGGTGGAGCGGCTGGACTGGGAAGGCCGCAAGGCGTACGTGACGCGCACGCATGTGGACTACTACACCGACAGCATCGACTACACCAAGTTGAAGGTGCTGGACCGCTTCGACGGCGGCGTGGCCGGCCGTGGCGACTCGCACCACGGCGAAGTGCATGTGGTGCGGCGCGTGTCCGGCTACAAGAAGATCCGCTACTACACGCACGAAAACATCGGCTACGGGCCGGTGAATCTGCCCGACCAGGAATTGCATACCACCGCGGTATGGTGGCAGTTGCCGCAGGCGACCCTGGGCAAGGCCTTTGCGTCCAAGCAGGATGCGCTGGATGGCTTCCTCGGTGCTGCCTACGCGCTGCACGTGGTCGCCACGGTGGCGGTGATGGCCGATGCGCGCGATCTGCAAAAGGCCGTAGGCAATGGCGATGGCGCGTGGTTTGCGGTAGCCGACCAGACCGGCCGCGGGCAGCTGCGCGGCGTGGAAGAAGGCGAGCACGCCACGGTGGAATTGCAGCAGGCGTTCGTGCCCACGGTGTATCTGTACGACAACTTCCCTGGCGGGGTGGGCTTGAGCGAGCCGCTGTGGCTGCGCCAGGCCGAGCTGCTGCAGCGCGCCGACGAGTTGGTGCGGCGTTGCGATTGCAGCGCCGGTTGCCCGGCCTGCGTGGGCCCGGTGCTAGCCGCGCACGAGGCCGCCAAGGGCGAATCGCCCAAGTCGCTGGCGCTGACGGTGCTGGCGTTGTTGTTCGATGCCGATGCGCCGTTGCGGCATGCCGCGCAGGTGGACGACGACCTGGCGCTGGACGTGCTTGCATGAGTGTGAGTGCGGACCGGCTGCGCTTGCTGCGGCGTCAGGCCGGGCAGGCGGATGTGCCTGCGCCGGCGAAGGCTGACGATGGCGATGCGCTGCACGATGCGGCGGCGGTGGATGCGAAGGCCGTGGATGCTGCGCCTGTCGGTGAGGTTGCGCCGCCGGCTGCCGGCGCGGACACGCAGGGCAGGTCGCCTGCGCCTGGTCATGCCCCAGGCGTCAGCGCCGAACGTCTGCGCCTGCTGCGCCGTCAAGTTGGCGGGCTGACGCCTGCCGCGCGCAAGGCCGATGCGGTCATGCCGACACGCGCACAGCGGGCAGCGGTCCCCAGCGCCGCGTTACCTACTGCGCGCCCGCCGCTGCGAGATAACGCGGCTGCACGTCATGGCGCCGTGGCCGGTCGCCCGAACGAGGCACGCGCCGCATCAACACGCACGCCCCGCGCCTTGCAGTCGTCCATACCTGCACCGCCTGCGCGCGACGCATCGGTATTTGCGTGGGTGGAGCACGATGTGCGCCACAAGCCGGCGCTGCCGTCGACTGTAGATGTAGATGTAGATGTAGATGTAGATGTAGATGCAATCATCGCTGTGGATGCGGATGGCGCAAGCCATTGGCCGACAGCGCGCGGCACAACGACGGCATCGCCCGCATCGATGTCGCCGGCACATCCGGCACAACGCCGCACCGACATCGCCGGCTTGCGCAAGATGATCGGCCTGCGCGAGCGCGCGGTCTCGGCGCACGCACCGGTCCGCGCGCGATCCACCGACCGATCTCTGCCCGGCAACGAGATCGCGCCCGGCCTGCATCTGATCCAAGCGTTCCTGCCGCAGGCGATTCCCACCGAGGCGCTCTCGCTGGCTTTCGCCAAACGCGACGATGCCGTCGACCCGATGGACCTGCTGTTCTTCGATACCGAAACCACCGGCCTGGCCGGCGGCACCGGCACCCGCGCCTTCATGATCGGCGTGGCCGATTGGGTGGTCGATGCCGTGCAAGGCAGCGGCCTGCGCGTGCGTCAACTGATGATGTCCACGATGGCGGCCGAAAGCGCGATGCTGGATCTGTTCCGCACCTGGCTGACACCGCGCACCGTGCTGTCCAGCTACAACGGTCGCTGCTACGACGCCCCGCTGCTGAAGACGCGCTACCGCCTGGCACGTGGCGGCGACCCGCTTTCTGCACTGGACCATGTGGACCTGCTGTTCCCCACCCGCCGGCGCTATCGCGGCACCTGGGAGAACTGCAAGCTCGCCACCATCGAACGGCAACTGCTGCGCGTGGTACGCGAAGACGACCTGCCCGGCTCCGAGGCCCCGGCGGCTTGGTTGAGTTACCTGCGTGGCGGCAGCGCGCGCAACCTGCGCCGCGTGGCCGAGCACAACCACCAGGATGTGGTGACGCTGTCGCTACTGATGCAACGGTTGGTGGCGGTGGACGCGCAGGAGCGGGAGGTGATTCCACTGCTGGAAACGTCGTAGCGCGACAGGATGCAAAGGCTCGGCCGGGCAGTGGGCGGCGCGACGAACGCAACAGTCCTTGCGCACGGCTACGCGCATCGCAACAGCGGCGACGGCCGAGCGATGGCAACCTACTGGGCCACCGGCGCCCGCGCATCGGCATTGCAATGCGCGTCGGCGCGAATGTCGCTGCTGTTGCTCGACGGGCATCCAAGAGAAAGCGCCGCACTTGCAGCTGTCGGTGGCGCGGCCTTCTCCGCTGCCCCGGCTACCTTTTGCACCCGGTCTGCCGCCCGGGCGAAGCCACCGACCGGACGGCGCCTGTCAGCAACGCATCATTGCGCCGCCATCATTCCTCCAGCTTGGCATCCTTGGCCTGCTCGTTGAGGTAATGACTCACGGGCGCACCGCGATAGCGCTCGGTGAGCATGCCAAGCGATTCCGCACGCGTGTCGGTGGCCGCGCGTGCTTCCGGCGTCAGCTGCGCAGCGGCACCGCGATCCAGGCGCGCACCCTCACGCACTGCATCGACGCTCTGCTTGTCCAGCGTCCGCTGCCTCGCGGCGAACTCCTGGCGACGCAAGTTTGCAAGCGCCGCATCGCGCTTTGTGTCGATAGTCGTTCCGGGCGGAGCATTCAACTCCACGCCGGTGTGTCCGCGTGGCAACGTGCGGTCTTCGCGCAATGCCAGCACCTCTTCGTTCGGCTCATCGGTGAGCACGCTCTCGCCCTGATCCCGAAATGCACCGGCGGTGCCGCGTTTCGGCTCGAATCCGTCTTCGGGCACCGGATTGATCTCGCCGAAGATCCCCCACGTGAAGTATTGCCGCCCTCCATCAGACTTCGCCAACGAAAAGTCTTCGAAACGGTAGGCAGCACTGAACGCGGCCTCCTCGTAGCCGGAGCCCGGCTGCCGCAGACGTGCGCGGGCTTCCTGCATGGCCTTGCCGGCGTCGCTGTCCGGGTGAGCAACCGTGACCTCTGCGATCACCGGATGCATGCCGTTCCAGCTTTGCATCCAGCCCGTTGCGGTATCGGCCAATCCGCTGACGCCGTCGCCACCGGGGAAGACAGCGCGCATCTGCGGGTTCTCGATGTGGGACTGGTCCAGGATCGGCACAACCTTGATCTTGCTCAGATCGTTTCTGAGCTTGCGCCGCCGCGGTTCGTCGCTGGAATGCAGGGGATTGATCTGCAGACGCTTGCAGAGATTGGCAAACAGTTGATCGAATCCGCCCTTGTAGGCGCTCGAATACACCTTGATTGCCGTGAACGGAAGAACCTGCGGTTGGCTCAGCAGCATCAAGGCGACGTCTTCGGGCGTGTTCTCTTTGCAGTCCAGCACGACCGACATGCCGGGTTTGGTCCCGCTCACGTGGCGCAGCACCTGATCGATGCTGGCCAGACGTTGATCGGTCTTGACGAAATTACCGTCCACGGGATTACGAATCACGATGGGTTGATCGCGTAGTTCGGCGTACGGCATGTCGGAGATCAGTCGATTATCGGGATGGTCTAGGGTTCGCCCCACCGTGAAGTCGTGAAAAAACATCGGTACACCGTCTGCGCTCACCTCGACATCCAGCTCCACGGTACGGTAGCCGTTCGCATACGCGTTATCGATCGCAGATAGCGAATTTTCCGGAATGCCATGGTGAAAGTCGTACAACCCACGATGCACCATGACGTCCTTGCCGATCGCCTTGGTGCTGTCGGCACGCAGATAGTTCGCGTGCACGATGGTCTTGAGGTGCTCCTGCACTTCCTTGGTCTTGCCTTCAAGCAGACGATGATCGTCTGACTTGTAGAACCCGGCGCCCCCTTCCTGGGCGGGGATCTGATGTCCCCGATATTGCGGAACCGCCAAGGTTTTGCGCCGCGCCGGCGCGCTTGCCGTAGGCTGCAGCCACTGGGGCGTCGCCAGCCCGTGGCCGGAGAGATTCAGCTGCTTGCCAAGTGCGGCAAGCGCCGCGTCGCTGAAACTGTCGCCAGGCGCAAACGCGCGCTGCAGATTGAAGATGATGCGGCCTTGTTGCGCATCGATCAGCACCGGGCCAGCGGCCGTGCGTGCGCGTGCGGGCAGCCCGCGCGACATGGCATTGAAGGCGGCGGTATCCAGATACACCGGCTCCAGTGTCCCGGCGGCAAAGCGTGCCGCAATGCTGTCGGGTTTGAGCGGCGTGCCGGCCTGCGCAAGATGCGTGGCAAGCTTGGTTTGCAGTGTCTGCACGGTGATCTGGCGCGCCTGCACTTCGGCCAGACGCTGCTCGGAGAACTCGCTGTCGAGCGCCACCAGGGCCGGCTTGCCGGTCATCGCGCTGTCGTTCAACGGCACCAGCGGAGGCGCACTGCCGGCTCGGCGACGCGGCCTTTCTCGCAGTGGCGGGGTGTCGCCCGGCATGTGCGGCACCTGCGTCGGGCTGACCACACTGGTGTGCGTTGGTAATGCCGGCGCAGCGGTGTGCGCGACAGAAGGTTGCAGAGGACCGATACGCATGATGACCTCGAAAACGCGGCGGGCGGCCAGTAAAGCGCGTGGCATATGACAATTCGCAATTTAGGCGAAAAGTACCGCCGGGATGCGAAACGATGCCTGCGTTACGCGCGTTGTGCGGGTTGTGCAAGCGGGCAGCGCATGCCTCGTTTGGACGCGTTGCACAGCGCTTGGCGCGCACATCGCCGCGCATGACGCGCGTTAGAACAGCGTTTCCTTGAACGGCAGCATGGCCGCGCCCAGCACGGTGGCATGCGCCGTCACCTGCCCGACCTGCAGGGTCGGATACGGCAATGCAACGCCACGCCGCGGCGCAGGTTCGAAGGCGATGCGGGCGATCAGCCGTTGCGCAAGATCGGTTGGCAGGCGCGCGCCAAAAACAATCACACGCGGATCGATCAACGCAATGATCGCCGCCACCGCAAGCGTCACGGTCGGTTGCACTGCATCCAGCCACGCGTCGATCTGCGGCCACGCCGCATCGTAATGCTGCAGCATGGTGTGCAGGTCCGGCAGCGCGTGGCCATCGGCGACCAGCGCCTGGCGCAGGCTTTCCAGTGTTGGCCGCGCCATGCCGGTGATGGCCGAGATGCGCCCCAGTTCGCCCACATTGCCGTGCGCGCCGCGGCGCACGTTGCCGGCAGCAATCACGCCGGCAGCAAAGCCGTCGGAGATCGACAGATAGACCAGATCCGGCGATTGGCGGCCAATGCCGTACACGGCCTCGGCCAGGGCGGCACAATGGGCGTCGTTGTCCATCCAGACCGGTAGCTGCAGGCAATCGGCGACAAACCGGTCCAGCTCCACCTGCATCCATTCCGCTGCCAGCGACAAGGGCGGATTGACCCGGGTGCCATCGCCGATGCGCGGGCCGGTCATGCTCAGACCGACGCCGAACACATGCTGCCGATCCACGCCGGCCGTCCGTAGCAGCGCCTCCACCAAGGCCGGCAGGCGTGCACGCACCACCGCCAGCGTCAGCGGGAAGGCCGTGAGCTGGCGCATGCCACGGACCTGGCCGGCGAAGTCGATCAGCACCACCGCGAAGCCATCGACCATCACCGACACCCCCACGCTGTATGCATACCCCGGCACCAGGCTCACCTGCGCGCTCGGTTGGCCGCGGCCACGCCGCAACGAGGGCCGCAGCTGCAGCAGGCCGTGCGCCACCAGCGGGTCGACGATGCCCTTGATGCCGGGCACGCTGAGCCCGCTGGCGCGCGGCAGATCCGCACGCTCGAACTGCCCGGCCCTGCGGATCAGATCCAGCAGCAGGCGCTCGCTGGACCCGGCGGCCTGCCCATCGCTGCGGCGGCGGTAATGCGAACGAATGGCTGCGTTTGCGAACAAAGAGGGCATGCAGGGCGAAACGTCCGTCGTTGTCATAATCGCTTTAATTAAGCAGCTTAATTTAATCCGTCCGCGGCCCTGCGTTGGGGCCATCGACGTTGGTATCGTGCCATGCGCCTGTTGCATCCCCCTTCCCGACCCCATTGCGCTGCCCTGTCTCGCCCGCCGCATCCGCATGCGCTATCGCTGGCGCTGGGGCTGGCCTCGATCGGCTGGCGTCCCTCGCACGCCACCGCTGCCGACATGTCCGGCGGAGCCGACGCGCTGACCATGGATGCGGTGCAGGTGCGCAACCCGTTCCAGTCGCAGAACACGCGCGCCATCGCCACCAAGCAGGCGGCGCCCACCATCGTGGATTCGGTCGCCGCCGACAGCATCGGGCAATTGCCGGACTTCAATGTGGGCGATGCGCTGCGCCGGGTCACCGGCGTGAGCACGGTGGAGTACGAGGGCGAACCGCGCTATGTGACGGTGCGCGGCCTCAACGGCAACTACAACAGCATGCTGATCGACGGCTTTGCCTTCGCCAGCAACGACATCGGCAGCCGCCAGGCGCTGATGGATGTGCTGCCGGCGAACTTCGTGGACCGCATCGATGTGGTGAAGTCGCTGCTGCCGGAAAACGACGGCGGCGCGATCGGGGGCGTGACCAACCTGGTCACCGCCACCGGCTTTGCCCGGCCCGATGGGCTGCTGACCGCCTCGGCCAAGGGCGGCGCCAACCTCATGGGGAGCCGCTATGGCGGCCGCACGCCGGTGGGCGAAGGCGAGCTGAAATGGGGCAAGCGCTTCGGGCGTGACGGCCAATTCGCGTTTTTGGGTGCGGCCAGCATCTGGCGCCGTGAGATTTCGGTGCCGCAGCAGGAAAATGGCGGCGCCCTGAACTGGTACAACGCCGATGGCACGCGCGCGCCGTCAGCCTATGGCGGCACCGGCGCTGCGGTGCCCAGCGAACGGCGCTGGTACAACTACGACAACACCCGCGAACGGCGCGGCGTGACCGCACGCGTGGATTGGCAGCCGGACGGTCCGCTCAGCGGCCATGTGTCCGGCTACACGTTCAACCAGCACGAAGCCTCCGACCGCAATGCCCAGGTCGCCCAGGTGCAGAACAGCGCGCGCCTGACCCGCAGCGGCGCGCAAAGCGGCACGCTGGACAATCTCAACCAGCTCGTCGAGCTGGGGCAGCTGCGCTGGAAGCGGGGGCTGTCCGGCATCAATGGCGAACTGCTGGCCGAGCTGCCTGGCCAGTGGCGCGGCGCGCTGCGGGCAAGCACCTCGCGCGCCACGGTGGACAACCCGCAGACCTGGGACCGCTTCCAGCAGAACCGCCTGGCTTACGGCTTCGATTGGAACGGCACCCTGCCGGCATTCACGGCCCTGGACCCGGCCCTGGCGGACGACCCGACCCGCTACGCCAACCTCAACCACCAGCAGGAGCGCACCACCTACGCCGAACGGGTGAGCGACCTGCAACTGGAGCTACGTCGCAACATGGACGAAGACAGCCGGGGGCTGGGACTGGCCTTTGGCCTGCGACAGGTGCGCACGCACATGCAGACCGCGTTCCAGCGCACGACCTGGAGCGGGTTGCCTTATTCGCTGGCCGATGTGCTGGGCGGTCCCACCTGCGCCCTGGGTTGCAACGCGCCCATGTTGACCATCGACCCGGACCTGGCCGACGCCCGCTGGGATGCGGCGTCCGGCCAGGCGCGCGGCGTGGCGGACATCACCGCGCAGAACAGCGGTACCTACACCGTGGATGAGCAGGTGCGCGCCGGCTTCGCACAAGCACAGTGGCGCGGCGAGCGCTGGCGCTTGGCCGGCGGCGTGCGCCTGGAGCAGACCCGCTTTGGCAGCAGCGGCCAGCAATTGAGCGGCACCGTCTGGGCGCCTGTCAGTGCGCAACGCACCTACCGCAACTGGTTGCCATCGCTGGCCGGCCAGGTGCAGACCAGTGCCAACGGCACGTTACGCTTCGGCGCCTCGCGCTCGATCGGGCGACCGCGCCTGGACCAGATGGCCTTGAACGGCGGCGTGCTCGCGCTGGGCAGCAACCCGCCCACGCTCAACCAGGGCAACCCGGACCTGCAGCCGCGTCGCTCGCAGAATCTGGACCTTGGCCACGACTGGACGTTCGACGACGGCGGCAGCCTGCTGTCGATCGCGCTGTTCCACAAGACCATCGACAACGAGATTTTCCGTTACGGCCAGCTGCAGAACATCGACGGCGAGCAGGTGCTGGTCACCCAACCGCGCAATACCGACCGGCCGGTCCGCATGCGCGGCGCCGAACTCGGCGCGATCAAGGAACTGGGCCCATGGCTGCCCGCGCTGGCCGGGCTGTCGGTCGGTGCCAATGTCACTTTCCTGGACGTGGCTACCCGGTGGTGCTCGGCGATGGCAGCCGCACCACCTTGTCGGTGCTGCCGCAGCAGCCCAAGCAGCTGTGGAATCTGACCCTCAATTACGCCCGTGGGCCGCTGCGCGGCACCCTGGCCTGGAGCCGGACCGGCGAGCTGTGGGACGACCGCTACCCCAACTACAGCAACCAGCAGGAGTTTTATCGCAACCGCTACCAACAGCCGCTGGACCGTCTCGACCTGAAACTGGCCTGGGACGTCTCGCCGGCAGTGGCAGTGAGCCTGGATGTGCTCAACCTGACCGGCCAGGGTTACGAATACCGCATCGGCCGCCACCACGAATACGTGCAATCGGCCTGGAAAATGGCACCCACCGTGATGCTCGGCGTCAACGTCAAACTCTGAGGGTTTTCCCATGTCGTCGTTTCTGGACACACGCATCAGCCGCCGTCACCTGATGGCTGCCACCGGCGCCTCGCTGCTGACCACCGGTCTGCCCACACGGGCCATGACGCCGCCGCCCTCGGATGTGGGCCGCAAGTTTCTGCGCTCGCGACGGCCGATGCCGTTTGCCGGCAATACCTTTGTAGGTCACCTGGAACAACAGGGCGATGGCTACGACAGCTTCGACCGCGTGCTGAATATCTACCGCCAATTCCCCGAGCAACGCTTTGCCCACAAGTTCGCCGTGCTGCCGCCGAGCAGCTACCACGTGACCTTGTTGGGCGGGGTCAATGAGATCGACCGTGCGCGTGGGCCCTGGCCGAGCGATCTGCCGCGCGACCATGCCTTGGCGGATATCAACGTGGCCTATCTGGCGCGGTTGAAGGAGCGCGCCGCGCCGCCCTTGGGCGCTTGCCGCTTCCTGGTCAACCCGACGGCAGTCAGGACCGGCAATAACGACAATCTGCTGATTCCGTTGAAGCCGGCCGACACGCAAACCGCGCAGCGCCTGGAAGCTGCGCGCCAAGCGCTGATGCAACTGACACGCTTGCAGCGCCCCGACTACACCAACTTCCAGTTTCATATTTCGCTGGCCTACCTGTGCGACACGCTGGATGCGGCAGAGCAGACGGCGTATCGCTCCGCGGTGCGCGGCTGGCTCACACAGCTGGCAGCCGCGGGGCCGATCACGGTGCCACGCTTTCATTTTTGTACGTTCAACGACATGGACGCGTTTCGCACGGTGCTAGAGGTCTGACGTTGCGTTGGGACGGCGACGCAGCGATGTGCGCCGGCCACATGGTTTCGGAACTCCCCGCCGCGTACAGAGAGCTTGGTTTCCCGCCTGGTGTGGTCGGCAAAGGCCTGGCGCTGCGCTGGTCTTGCGCCTCGCCCGATTACCGGTGCGCTTGCGTCACCGCCGTGCTCATCTGCCACGCGGCAAACTCCTGCTCGAACTCGGCCAGCGTCAGCAGCCCCATGCAGGCATGCGCACCGATCGGCAACCGATGCCCGGCAGCGAGTTTGCGTATCAGCAAAACAGCGGCGAAACACGGAATTTCCGGGCCGTGCAGCATCGCGGCGGTGAGGTCCCAGTGCAACACCAGCGGGCGGCTTGTCCCGTCTCTACCATCGCAGGTGCCGCGCAGCTCCACCCGCATGCCGCCCAGGTCGGTACCGAAGCGGTCGAACCAGCGTCCGGCGTTGGCAAACACATCGGCCAGGCGCTGCATCGGTAGCGGCACGCCGCGTCGACGTAGCCAGGCGACGCCGGCCAGGCAGCGCTGCAGGAACGGCACTTCCAGCGCCGCACGAAATTGCACGGTCTGCACGCCGGGATAGCGCTGCGGCAACAGGTCGTGATCGGGCACATCGCACGGCGAGGCCAGGCGTGGGGCGAGCTGCGCAAAGTGCACGCGCGTGGGGCGCGCCCAACCCACCACCTGCTGCCAGCGGCCGGCCTGCCACCAGTTGAAAGGCGTGCCGCAGTACGACAGCACCGCACGCACGGTGGCCAGGCCCAACGGCGTGCCCTGTGCGGGCGCGATGACGATGCCGATCTCGTGCAATGCCGAAAAGCGCGGCAACAGCGCATCGATCACCGCGCTGGACAACGCCGGCAAGGTACTGGCACCGCTGATCGCCACGCGCTGGGCCTGGCGCGCGGCGGGGTCCATCGCCGCGGCGAAATCGCGGACGAAGGCGCGGCCATCGGCCAGGTCGATGTAGTGCATGCCGGCCTGCAGGCAGCAGCGGGCCACCGCGTACTGCTGTCCCTGGAACGGCCCGGCGGTATGCACCACCGCATCGGCGCCGGTGGCCGCCAGCTGCGCGGAAAAGTCGCTTGCATCGATGTCCAGGCGGCAGGTGGAGATGCGGCCGGGTGCGACACCCGGCCAGGTGGTCGCTGCATCGCCCGGACGCCGGCCCGCGGCAATGACGTGGATCTGCGCGGTTGCCGCCAACGCACGCACGATGCGTGCACCGAAGTGGCCGAAGCCGCCCAATACCACTACCCGATACGTCATGGCCTGCTCGCCGCCTGTGTCTGTGCACAGTATCGGCGAGCGCACCACGATGCACGCACATGCACGCGACCGGCGCAGTCCGGCTAACCGTCGATACGCGTCGCCAGCCCGCTTCTCAGTGCTTCGCGCAATACCTTCAATGCCTGTTGCGTGGCCAGGCGGGATGCACCGGCCTGCTTGCTCGCCAACACGGCCTGTCGCTGCGCCAGTGCCTGTTGCTGCCTGGCCAACGCCTGCAGCGCATCGGGCGTTGCAGGCGGCTGCGCCGCGGTGGACGTCGTGGCAGATGCTGTGCGTGTCGAGGCCTGCAGCAGGCGCGGCTCGGCATGCGCAGACAGCTGCGCGGCGAGTGCGGCCTGCCGTTCGCTCACGGCTTGCTGACGTGCGGCCAACCTGGCTTGAGCATCGGCCAGTTGCTGGCTGCGCAGATACGCCACAGCCAGTTGATGGAGCAAGGTTGGATCACGCACCAGGTATTGCTTCCCATCGGCGCGAAACCACAGCACGCGTCTTCCATCGCCAGCGTAGCGGCGCGCCGTGTGCAGGTCATCGGGCGTGCCGTGCATCACTTCCGCCATGCACCAGCACGTAGGCATCGCCTTGGCTCTGCGTGTTTGCAGTGGCATGGCCGCAGGATTCATGCGTGCCGACGCGCGGCCGTGCCGGTGCAGCGGCTGCGGTGGGAACGACCGGTGTTGCCGGAGAAATGGCAGGTGCAGCAGGTCCGGCAGGTCCTGCATTGGCCGGGGGCGCTGCTGGTGCTGCCCGGGCGGCACCGGCAATGGCAAGCGCAGGTGCCGTGGGTGTGGTCGCGGCTAGCGGAGTGGTCGCAGGCGCGCGCAGCGCAGCGACAACCGGCGCGGTTCGTGCAAAGTTCATCTCCGGTGTTACTGCAGGCGTTGCGATGCCACCCACACGCACGACATCGGCAATGGGTGCAGCCTGCGTCGTTGAAGGCGTAGCAAAACCAGCAAAAACCTGCGCAGCAGGTGAGGTGCGCACACCGGCAACTGCAGGCACGGCAGAGGCGTGTACGACAGCCGCGCTGCCGGCAACTGCGGCAAGGGCCACCAGCAACGCCGAACGCAGGCACAGCACAGGGGAAGTGGTCTGGATCATGAGATCTCCACGAAAGGCACAGTGAGTTGAGTGCGCCTGCGCAGGGCACGCAGGCGGATGGAAACAGCGATCACGCGGCCACGGCGTTGCCGAGGCTGCAGGCGTCGTGACGCAGGAGTGCCGGGCTGTGGCGGGCCCGTGGTGTTGCAAGTGCTGCCTTTACCGAAGCGATGCCAGCGCATTGCGCAGGCACGTGCCTGGCGTCAAGACCTGGGCTAAAAGCAGCAAAAAGTGACTTCACTCAACGCCCGGTGAGTGCGGCCGGTACGCTGAATCGGCATGTACTGCGCGTGCACTGCGATTCCGATCGCGCCGTCCACGCCCACCTGACGACTGCTCGCTACGTTATGTTCTCCGCTCTTGCTGCGGCGGCGTGTCTGCCGGCCGTGCACGGCCGGATGCGGAGTGACGCTGCATGCCATGCCGTGCTGCTCCGTGGCCAACGGAACCCATCGCCGCGGTCACCTGCGGTCTACCGCGACCCACGCTGGTTCTCGCGATTGGATCGCTGCGACAGCCGACAAGCCGGTGCGAACAGCTGTCGGCTATGGCGGGCAGCTGGCGCAATTTGCACGCCAAGAAGCGATGCGTCCCCGAACCTATGCGTGGTGCATGCTCACTCCTCGTACCACCACGCCCGCCTGACGTGAGCGCAGGCGTTTCGTCAATGGTGTCTAGTTGTTCGCGCGGTCTGCTTCTGCTTGCGCCTGGTCTGCCTCTGCTTGCGCTTTTTCGGCCTCTACCTGCGCTTGCGCTGCCTCGCGTTGCCCACGTCTGGCCTCGGCGCGGCCCTGAAGAGCGGCCTGCTTGGCCAGTTCGACCTGGTGCCGCGACAGCGCGTCCGCTTGTCGCACCGCGGCGGCATACGCGTATTGCGCCTGACGATGCTGCTGCGCCACGTCGCGAATCTGCTGCTGGGCTTCGCGCGCTTGCTGTTGCGCCTCCTGTTTGGCCTGCGCCAGTTCCGGGCCGAGGGAGGCCAGTTGTTCGCGTGCTTCCTGCAATGCGTCCTGTGCGGCCTGCATGCGGTCTTGCTGTCGTTCAAGGTCGTGGTTGTCGGCAGCGAACGCATCGTGCACAGCGGCTTGCGCGTCACGGCTGGCATCGCGGCGGATGCGGTCCAGGTCGAGATTCCAGCCACTGTCTATGGGGTCTGCGTCCTCGTCATGCAGCGGTTCGGCGCCCAGCACATCGGCGATGACACCGTGCGTGGCAGGGGCGGCCGCTTCCGCAGGCGCAGCCGGCAGCGCCGGTGCAGGCAACGCGCGCATCGGCGCCGTGGCGTCGGCAGCCTCTGCCGTGCTGCTGACCTGTGCACGTGGCGCTGGCGGGGCAGTCACCACAACCGGCTGCATGCCGGCAGACGTCACCGGTGCCGGCACCGGCACCGGCATGGCCACCAGGCGCAGCGGCAGTACACCGCAAACGGCCACCGCGGCCAAAATCATCGCCGCGGCCAGCCGCGGAAACGCGTGGGTGTCCTGCAACATCGACAGCCTGCGCTTCAAGCTGATGAACGAAGGCGAGGCGCTTGCCACACCACCGCGCGGACGCGGGGCCACACCCAGTTGCAGCAACAAGCGGCCGTAGTCGTGGCGGCAATGGCGGTGCCCGGCGACCACGGCGGCATCGCAGGCGGCTTCGCGGGCGATCGCATATTCGCGCACGGCCAGATGCACCAGCGGGTGGAAGAAGAACAGGTGCTGCGCCAGCGCCGGCAGCAGGCCCCACCACAGGTCGCCACGACGCAGATGGATCAGCTCATGGGTCAGTGCCATGTCCAGATCGTCATCGGCCATGTGCGGCAACCGTGCAGCAGGTAACAGCAACACTGGGTGCCACGGGCCGATCAACTGCGGCGAGTCGATTTGCGATGACAGCCGCAGCGCCGGCGGGCGCGACAAGCCATGCGCCTCAGCAGCCATCTGCAACGCCTGCACCAAGGCCTGGTCATTGCAGGGCTGCGCCGCGCGCACCAATGCACGGCTGCGTAGATAGGCGCGCGCCGTGTCGGCGGCCAGCACCAGCACGCCAGCCGCCCACAGCGCCAGCAATGCCACCGGCCAGGTCGACCACGCGCCAGCCTGCATGGCCTGCGCGGTGGCGCCTGCATGCGCGGCCGTGGATGCCGCGGCGGTGGCGTTTGCCAGTGGCGCCAGGCTGTCGGCCGAGCCCAGCGCACTCGTCACGCTGTGCGCCGGCAGCACCGGCAGTTGGACCGGGTTGCTCCACACCAGGCCCACCATCGCCTGCACGCCCACCAGCCACCACAACCAGGTCTGCGTGGCTGCCGGAAGGCGGCGCACGCCGCGGCACAGCGCCCACACCACCAGCACCAGCACCGCGGTCTGCACGCTGGTGGCGCCAAGCTTCCATAACACCGCTTCGATCAGGGGCGACATGACTCAATCCTCCTTGCGCTGCGACTGCAGCTTGGCGACCAATGCTTCGAGTTCGGCCAGTTCGGTATCGCTGACTTCGGCGCGTTGCGACATCCACGCCACGAACGGCGATACCGAGCCCTGCAGGGTCTTCTCGACGAACTGCCCCACCGCCCCGCGCACCACGTCGTCCTGGCCGGCGGTGGCGCTGTAGCGGTATACACCGTCGACCTGCTTGCGGCGCAGGAAACCTTTGGCCCGCAGCCGCTCCATCATGGTCAGCACGGTAGAGCGCGCGAGTCCGCGCGGCTCACCGAACGCGGCCGCCACTTCGCCCACGCTGGCATGCCGCTGTTCTTCGATGTATTGCAGCAGGGCCAGCTCCTGGTCCCCGATGGTCTTGCCGCGCATGGCGTTCTCCCTGACTACAGTTGTCGCTACGGTAGACGTGACTACAACTGTCGTCAATAGGCCGGATGGCAGGGGTGCTGCCAAGTGCGTGCTACCGACACCCGATCGGGATGACCGGCGGCGACAGCCTGGACACATCGCCCGCCCCTGGATGGATGCCGCTAGGTCCACCAATCCCGTACCACCGAAGCACCGACGCCGAAGCGCCACGACCTGCAGGATTAACGACGTACTGCCAGCCAACTCATGGCGCGTTGCCAACGCTCTGCGTCTTGGACGGATCGGCCGCATGGCGCTACGGCAGCCACGCGTGGTGGGCCATCGTTGGCGACCGCGGATGTTCACAACCATGCGGACTGTGTCGGGAGCGATCGCGGTCTGCGTTCGGAACTGCGTGCGTGCGTCGGGCGCAGCGTCCGGCCGGCCCGGCGATGCGTTGCGTTTCAATGCCGGCCAAGCCAAGGAATCGTCGTTCGAGCGAGTGCGCTATCCCTGCATCTGGCGGCGTTTGAGCAGATGCTGTTTGACCAACCGGACCATGCGCACACCGAAGTAGGCCCAGTGCAATGCGCGGGGCAGTGGCACGGCCTGGCGATCCATGTCGGTGGGAACGAGCAGCACGGGCAGCACGTGCAAGCGGCCGCGCCATGTCGATTGCAGCGACAGTAGATGCCTGAGGTAGGCGAACAGTCCCAGCCGCACCGCCAGGTCCGCACCGCGGTCAGATCCGAGCGCATCCAAGCACGGTAGCAGCGCAGCGGCGACCGGTCGGGCCTTGCGCAGCAATGCGGTCTGCTGCCGTAGCGCCGCCGGCAGCGCAATTCCCAGGCTGGCTTCGGCCAGCAACGCACTCAGTGCCAGCTGTCTCTCCACCCCAAGCCGGCGTGCCAGCGCGAGCACTGCCTCCCAGTCCAGCTCCGCACTGCCCATCGCGTGCGCCATGTCCACCAACCAGAAGGCGCGATGCCAGTGATGCTTGGTGCCATGAAACGCGGCATAGACCACGGCCGCTGGCGGCGACAGCGTGGGCACGTGCACACCGCCCAATTCGACCGTACCGAGATGATCGCGCCAGATCTGTTGGCCGAGCGGGAACTGGCGCTCGTGGTTGGCCAACCGCAGATGTAATTCCAGCACCACGCCGGTGTCACGGTGGCGCAGCGGCAGGGCATGGTTGTAGCGGCAGTATTCCACTGGATCGCATGCAGCGTCCGACTGCAGCACATAACCCAACGCGGCCAGTGCGGACAGCGCCTGTTGGCTGGCCTGCGGCTCGATCAGCACATCGATATCGCACGCTTCGCGGCGGTGCAGTCGGCCGAACTGCGCCACATACCCCAAGCCCTTGAGCAGGCAGCAGCGGATACCCGCCTGCTGTAGCGCCGTCACCAGCTCGCCGATGGCCGCTGTTTGCTGCAAGGACTGCAGCAGCAGGCGTCGCTGCCGCCGCCGCAGCGCTTGGCGCAACGCAACAGGAATGCTGGGCCCCAGGGTGTCGGCAGCAGGCAACGCCAATGCCATTCGATGCTGTGCAAGCGAACGTTCGAAGGCAACCGCATCGGGGGGCGTGGCCACCGCTGGCAGTTTTGCAGCAGCAGGATCGTGTTGCCGCCAGAGCCACAGCAGGTAGCCGAACGCGGGCGACCACGTCGCGCAAGCGTTCTCGACCGTCACGGCGCAATGCGCTTCAACGCGCGGGCGCACGAGAATCGCAAGTGGTGAACGCGCGCACCCCAGCGCGTCGGTAGCCTGTGTTACGTTCGCTGCCAGGGGCCATATCCGCGTTTGCGGATTGCGGGGAAAACTGAGCGAAGTGGTAATCCATGCACACCGTTTTGCGCCGCCTGACGGCCGTGTCTTTCATGCCGGCCCAGCGCCGATGCGCTGTGCATGCCCCGCGCTATTAATAGCACAGCGTTCACCGTATCGCGGCTTGCGCGGACGCGTGGCGGAAGCGTTGTGCAAGGTCCTCGCTATGGCCTGGGGCGGTCCCGGGTTCCACCTACATGCGCGTGATATTGCCGATCGTCGAGGAGCCGTTCTATGAATGAGACAGAAGCGTTTGTGGGCGAAATTCGCCTGTTCCCGATCGACTGGGCGCCCGCTGGCTGGCTGCCGTGCGATGGCCGCACCTTGCCGATCACAAGTAACGTCGCGTTGGCCTCGCTGCTCGGCACCCAGTTCGGTGGCGACGGCAAGACCACGTTCAACCTGCCGGATCTGCGTGGCCGCACGCCGGTCAGCCAGGGCGTCAATCCGCTCACCACGCCGCCGGTGTCCTACACGGTCGGCAACTATGGCGGATTGGAGGGCGTGGCGCTGACTGCGACGCAGGTTCCGCCGCATACCCACATGGTGAATGCCGTCGCCGCGGCAGCCACGACCGCTGCGGTGGCCAGCAATGCGAACGTCCTGCATGCCGAAACCCCAACGCCGCAGTTTCTTTACGCGCCAGTCGGTGCGCTGATCCCGCTGGCCGGCGACTCGGTGAGTCAGGAAGGTGCCGGTGCCGCCCACAACAACATGCAGCCATCGCTGGTGCTGAATTTCTGCATCTGCACGGTCGGCATCTATCCGCAGCGCCCCTGACGCGGGCCACAAAGGAACCACACCATGGATGCCTATACCGGTCAAATCATCCTCTTCGCCGGCAACTACGAACCCCAGGGTTGGGCGTTCTGCGACGGACGCCAGCTGCAGATCAATACCTACATGGCGCTGTATTCGCTGATCGGTACTACCTACGGCGGCGACGGCAGGACCACCTTCAACCTGCCGGATCTGCGCGGCCGCGTGGCGATCTCGCAAGGGCAGGGCATCGCGCGTGCGCCGACGCCGCAATTGACCGCGCGCGTGCTGGGGCAGCAATTCGGCACCGAGACGGTGTCGCTGCAGCTGGCGGAAATGCCGGCGCATCGCCATACCCTGCAGGCGTTCAATTCGCCAGCGTCTTCGCTGACGCCGACCGGGCAGTTGCCCGCCGTCACTCAGGGCGGCAATACGGGGTACCTCACGCCTCCTGCCGGCTCCACTCCCGCCGCCAGTACGCTTGCGACCAATGCGGTGAACGTGGCCGGCGCCAGCCAGCCGCACGACAACCACATGGCGACGCAGACGCTGAGCTATCTGATCTGCTTGAACGGGTTCTACCCGCAGCGGCCGTGATCGGCTATCGCAAAGGAGTTCGACATGTCCAATAGCTTCATCGGCGAAGTGCGCGCGTTTCCCTACAACTTCGCGCCCGAGGGCTGGCTCGATTGCATGGGGCAGACGGTCAGCATCAATCAGTATCAGGCGCTGTTCGGGGTGATCGGTTTTGCTTACGGAGGCGACAAGCAGACTACGTTCGGGTTGCCGGACCTGCGCGGCCGCGCGGTCACCGGACAGGGACAGGGGCCCGGCCTGAGCAACTACACCATCGGCCAGTTGCAGGGTACCGATTCGGTGGCCCTGGTGTCGTCGACGCAGTTGCCCGCCCACACGCACTCCATTACCACCATGTTCCTGCCCCCGGCGACCGCGCCGGGTGCTGCGGTCAACACGCCGAGTTCGAGCTCGTATCTGTCGCGCTTGCTCAATCCGACGACCTCGCCGCCGACCTCGTACAAGGCGTATGCACCGGCAACGACCACACCCATGGTGCAGTTGTCGCCTAACGCGCTGGCCCCCTTTCCGTCGGGCTCGCAGGCGGTGCAGGCGCACGAGAATCGTCAGCCGTTCACGACGATCCGCTATTGCATCTGCGCTACCGACGGCATCTACCCGCCAAGGCCGTGATACTGCTGCGCTTCGCCTGTCCTGCGTCCCTGGTGGCACGGGGCATGGCGATCCGTGCCGAGCACGAGGCGGACTTGCCCACGCTGCGCGCGCTGTTCCGCACCCAGCGCTGGGCCGAGTTCGCACTGTTGCCGTGGGACGATGCAGCCCGAGAGGCATTCATCGACCAGCAGTTCGACGCACAGCGGCGTCATTACATCCTCGGTCAGGAGCAGGTGCTGTTCCTGGTCGTCACCGAGGGCGACCACGTGATCGGGCGGCTGTACTTGGGTAGCGACGCGACAACGACCGTCTGCTTACTGGATATCCTGCTGCTGGCGTGTCGTCGCGGGCAAGGCATCGGCACGGCGTTGATCGAGGCGCTGGTGGCGCAAGTGACCCGCGACGGCCGCAACGTGGTCTTGCAGGTCGACAAGCACAATCCCGCGCTCGAGCTGTATCGTCGGCTCGGCTTTCGCGCTTACGACGAGACCGGCGTTGCCTGGAAGATGGCGTGGTCGCACGGCGTGTCCCACGCACGCTGAGTTGTGTGCACGTGCTCAGGCATCCCGGTAGCCCAGCCAGGCCATGGTGGGGCCATGCTGGGCACGTACACGTGCCGCCTGTGCCGCGCTGAGTGCGCTGCGCCACGCCCCCGCGCGGCCCTGACGGAAGAAGCGCGCCTGCCCGTGTTGGCGCTCGGCAAATCCATGACGCTCCTCGCTGTCGCGTAGCGCTTCGAAACGACAGGCCGCAACGGCCTGCGCGATCTGTACCGGCTGCGTGGACAGCCCCAGAAAGCCGGCCAGCCGCGCGGTTTCCCGCAACGGGTTGTCCAACAGGTCTTCATACCGCAGCAGCAGGCGTGGACCAGGCGCATGCAGCCAGGAGGCCACATGTTCGGACCATGAGCCGAAGCGTTGACGTGCCTGCGGCCGGTATCTGGACAGGGTACTGCTCACGGTGGTTGCGCTCTGGCCCAGTTGCCCGATGGCAGCATCCAGATCGATGCCGGCGTGGTCGGCCCAGGACGGTGCGACGTCGCGCGGATCGCGCACGATATAGACGATGCCCAGCGTCGCCACGGCGGGGAACAGCGCGGCATCGTAGCGGTCGTGAACCTTGAGCACGCTCGAGGCCTGCATTGCGCAACGACGATAGGCCGTGCCGCGCAGCAGATGTAGTTCGTCCGGGGTCAGATCGCCGATATCCACGTCAAGATGACGCTCCAGCCATGCCCGCGATGCGGCATTGGGCAGCGCCGGTGCCAGCTCTTCGAGCTGCATCGCGGCGGCGCCGCTACGCAAACTGGCGATCAGGCAACGCACCCAGGTATTGCCCGACTTGGGATACGAGGCGAGCCAGACGATCCCGCGCCGGCTCATGCGCCGACATGGGCTTCGATGAGGTCGACGGTGATGTCCAGCGCGTCGAAGCGGCGCGGACGCCGCAAGCGCCAGACAGGGACCTGGCGGGCGATCGCAGCAGCGTGCGCAAATGTCGCCGCATGCAGACCCATCCGCACGGCCGCCTGGGGGCGTGCAAGATACCCATGCAGCAGCGGCAACGCGTGCTGCGGCGACAGGCGCTGAAGATGCGGTTCGGAAGCGTCGCCAAGGACGACGACCGCGTCCAGGCGCACCGGTGCCGCATCGAACCCCGCGCTTGGGCGCAGATCGAACTTTTCCATGCCTGGCCGCACCGGCGGCGCATCGGTCACCGGCAACTGCAATGACTCCAGGGTGTCGCGCCAGAGCTTCAGCCGCGGAAACGCAGGCAGCACCATGATGGCACCGGCCGAGTCGGGGCGAATGACGGCGAGATCGTCGCTGAGCAGTCCATGGCCCCGTTTGAGCAAAGCCGCCGCCAGCGTGGATTTCCCCGCACCACTGTGGCCGGCAAATGCCACGGTCTGTGTGCCAATGCGCAGGCAGGCAGCATGCAGCGGAAACAGGCTGCGTTGCAGGCACAGATAGCCCAGCGCCGAACCGAGCAGAAACAGCCGCCAACTCTCATCGTGCCGATTTAGCCGCTGCACGCGCATCGACCGACCGGCGTGCACATGGATACGCACCACCTGCGGCACCTGCAGCAGGACCGAGCCATCGCGACCAACGCTCAACCACGACTCCACCGGGTCGTGCAGGTCCAGGCGATCCGGAACCTCTCCCTCTTCGATCACCACGTCCGCATCGACAGGCGTCGCACTCGCCGACCAAGGCGGCAGCTCGGGCAGCGTCAACGCACTGCGGACGTGCCAGCCGCACAGCACGTAGTGGTGATGTAGCTGCGTGGTGGGCATTGGCTGGTGGGCAGATGCGTCGGTCAGGCGCGCATCTCCACCGCCCCGGCATCGCGCAAGGTGTGCAGCATCGCGGTCACGTCGGTTTCGATGGTGGCCCTGGGCGCCGAATATTCCGCACTCAGGCGATCGCACAGCGTGGCGAACGCGCAAGGCGGATCCAGGTGCGACCAGATGTTCTTGCCGATGGCATCCAGCGACAGATACAGCCCGTGCTCGGTACTCATGAGGACGAGTTCATCGCCCATCTCTGCGGCTAGACAACCGGATGTCCTGGCGACGATCGTGCTCGGTGCGATGCGCATCCATGGGCCAAGTCGATAGGGAAACAGGAGCTTACCAGGATGCATCGCGCTGCAAAGCGCGGCTGGTCACGGCGGCCAGGCGGTGGCGCGGCGGCGGAAGACGCTCTGCTCATCGGCCTGCACCGGCAGCCGCCGGTTATCCGGACCAAACAGGGGCGTGTCCGCGCGCGCAGGCGTCGGCAGGCACAGCACCGTGTCGAACCAACGCGCCGCCTCGGTGTCGCGCAGGCGAAAATTGGCATGGCGCAGCACCAGCAGGCCGCCGGGGCGCAGGCAGCGTACGAAATCCAGCAGCTGTGCCTGGACATCCTCGAACCTGATCAAGTGATCGCAACGATCGCCGCGATGGGCGGCCAGGTCGCCGCGACGTAATACCGCCAGGCAGAAAATGGCGTCGTAGCTGCCGTCGCCCTCCTCTGCCGTGTTGCCGGCCACGCGAAACCCCAACCCTGTATCGGGTCTGGCGCCAAGATGACGGTAGCAGGCGCGGATGGCATCGGGATGGATGTCCAGCCCAGTAATCATCGCCTTGGGAAAGTAGCTGCGCAGGCTGAAGACTTCTTCGCCGCTGGCGCAGCCGAACGACAGCAGTCGCGCCTGGCTGTCGGCGCCAAGGGTCTGCTGGACGAATTCGAACAGCGCGGGATAGCGATCCATCGAGGTGGTCGCATGATCCTGGAACAAGGGCACTGGCGAGCTGAGCTGCAGCCGCGCATATCCGCGGCCCTGGCGGCTGCGCAGCGCGCGATAGAGCAGCCGGACTGCAACGGGAATCGGCAAAAGCCTGCGCCAGCGGGAGCGTTGGATGGTCATCTGGCCGATGCGTGGGGCGTGAAGCAAAACGGAACGAAGAGCACTTTTCAGCACTGTGACGGCGGCAGCTCCCCGCACCTGGACGTGCCGGTGTCGCGAACCGCATGTGGTGGTAACCTGAGCCGCCCGTGTAGCTTACCGCCGAGCGTGGCGAGCGAACGGTATATCAACCTGGTAGAGATGTGTGCCGGGTCGCATCCTGCGGCTGACGCGCACGAACCTTCGGTTGTACGCGACCGTGTCACATCACTGGCAAGAAGGAGATTGCGCGATGCACGAGAACCAACCGGCTGTCTTGTCCGATACGTCGATCGAGGGTGGACGCAAAGCATGGTCAGCACCCGTCGTGTCCTTCCTGTCGATCGATGAAACGGCGAGCAACGCAACCGTGGGCGACGACGGCAACGGTACGTTTACCGGCTCCTGAGCCTGATCGGCATCACCTGGCGTCATGAGTGATTTCGCCGGCGTCTGGCGGCTGGATGGCGCGCCAGTTGCGCCGGGCGACATCCAGCGTTTGGGCCAGGCGCTGGATGCGCGCGGGATAGGCCCGGTGCGCGTCTGGCAGGATGGGCCGGTCGCAATCGTGCATCGTCAACATGTCTTTACCCCGCAGGATGCCGATGAGGCGATGCCCTGGGTGGGGGCATCCGGCGCGGTCCTGGCGGCCGACGTCAGGCTGGCCGCGCGCCAGGAACTTGCGTCTGCGCTGGAGCACCCCGCCAACGTCACCCTGCCCGATGGTGTGCTGCTGCTGGAGGCCTTGCAGTGCTGGGATACCGCGGCGCTGCCGCGCCTGCACGGGTGTTATGCACTGGCGCTGTATCGGCCGGACCGGCACCGCCTCTTGCTGGCCCGCGATCCGATTGGCTTGCGTTCGCTGTTCGTGCATCGCGGACCGCACCTGATCGCATTCGCCACTCGCCTGCGGGCGCTACTGGCACTTCCGCAGGTGCCGAAAGACCTGGACGAGCGCGCCCTGGCCGACAAACTGATCATGGACCGTGCTCGACCGGAGCGCACCATCTACCGCGCGATCGATCGGGTACCCATGGCGCATGCGGTCGTGCTGACCCCGGAGGCGACACACTGCCAGCGCTGGTGGTCGCCGCCCGAGGCCGGATCGCTGCGCTTGCGCAACGATGCCGAAGTGGAAGCTGCGGCAGCCGAGGTACTGGACCGTGCCGTGGCCGATGCGCTGCGCGCACGCGGACCGGTGGCCACCTGTCTGACCGGCGGACTGGACAGCGGTTCGATCACGCTGTCGGCAGCGCGGCAACAGGCGCCGTCGCCGTTGCTGGTGCTCACGCGTCAACCGCTGCCTGCGACTGCCGCTGCCACTGCGACCCACTACTACGACGAGTCGCCGCGCGCGCGGCGGCTGGCCGCCAGCCATCCAGGCATCGACTGGCACCTGGTCGGCGACGACGACGCGGACTGGGGCGAACACGATCCCGCATGCTGGTGGCGCGAGGGCGCACAGCCGGTCCGTTCGCCATCGAACATGGCCTGGTTCTTTCCGTTTTACCGGTTCCTGCACGCACGCGGGAGCCAGGTGATGCTGGGCGGTGAACTGGGCAACGCCTTCTTCAGCTACGACGGCCTGTTACGTCTGCCGCAGCTGGCGCGTCAGCGGCAATGGCGTGTGCTGGCCGGACAGGTCGGTGCACTTGCCGGCAGTCTCGGCCTGAGTCGGCGCAAGACCGTGCAGCGCTATCTGCTGCGCCCTTTCGCGCCGGTTGCGCTGCTGCGCCTGTGGCATGGCCTGCCTGCCGCGGTCTGGGAAGCGCAGGCTGCATTGCAGCCGGCACTGGCGCAGTCGCTTGGGATGCAGCAGTCGCTGGATCGGTCCAGATACCGGTTGCGCCTCGGCGGCGGCCACACGTCCCTGCCGACCTTCCGCGAGTGGATGCTGGGCGATGCCGGTCCGATGGACCTGGTCAACACGCTGCGCGCGGTGTCCGGGGTCGACACGCGTTATCCGCTTGCAGACCGACGGGTGATCGAATTCTTCGGCAGCCTGCCGTTGGATCAATTCCTGCGCGATGGTGTCAGCCGGTCGTTGCCACGCCGCTTGCTGGCCGCACGCGGCGCGCCGCCGGAGATCCACGCCAACCGTGCGGTCGGCGTGCAACAAGGCGACTGGTTCGCGCGGTTGAATGCGCAGCGCGATGCGCTGCACGCGCAACTGAGCCAAGCGCGCACTTCGCCGCTGGCCAATCGGGTCGTGGACCTGCAGCGCTTGCAGGCGCTGCTGGACCACTGGCCGCAGGATGCCGCAGCGGCCGAAGCGCGCCGCTTTGAGTACTTGCAGCTGCTGGCGTCCGGCTTGCAGATGGCGGGTTTCCTGGCCTGGCACGAGCGCGGCGGCGCGTGAGTACGATGCATGCCCGAGCCAGCAGCAGCTGGATCCTGTGGACGATGCGCCGTGATCGAAGCCACACCCGCACGCCCGGCTTGCCCGCGCTGGCGTTTGTTAGGCTAGCGGGCAGCGAGAACGCCTCGACACGCGCGCCAGTTCGGAGATGCGCAGGCGTGATCCGCTCGACCACCTTCCCCCACACGTGCCCTCTGCCATGCTCTCTTCATCGTCGGCCCTGCAGTCGCGAAAGCAGGCACCGCAGCCGCATCTGCTCGCACGCACCGCCATCGACGCCGAGACCGCCGTGCTGCGCCAGCGATCCGCAGCGCGCGCGGACCGCTGGCAGTGAGCATGCCACGCCTGCTCGTGCGCGGCTGCCGCATGCTTGCGGCCGTCGGCCGGCTGCCCCGGTTCGAACGGCTGCTGCTGGTGCCGGCCTGGGTTCTGTTGGGCCTGGTGCGTGCGGCAGTGCGCTGGCTTGGCTTCCGCCGCCTCGCGCCCTGGCTAGGCGACCAGGTGTCCGTGCCACCGGCACTGCCAGGCCTGGATGCACGTGCTGAACGTCGCGCCCTGCAGATCGGCCGGACCGTCCGTCTGGCGGCCCGCTACACCTACTGGGACTCCAATTGTCTGGCGCAGGCGCTGGCCGCACATTACCTGCTGGGCTTGTTCCGGGTCGCCCATTTGCTGTGCCTGGGGGTGACGCGCAGCGACGATGGCGCGCAACTGCAGGCGCATGCCTGGGTGCTCGCTGGTAGCGCGCGCGTCACCGGGGGCCGCGCGAGCGAGCGGTTCACCCGCGTCGGCTGCTTCGTGCCGCGCGCACGGCAGGCCCGATGAGGGTCGTGCACGGCATGGCGCGCCTGTTGCGGTGGGCGCCAGGTCGCCAGCGACTCGGGCTGTTCGTGCTGATGGTGCTGGCCGGCGCGACGGAGGGCATCGGGATGCTGTTGCTGGTGCCCTTGCTCGGTGCCTTGCAAGGCGACGCCGCGGCCACGGACGGGCTGGCAGGGCAGTTGCTGCGCGTCCCCATCGCCCTCGGACTTCCGACCAGCTCGCCGATTCCCTTGCTGCTGCTGTTCTGTACGGTCGTGCTGGTGCGCACTGCGATCCAGCTCGGCCGCGAGCGGGCGGCAGCGCAGCTGCAACAAGATGTGGGCGAGCGGCTGCGCATGGCCAGCTTCGCGGCGCTGCTCGGGGCGCAGTGGCGCTGGTTGGTCGGTCAGCGCACCGCCGACCACGCCAGCCTCATGCTCAGCGACGTCAGCCGCGCCGAAGTGGGTCTGGGACAAGGCTTGGCGCTGCTTGCCGCCGGGACGACCGCCTTGCTTTACCTGCTCGCTGCGATTGCGTTGTCCTGGCAGCTGGCGCTGGTCGCGCTGCTGAGTGGGGCGGTGCTGTTGTTGTCCACGGACCAGCGGCGGCGCGGGACGGTCGTGCTGGGTCGCCAACTGACGCAGGCCAACCAGCGCTTGCACGCCGGTCTGCATGACCGCTTGTCGGGATTGCGCCTGGCCAAGATCCTGGGCGCCGAAGCGCGCCACCTGGCAGCATTCGGGCGCACGGCGCGTGCCATGCACGACCAGCAGCTGCGGTTCGCCCATGGCCTGAGCAGTTCCAAGGCCTTGCTCCATGGCGCCGGGGCGGTCCTGCTGGCGTGCTACGTCTATGCGGGCCTGCAGCTCCTGCACATGGCCATGGCCGAACTTCTGGTGCTGGTCGCAATCTTCGCCCGGCTGTTGCCACTAGTGAGCAACATCCAACAGCAACGCCAGTATTGCCTGCATGCAATGGCCGCGTTCGACGAGATCGAAGGCCGCCTGCAGGAGAGCCGGACCTGGGCCGAGCCGCCGTTACCCGAGACCACGCCGCCGATCCGGCTGACAGCCTCGATTGCGCTGTCTGCAGTCCAGGTCCAGTACCCCGGACGCGGCACGCCCGCGCTGCAGGATCTGTCGTTACTGCTGCCGGCGCGGACGACCACCGCCGTGGTCGGCGCCTCCGGCGCAGGCAAGAGCACCCTGGCCGATGTCCTGAGCGGCCTGCTTGGCCCAGACCAAGGCACACTGGAAATCGACGGCGTGGCGCTGGATGCAGCCGCGCGACGGGCCTGGCGCCGCTCGGTGGCCTATGTCTCGCAGGACGCCTTCCTCCTCAACGACAGCGTGCGCAATAACCTCTTGATCGCTTGTCCGGATGCAAGCGAACAGGCGCTACACGCTGCGCTGGAGCAGGCAGCTGCCCAGTTCGTGCATGCCTTGCCGCAGGGTTGGGATACGCCGGTCGGCGAGGGCGGCATGCCATTGTCCGGTGGCGAGCGCCAGCGGCTGGCACTGGCGCGTGCGCTGCTGCAACGCCCGGCATTGCTGATCCTGGACGAGGCGACCAGCGCGCTGGACCACGACAACGAGACGCGCATCCGCAGCGCCATCCAGGGCCTGCATGGCGAGCTGACCGTCCTGCTCATCGGCCATCGGCTGGCCTTGCTGGAACAGGCCGACACCGTGCTGGTCCTGGACCAGGGGCGGTTGGTGGCGCAGGGCCCGTGCCAGGCAGTGGCGCCGGTCTGGATCGGCGCCCGGTGACGCCGCATCTGTCGCCTGCATGGCGTGGCCTCGTGCGCGGCTTGTCGGCGCAGTGGCTGTCGATCCTGTTCACCGCTGCGGTCTCGCTGGCGCTGTCGGTGTGGCTGGCACGCGGGATGGGCCCGGCCGGCTTCGGCCGCTACGCCTACCTGCTCAATCTGGCGACCTTGCTGGCGCTGTTGCAGGATGCCGGCATGCGCACCCTGGTATTGCGCGAAGGGGTTGCGGCCGGCATCCCGGCGACGCTGGCGCGCGCGCTGCCTGGTCTGGCACGCGGGCATCTGCTGTGGTCCACGCTGCTGCTGGTCGCCGCAACCCTGGCGGCGACGCGCGCCGGCAGCGATCCGGCACTGGTCTGGGCGGTGCTGTGCTTCGGTGCGGTCACGTTGACCCAGCTGGTGTCGGCGCAATTGAAGGCGGCGGGCCAGTGGCAACGCGACGCCAGCTGGCTGGCGGGTGCGCGCGCACTCAGCGCGCTGCTGGTGGTGACGGCGGTGCTGCTGCTCGGTCACGCCCCCGGCGTGGTCTTTGCTGCGTGGGCAGGCGGCCTGCTGTTGGCCTATGTCTGGCTGGGGCGAGGCCTGCATGAGCGACCGCACTGGCGGCCACAGCCGCTGGCGTATCGCGCGGCCGCCGGCTTTTTCTGGATCGACACCGCCACCGGTCTGTACCGTCGCAGCGACGTGGTGATCCTGCAGCACACGGTGCCTGCGGCGGAGGTGGGCCAGTATGCCGCCGCGTATCGCGTGTTCGATGGCGTGCTGTTGCTGGCGATGCCGGTCGCCTTGCTGCTGTTCCGGCAGCTGCGCCTGGCGCGCGCGCAGGCAGGCCGCGCGCGTCGGTTGGAAGATCGCGCCCTGTGGCTGGCCGCTGCGGCGGGGCTGGCACTGGCGGCCAGCGGCGCCTGGCTCGGGAACTGGCTGATGGAGCTGTTGTACGGAGCGTCCTATCGCGCGGTGGCGGGGCAACTGCTGGGCTGGTTGTTTGCCGCCTTCGTGTTCGTGCTGCCGAACTACGTGCTGACCCAGGCCGCCATCGCCTGCGACCAGCAGCGTTGGTACGTGCTCGGCGCGAGTGTGGCGGCGGTGGTCAACATCGCGCTGAATCTGCTGCTCACCCGCCGCTACGGTGTGCACGGCGCAGCGATCGCCGTGATCGCCACCGAGGCGGTGCTGACCGCCACCTTGTGGTGCGGGCTGCGGACTGCAGGGCGCGCGCGCGCATAGTCGCGTTGCCGCCGTCGCAATCGCTGTGGCACAGTGCTGGCGATACGGCGTGGCGCTTCCATGCCTCCCTTGAACCGAAGCGACGATCTGATGCCGGGTATAGACGAGATCCCTGAACGCCGTGACGAGGTCTCCCTGGGCGATCTATTGCTGGAAGTGCTGCGCTTCTACCAACAGTTCGGCCGCCTGCTGATTCCGCTGGCCGTGCTGTGCGGCGTACTGGCCGGCGTGGTCGTCGCCACGCGGCCCCTGTATGCGCTCACCGCGCTGCTGGAAACGCCGCAGATGAGCCTGGAACAATGGCGCAAGCTGCAACCCATGCTGGCCGACCGTCAGTTGGTGGCGGCCTCGCTCGCCAGCATGACCGAGCTGCCGCCGGAGCAGCGCGAACGCCTGCAACGCGCCTTCGTGCTCAAGAAATACTGGGACACGCGCGTGACCTACCGCAGTGCGGTCGAACGCGACGACATCCGCCAGCAGGTCAACATCGATGCGAAAAGCGTCGGCGCGCTGGGATTGGAAGTGTCGTTGTATGCACGCGACGATGCGGCCGCGAACCAGCAGCTGGACGCCATCGCGCAGCACGTGCGCCAGGTCGTGCTGTGGGGCGGGTTGCGCGACTACCTGGACAGCCTGCGCCAGCAGACGCTCGAACAACGCCCGCAGTTGCAGATCGACCAGATCCAGCAACGCTACGCGATCGAACAGAACGAACGCCAGGCTGCGGACATGCAGCAGTTGCTGGAGCGCTATCCGGAACTGCGGCGCAACGAGGTCAACACGGTCGTGTCGGTCGGCGATGGCGGTGGACGCTACCTTTCGCCGCTGGCGCAGATCGTCGCATTGCAGTCGACCATCGCCGGGACGCGGACCACCTTGCGTCAGGTGGAACGCGAGCTGGAACAGCTGGACGGCAAGCAGCGCTTTCTGGCGCGGGTGGACCAGCGCGCGCCGGGCCTGCATCTGGGCCGGGCCCTGGCAGACTGGGTGCAGAGCTGCCGACGCGCCGTCTTCGGCAGCGGCACCCCCTCCGGCTCGGCGCTGTCGCAGGTCGCCAGCGAAATAGACCTGGCGCTGTCGCAACAGCGCTGGCGCGCGCAATTGGTGCGCTACCGGGCGATCCCGGCGTTATCGCCGGCGCCGGTACCCTCGCGCCGGCCGGCGCTGGTCGCGCTGGCGGTGTTCCTTGGGGTGTTGCTGGTCGCGTCGTTGGGATTGGCAATGTATGTGATCGCGCGTCGCCATGGCGACCGGCATGCATCCTGGTCGGCGCACGCCGATCCGTTGTTTGCGTGGTTGCCGCAGCGCATGCGTGGCCTGTTGCTCGGGCCGACCGACGCGCGCCCGCTGGGGTCTGGATGATGCGGGTGCTGGTCACCGGCGCGGCCGGGATGATCGGTAGACGCGTGGCGAGCGCGCTGTTGCAGCGAGGCGACGCGGTGGCAGGCCTGGACGATCTGTCCAGCGGCATGTCCCTGCCGCACGGCCTGCATGCGGCCATCGTTGCCGACGTGGGCGAGCGTGAGACGGTCGCCGTCGCGTTGCGCGAGTTCCGCGCCGATGCGCTGATCCATCTGGCCGCCATCCACCATATTCCCACCTGCGAGACGCAGCGCATGCGTTGCCTGCAGGTCAACGTGGTCGGCACCGAGAGCGTGCTGCACGCCGCCAGCGACGCGGCGCTGCGGCAGGTCGTGATCGCCTCCAGCGGCGCGGTCTACGCCTGGGGCGACGGCGCGCTGGACGAACACGTCAGCGCCACCGACGCGCGCGACAACTATGCGCTGTCCAAACTTTGCAACGAAGCGCAATTGCGCTTGTGGTGCGCTGCCGCGAACGGCCGGCGCGGGCGCGCGGCGCGGCTGTTCAACACCATCGCCCATGACGATCCCAATGCGCACCTGATACCGGACGTGTTGGCGCAACTGGCGGCCGATCCGGCCGCGACGCCAACCTTGCGCCTGGGCAACCTGCAACCGTGCCGGGACTATCTCCACGCAGACGACGCTGCGGCAGGGCTGATCGCACTGCTCGACGATGCGCGGCCGGACCCGGCCTTCGATGTCTTCAATCTGTGCTCGGGCGTTGAGCATTCGGTTGCCGAACTGGTGGAGCAGATCGGCGCCGTGCTAGGGCGATCGCCGCGCCTGGAAGTCGACCCGCAGCGTCAGCGGCGTATCGACCGTCTCCATCAGTTGGGCGATCCGGGCAAGGCGGCGCGCGTGCTGGGTTGGCGTGCACGCTGGAGTCTGCGCGAGGCACTGCAGCGCGTATTGGGAGTCACCGATGCGCCCACCGCCGGGCAACATGCGTGAGCCCGCGCGATGCGATCACCTCGCCCGCTGCCACGCTGATCGCAACGCCTGCGGTGCAAACAGCCCGCGTTGTCGTGCGACACCATCGGCGCATCACCATCGCAGGTCGAACGGTTGCGGCGGCGGCACCACGCGCCCATCTCGAGATGGGTCTGCTCAGTGCGTAAATCCGGCGCCATACCGACTAGGCATTCACCGCCGCATAGGCGCTGCAGCCCATTAGCTTTGGCGCTGGCCAAATGCGCCCGATTGTCTGTATGGAAAGTGCGGCCTGCAATTGCGTTAGCGCGTCCCCAGCCCGGATACTCCCACTGCGGTCTTCCCCGTTCTTGCGAAGGTGTCTGGCTTGTCTGCGACGACCATTGAACGCCTCAAGTTCGCCTATCGTCGGTTGCGCGTCGGCGCGAACCTGCACCGTAACGATGCGCTCGGCGCGCTGTTTCGGGCATGGGCGTATACACATGCCACGCAGCTGACGGGCGACTACTACGAGTTCGGCGTCTATCGCGGCAACAGTCTCGCTCACGCGTGGCTGTGCTACCGCCATCACCGACGCCATCTCGAGCGCAGTGCGCGATTGCCCTACCGTCGGCAGGGAACGGTGTCGGCGTTTCTGGCGCAGCGTCCACGGTTCTACGGTTTCGATACGTTTGCCGGGATGCCGGCCAATCTGGAAGGCGAAGACAGCTTGGCGGGCGGCAGCTTTCTCGCCTCACTGGCCCAGGCCCAGGCACGCTGTGCCGCCGTTGGTTTGAAAGCACCGGATCTGCAGCTGGTGCAAGGCTTGTTCGCCGACAATGCTGCAGCCATCGGCCACACGCACGCAGCAATCGTGCATGTGGATTGCGATCTCTACAGCTCGGCACACGACGCACTGACCTTGATCGCACCGCGTCTGGTGCAGGGCAGTGTGCTGCTGTGCGACGACTACGATCTGTTTCGCGCCGACAACCGACAGGGCGAACGTCGGGCGCTACAGGAATGCGCGGACCACGTCGGCATCGCATTTGAGCCCTGGTTTGCCTATGGCGCCGCCTCGCGCGCTTTTCTGTGCCATGTACCGACGCCTGCATCCGCCGCGCAGCCATGATCGCCGCGCAACGCATGCGCGCGGGGTTCGTTGCCGGCGCAGTGCTGTATGCGCTCGGTCAGGGCTGCGCGCTGCTATTCCAGTGGCTCTTGCTACGTCGGTTCGGCCTGCAGGGCTATGGCGACGTAGGGCTGGCGCATCTTGGCTTGGTCACTGTGCTGTTCCTGGCCGATCTGGGCTATGCCTCGCTCTTTCCGCGCGAGGATCCTGCGGCACCTGGCTGGAACGCGCGTTGGCGCCAGGCGCTGTGGCACCGCTTGCTCGCCACCGTGGTGCTGGATGTGCTGTGGATCGCCGGCGTCTGGTGGTCCGGTCGCGGCCACGGCGAAGGGTTCCGCTATCTGCTGGCGGCGCTCTCGGCGACGGTGTTTGGCTTGGTGGGCTATTCGGCGCCGCTGCTCGCCCGCGGGCGGATGCTGGCCGGATTCATCGTGCAGCAGGTGGCGATGCCGGCGACGATCCTCGCCTGGTTCGTGCTGCAACAGCTGCCAGGCTGGGACGGCGGGCTTGGCGCCGGGCTGGCTGTCAGCTTGGGCTATCTATTGCAGGCCCTGGTCAACATCGCCGTGTTCGGTGCACCGCTGCAGTTGCTATGGCCGCGTCGCGGTGGCGGCCGGCGCATGCTGCGCCCCGCGCTGCAACTGTCCTTGCTGAGCATCGCCGGCACCTTGCACGATCGATTGACACCGCTCTTGCTGGCGTCGGTCGCGCCGGCATTTTTGCCGGTGTATTTGTTCCTGAACTATCTGCTCAATGGGGCCAGTGGTGTATTCAACCAGTTCAACCGCCTGTTGGTGGCCGACGCGCGCGGCCCGGCCGGGGAACACTGGGCAGGCGCGCTGGTCTCGTTGGTGCTGGGCGCAGCCGCTGTGGGCGCGTTGGCGCTGCTGGTGGTTGCAGCCGCCTGGGGCAGCGCCGAGCAGCGCGCGTGGCTGCCATGGGTCACCCCGGTACTGGCCGCAGGCGCGACCACACTACTCAGCAGCGTGCTGGCGGCCTTGCTGATCGGACGCCATCGCGAAGCGACGATGGTTCCGTTGTTGTTGGGCGGCGCGCTCTGCAGCGCGCTCCTGCAGGTCGCGGCAGCGGCGGCGCATGCACCACAGTGGATGCTATGGCTGCGATTCCTGTGCGTGCTCGCCATGGCGGCGGCGAGTCTGCACCTGTGCGGGCTGCGCTTGAACGCCGGCGGCTACGCGGCCCTGCTGTCGGCGGTGCTCGCGGTCTCGCTCGGTGGCGGCCCGGTGACCATGACACTGGCGGCGTTGTTGCTGGTGCCGGTGGCGTGGACGGTATGGCAGCGCCGCAGCCTGCTGCACACCACGTTGTCAGCGCGCGCGTGATGCATGATTGCGCCTTGATTGCGATGTTCTGCTTTCGGCATCGGGGGCCATCATGTGCGGCATAGTCGCGCTGCGCAGCTTCGTTGCGGAGGCGCCGTTGCAGGCGCTGGCCGAGCGCGCGCTAGACGCCTTGTCACGTCGCGGCCCGGATGCGCAGGGTCTGCTGTGCCTGGAGCAGCCAGTGCCGACGGCGCTAGGCCACCGTCGCTTGGCGATCCTGGACTTGAGCGCTGCTGCGACCCAGCCAATGCGCTGCGCCGAGACCGGCAACGTGCTGGTGTTCAATGGCGAGATCTACAACTTTCTTGAGCTGCGCCGCGAACTGGAAGGGTTGGGTCATCAATTCCGCACCGACAGCGATACCGAGGTCATCCTGCATGGCTGGCGCGCATGGGGCGAGGGGCTGTTCCCGCGTTGCAATGGCATGTGGGCGCTGGTGCTGCTGGAGCAGGCAAGCGGCGATCTGATCTATTGCCGCGACCGGCTCGGCGTCAAACCGTTGTACCTGCACCACGACGGGCGGCAGTTGGTGCTGGCCAGCGAGATCCGCGCCATCGCTGCCAGCCTGGGGGGCTACCCGCCACCCAATCCCGCCGCGGTGTTCGATTTCCTGGTTACCGGTCTCTCCGACCACACCAGCGACACCTTTTACGCCGGCATCCGCGCGGTTCCTCCCGGCTGGCTGTACCGGGTGTCGCCAGCCGGCCATAGCCGGCGCACGCCATACCACCAGTGGCCGCTGCCCGGTGCAGTTGCTCCGCTGGACGCGCAGGCCACCTTGGAACTGCTCGAGGACTCCACCCGCCTGCGTTTGCGCTCGGATGCGCCCACGGTGTCACTGCTGTCGGGCGGATTGGACAGCTCAATCCTGACCACCCTGAGCGTGCAGGCCGGTGCGCTGCCACGCACCTGTTTCGCCGGCGCCTTCACCTACGGCTACGACGACACCGAGCAGGCCGGCTTCGACGAAACCGAGGCCGCAGCGAGCTTGATGCAAACGCTGGGGCAGAGCGAGCGTCACTTCGTGCATCGCGCCCGCGCGATTCCGGACGAGGAGGAACTGCTGGCACTGGTGGCGGCGCAGGAAGAGCCGTTCTGTACGCCGTCGATACTCGCCAGTTTCCGTATGTATCGCGCCATCCGCGCCGCCGGTTACAAGGTGGTGCTCAATGGTGAAGGCGCCGATGAGCTGTTCGGTGGCTACGTGCGCCTGTACCTGGCTTTGAGCGCGCGCAGTGCGCTGCACCAAGCACGACTGCCGACCGCCATCAGGCTGCTGTCCACCGGTGCGGTGGACCCGCGTCTGCTGCTCAATCGTCTTGCATGGGATCTGCCAGCCGGCGCGCTGGGCGCACTGCTGCGCCGGCAGCGGCCGAGCGTGGCCTGCATGTCCTCGGCACTGTGGCACGACCAAGCCGCCCGGCTGCAGTTGTTGCAGGTTGATCGCCGCGTCGATATCGAGGCCCGTTTGCGTCGCGACGTGCTGTCGACCAATCTGCCGATGGTGTTGCGCATGACCGACCGCAACAGCATGTCCGCCGGCATCGAGGTGCGCGCGCCGTTCCTGGACTATCGCGTTGTCGAACGCGCGTTGTCGACGCCTGCGCTGCAGCGGATGGGCGACTATCACGGCAAGGCCATGTTGCGGCACGCGTTCGCCGAGCGCCTGCCGGCACGCGTGACCACGCAGCGCAAGAGCACCGGCTTCGGACATGCCGAACAGTTTCTGGTCGATCGCATGCCGTTGCAGCAGGCGCTGGCGACGTTGCCGGAAGGCGTGAACGAACTGCTGAATGTCGCGAGGCTGCGCCGGGAGCTTGCCAGCGGACGATCGCACAGCACGCTGTGGTTCGCGGTCTCGGTCGCGCTGTGGTATCGGAGCGTTTATGCGTAACGCGCCGCCGACGGTACAGGAGCTGTGGACGCCCGACCACGGGCATTGCCGCTGTTGCGGCGGCACGCAAGCGCAACGCACGGTCTGGGCGGAAGTCTATGTAGGGACTGGTCAGGAGTTGCGCCGCTGCGGTGCGTGTGCGGCGGTGTATCTGGCGCCTGACCTCACCGAAGCGGCGCTACAGCACTTCTATGCCCACGATTATCGGCGGCTGTTTCCCGCGGAAATCCCGTGGGGTAGCCAGCGGCGCTTCTTTGCGTGGCGCGGCGACCGCTGGATCGCGCACAACCGGCTACAGCGGATCGCGCCCGCCCTTGCACCGGCAGCCAGGGTGTTGGAGGTGGGCTCGGGTTTTGGCGCCTTTCTTGGCGCCGCTGCCGCCACGCGACCAGACCTGCGCCTGTCGGCGTGCGAGCCGGATGTGACGCATCGCCACGTCTTGCTGGATGGCGCGGCGGTCACCTTCCTGCCTGCGCTGGACACGCTGGCCGACGGGGAGTTCGAAGCCGTGGTCGCCTTCCATGTACTTGAGCACTTGACCGACCCGCGCGCGTTCCTGTCGTCGCTGGCGCGCATCCTCGTTCCCGAGGGACAGGCGTGGATCGAGGTCCCGGACCTGATGAGTGGATGGCGCTCGCGCAACTATGTCCACCCGGCCCATCTAAGCTATTTTTCGGCGCCGTTGCTACGACGGCTGGCCAATGCGGCAGGCCTGGAGGTCGTTTCCTGCGGTCCGTATTCCGATCGTGGTGTGTTGGCTGGAAACATCTGGCTGCATCTGCGGCAGCCTGCGCAACCGCACGCCGCGGCGTCGCTGGCGCTGGCCGATTCGCACGAGGTCGACGCAGTCGACGCACGGCTGGACATGGTCCGGTGGAGCCGGCGGGACCGGCTGCAGCGGCGGCTCAAGCACGGCCTGATCCGGGTGCTCGGCAGAGGTCTGTTCGGTGAACTGCAGCGCTGGCGTGGCTACCGCCAGCTGCGCAAGGACCAGGTGCACGATGGACTTCGCTGACTTCCAGCAGGCCGTGCACGCCCAGTTCGGCGCGGAGGCGGCCGCGGTACGCCATGAGATCTACTTCCTGACCCGCCGACGCGGTGCAGGGCTGCGTGCCGCTCTGGCTGTCCTGCGTGATGCATGGCTGTGCCTGCGGCTGCCGCAACGCCCGCCCGTGCTCTCGGAGTGGACGGCGCTGGCAACCCTGCCGGGCAGCAACGGCTGGGGCGCCCTGGCGCCGTACCTGGCCGATCTGCGGCGACAGGGTGCGGCATGCACGGTGCTGATCCATCCGCGCCTGCGCGGCAGCGTCGAGGGACAGCTGCCCGCACGACCAACCTGGGCCGGCTGGCAGGCGGCGTTGCGCGCGCTGGCCCTGCGCCGCACGCCGCTCGGGCCGGCGGTCGCCTCGCTCTGGATCGTGCGCGCCTGCGTCTTGCGCCAGCGCCTGTGGCATGGCGCATGGCAACGCACGCTGGGCGCCGCGCCCGCAGGAGCAACGCTGCTGCTGCACAACGACTTCGACATGTATGCGGCGGCGGCACTGCACGCTGCCGGCGACGGCTGGCGGAGCGTATGCGTCCAGCATGGTCTGCCAACCGACGAGTTCTTCCCGGTCCGGGCGCGGCACCATTTGCTGTGGGGACCTAGTAGTGCGCAGGTCTACCGCAAGCACGGCGTCGCACCGGCGGCCATCGGCTATGGGCCAGCGATGGCGTTGACCGATCTCGATACCGCAACGGTGCCGACCACGCTGTATCTGATGTCGCAGAGCCACACACCGATTTATGGACCCACCCTTGCCGCGCATCTGTTGGCCTTGGCGCACGCGCTGCCGGCGCTGGAGGCAGACGGCGTGGCCGTGCGCATCCTGCTGCATCCGGAGGAAGTGCGCGGTACCCATCCGTATGCAGAGCCGGCACTGCAACGGCGCTGCCAGGCGCCCCCGCACGCGATCCTGGAGGCGGATGCAGGTCCGGCACTGGTGGTGGGATTTTGTTCCACCGCGCTGCTGCAGGCCGCCTGCCGCGGTCACTACGTGATCGGCATGGCCTGGCCCGCCTCCGCGTCCCACGATGCGTTGGCGGTCGGGCGGCCCGCACATCAGGTCGCCGATGCCGACGCGCTGGCTGCACTGGTCCGGGCGCTGCGCAGCGATGCGGGTGCGCGAGCGCGATTCGCCGCGCAGCAACGCCATTGGCTGCAGCAGACCTTCGCGGCCGATGCGCGATGGCCGCACCATCTGGAAGCGACCCCGTGAAACGCGCCTATCTGCTGCTGGCGGTGCTGCTGGCGATCCACCTGGGCGATCTGCTGGTGGCCTGGCTGTACCACGGCGGGGCGCTGCCGGCGGCCGCCCTGCTGCGGCCGATGCGCGATGGCACGCTCATCGTGCTGGCCGCCATTGCACTGGCGACGGTGCGCATGCCGCGCGCCTTGCTGGCGATAATCCTGGTGTTCGGCATGATCGGGCTGGCCTATGCGCCGGTTGGATACGCCCACGGGTTGCCGGCCGGCATCGTGGTCGGCTCGCTTGGCACCTTGCTGCTGCCGATGCTGCTGGTGCTTGCCGGGTATTGGTGCATGCCGCATCCGCACGATGTCAGGCGCGGGGCGCGCTGGCTGGTCTGGTTGGGCATCGTCAGTGCTCTGTTCGGTGCGTGGGACTTGGCGCATACCGATTTCTGGGTGCAGACCGTGCGGTTGCCGGACTACTTGGCCGAGGTGAAAGGCGTGCTTCCCAAGGACACCGACCCGGACACCGGGCTGCCATGGAACTTCTTCGGCGGCGAGGATTACGCGCGCCGTGCCGGTGGACTGGTGGCAGCTCCCCTGGCGCAGGGCCAGTTCCTGATTACCGCGGCACTGGCGGCACTGGGTCTGTGGCAGCGGCGCTGGCCGTGGCGCGCCCTGCTTACGTGCCTGGGCTTGCTGGTGGGGGTGTGGATGTCGGGCACACGGGGCGCCATGCTGGCCGGCATCGTCGGGGTGCTGGGCTACCTGGTCAGCTCACGCGGTCTGGTGCGATCGCCCTGGGCGCGGCTGCTGCTGGTGGGCGGAATCGCGGCGATGCTGGCTGCCGCGTCCTACGGCATTGTGGTGACGTCGGTGAATTTCCGCGACGGCTCCACCATCGGCCACTGGTACGCGCTGCAGCGCAATCTGGCCGATCTGCACCAAGTGGTCCTGTGGGGCGGCGGGCTGGGTCGCCAGGGGGCGGTTGCTGCGCGTCAGGCGTTGACCGATCTGGGCGGTGGCGAAGGTGCCATCTTTACCATCGCGTATCAGATGGGGTTACCGGCGGCCCTGCTGTTTTTGGGCTTTATCGGCTGGAGCCTGCGCGCGCTCTGGCGCGCCTATCGCCAACGCGACAATCACCTGGCATTGGCGATGTTCTGGCTGTTGTGCGGCATGGCGACAACCTTGATCTCGTCCGACAACGCAATGACCGTGTCTGGCGCTGGGGGGTTCTGGTTGCTACTGGGCGGCGCGTTGCGTCATTGCCAAGGTCCGCTGCCAACCCGACGAGCGATCGTGCGTACACGCAGGGACCACACCGCGCCCGCCGCCGGCATGGCCGCAGGTTGAGCGATGCGTATCCTGCACGTCTATAAGGATTTCGCGCCGCACAGCGGCGGCGGCGGGGTGGCGCGGCACATCCATGGGCTGGCAGTGACCCTTGCCGATGCCGGGCATACGCTGCGGATCGTGGCCCCGTTGGCCGAGGACGGCATCTCGCCACACGGCTATACGGTGGTCCGCGCCACCGCATCGCAGCTCTGGCATCACGTCGGCTGGGCCGATGTGGTGCACGTGCACGGTGCGCGCACGCCAATCGCCGCGATCGCCGGTACGCTTGCCCGGCTGCGCGGCAAGCGTGTGATCTATACACCGCATTGCTATTACGATGACGATCTTGCAGCAAGCAAGCGCGCGCGCAAGTGGTGCTGGGATCGCTTGATCGAGAAGCCGCTGCTGCAAAGCGCACAACCCACCGTGCTGCTGTCGGCGTATTGGCAGCAATACCTCTCACAGCGTCGGCTGCCGCCCAAGCGCGCCCTGCTGCTGCCCAATGCCGTGCTCGCCGCCGAGCAGTGCCTGCCCGCGACGTCACGGCAACCGTTGCTCGGTGCTCCGGCGCTGCTGTCGGTCGGCCGCCTGGACGCGGTCAAACGGCTACAGGATGCGATCGCAGCCCTTACCCAGCCGAACATGGACGCAGCCGTGTTGCACGTGGTCGGACGTGGCCCGGATCGGGCACGCCTGGAAGCCTGCGCCGTGGCATTGGGGGTTGCTGCACGCGTGCACTTCCATGGCTTCGTCAGCGATGCCGAGGTTGCAGCGATGGCGGCACAGGCCGATGTCTTCGTGCTGCCATCGGCCGTCGAGGGCATGCCGACCGTCTTGATCGAAATGCTGCTGCATGGGTGTCCGGTGGTTGCCAGCGACATTCCCGGCAATCGCTCGATCCTGGCCCAGATCGGCCTGCAGGCGGCCTTGCACCGGCTCGGCGACAGCGCCGCGTTGGCGGGATGCATTCGCGTGCAACGACAGCAGCGGATTGGGCCGGAGCGCATCGCGCGTGTCCGGGCAGATTTCACCTGGGAGGGCCTGCGAGCGCAGGTGCTGGCACTGTACGATGCTCAGGTCGTAAAGGAACCCGCAACTTGACCACATCGCCGGCTCGCCTGTCCTTTCTCGGATGTCCGTTGGACCTCCTCCCCCCCGATCAGATTCTCTTGCGTGCGCAGCACGCCGCCGAGGGCGGCGCGCCGATCCGGGTGGAGGGCTTGAACGTCGCCAAACTGATCGATGCGCGCGCCCAGCTGCCGCTGCGCCAGGCGCTGGAACAGGCCGAAGTGGTGCACATCGATGGCGCCGGCATCAGCCTGGGCTTGCGTTGGTTCGGAGTGGACGTGCCGCCGCGCAGGGCCGGCATCGACCTGATGCAGGACATGTGCGGCCAGGCCGCCCGCAGCGGTGCAGGGGTCTATCTGCTCGGTGCGCGCCCGGCGGTGGTCGCGGCCGCGGCAGAACGCCTGTGCACGCACTGGCCCGGTCTGCACATTGCCGGCATGCGCGATGGCTATTTCAGCGACGCCGAGGAGGACGCGGTGATCGCGGCAATTCGCCAGTCGGGTGCACGCTATCTCTTCATCGGCATCAGTTCGCCGAAGAAGGAACTGCTGCTGGAGAAACACTGGCAAACCCTGGGCGTGCCGGTGGCGATGGGCGTGGGCGGTTCGTTCGATGTGCTGTCGGGCATGCTGCCGCGTGCGCCGCGGCTGATGCAGCGCTGTGGGATGGAGTGGCTGTTTCGGCTGGCGCTGGAACCGCGCCGGCTGGCCTGGCGCTATCTGCGCACCAATGCGGCGTATCTGCTGCTGTTGCTGCGCGCCCGCCTCAGCCGACGCTACCGCGCGCAGGCGCTGACGACCTGGCCCACATGACCGCTGGCGCGCCTGCGCGCCAGCCTGCGCAGACCGGGCTGGTGGCCGTGTGCCTGGGCCTCTACCTGCTGTTCTGTCTGCAGCAAGTGGTGTTGACCGGCCGCTACTTCGGGGTCGGTCTGTCGCTAGGATCGATGGCCATCCGTGGCGTTGCGCTTGGCCTGAGTGCATGGGCGTTATGGCGGCACGGCGTTCCGGCATGCCTGCGCTGGCCGTTGCTGTCCATCCTGCTGTGTATGACTGCGCTGGCAGCGTCGGTGCTGGCGTCCGACCACTCGGCCTTGGCATTCAAGTACGCCGTGCGTTATGCCACTGCCTTGCTGTGGCTATGGGCCTTGTTGAATCTGGCGGTGGCGTGGCCGCAGTGGCCGCGCGCGGCGGCGCTGGCGGCGTTGATCGCGGTGTGGATCAATCTTGCGTTGGGTATGGCGGTACGGCTGCAGTGGCCGCCGGCATTGGAGTGGTCGTTGGCCTTCCATGCGCAGGGCAGCTTCAAGTACCTGCCTCGGGTGTCGGGCATGTACGACCATCCCGCATTGCTGGCCGCAACTGCCGTCATCGTCGGGTTGCTCACGATCCAGTTGTATCAGCGGCACGCGGTCGGGCGCGCGCAACTGGCGGCGGCCGTGCTGGCTGCAATCGGCGCGCTGGCGCTGAGTGAAGTACGTAACCCGTTGCTGCCGGTGGCCGGGTTGATCCTCTGGTGGGCGTGGTCGCGCCGCGCTGGCGAACGTCCTCGCCGCCGCACGGTCTGGGCCGCCGCGCTCGGCCTGCTGGCCGTTGCTGGCTTCGTGCTTTGGCAGCGCTACGCGGAGATGACCAGCGCAGTGCACGAAAGCCCGCTGACCGCGTTCTCGTTGGGGCGCACCTACCTGTGGTCGGGCGCGATCGAGGCATGGCGCAGCCACCCCTGGTTCGGGCTCGGCGCCGGTGTCTTCCAGTTTCTGGTGCCCGATTACACCGGCGGTCGCTTCGATCGCGGCGAGCTGCACGCACACAACGGCCTGCTGGCGGTGTTGTCGGAAACCGGGCTGTGCGGGCTGCTCGCCTGCGTGTGCATGCTTTGGGCGCTCTGGGCGCCGTTGCTGCGCAACCCTGCCGAACGTGGCTGGGCGCTGATCTGGCTGCTGTTCCTGCTGGGCTTGAACGTGTTCGATTTCTATCCGCTGTTCTATCCCTTTTCCCTGCATGCGGCCCTGGCGGTGGCGCTGCTGTACGCCCACCACGTTGAGCTCAACGGCGCACCGGAATCCGGGATGTCATGAGGCCGTCCCAGCGCTCGGCTCCGCGTCGCGTCTAGAACCAGCCATGCCATCGCGCGCCTGCGCGCTGAGACCTTCGCTACGCGCCGCCTACGCGTGCTGCAGGCGCGGACGCGACGCGCTGGGGTGTTCGTCCCGCGCCAAGAGCGTGTCCAGGATGCAGCGAAACGCATGGCCATCGCCAAAGGGATTGCGCCATGCCACCGAACGTGCCAGCAGGCGATCGGCGGCACTCCGCAGGGCGTCCTGATCCAGGCCGTGGGGGAGTTCCGCCCCGCCGATCTGCAGGGTCTCCGGCCGCTCGGTGTTGGTGCGCAGCACCAGGCATTTGCGCTGCAGGATGCAGGCTTCTTCCTGGATGCCGCCACTGTCGGTCATGATCAAGGCCGCGCCTTGCTGGAGCGCCAGCATGTCCAGGTAACCGACCGGACCGATCGCCCGCAGCACGCGATGCCGCGCGGCCGCCACGCTCCCCAGCGCATCCAGGCGCGGGTGCATCGGAAAGACCAGCGGCAACCCCTGATCCTCGGAGATCGAGGTGACGGCCTGCATCAGCGCCGCGAAATGCGCGGGATCTTCGGTATTTGAACGGCGATGGCAGGTAAGCAAGTGATAGCCGCCTTCGCGCAGGCCAAGCCGTTGCAGGATGGTCGAGCGGCGCAGTGCGGTCTGGGCATGCGCCAGGGTCGCGTCGGCGACAGTGTTGCCGGTGATGCGGATGCGGGCGCCGGTCAGGCCTTCATCGCGCAGGATCTGCGCCTGCAGTGCGGTGGGACAGAACAGGTAGTCGGACAGGTGATCGATCAGCACGCGATTGACTTCTTCAGGCATGCTGCGGTCGCGGCTGCGCAGACCCGCCTCGACATGGGCAACGGCGATCTCCAGCTTGCTGGCGGCCATGGCGCCTGCCAAGGCGCTGTTGGTGTCGCCCTGCACCACCACCACATCCGGCTGCAGCCTCGCCAGCACCGGCTCGATGCCGCACAACATGCGTCCGATCTGCACGCCATGCGGCGCCGAACCCACGCCGAGATTGTAATCGGCCGGGGGCAGACCCAACTCGTCGAAGAACACCCGGTCCATCGCCTCGTCGTAATGCTGATTGGTATGGACGATCGAAAAGTTCAGTCCATCGCGCAGACTGGCCGCGATCAGCGATGCCAGCTTGATGATTTCCGGGCGGGTACCGAGGACATAAGTGATGTGCATGGGACTTCCGGATCCGAGTTCAGTAGGCGTCGCGGTCGAACAGCACGATCACGCAGGTCTGCGCGATGATGCTCATATCCAGCCAAAGCGACCAATGCTGGATGTAAGCGAGATCGTGTTGAACGCGGCTGCGCATCTTTTCCAGCGTATCGGTCTCGCCGCGCAGGCCATTGACCTGCGCCCAGCCGGTGATGCCCGGCTTGACCCGCTGGCGTTGCAGGTAGTTCGGCACCAATTCCTGATATTGAGCGTTGTGCGCCAGCGCATGCGGGCGCGGCCCGACGATGGCCATGTGCCCCTGAAGCACGTTGAGGAATTGCGGCAATTCGTCCAGGCTGGTGCGTCGCAGGAAGGCGCCGAAGCGCGTGACCCGTTGATCCCCGCGGCTGGTCTGCGGCGCGGCGGTCGCCGCATCGTGGACCTGCATGCTGCGGAACTTCCACAATTCGAACGGGCGGCCATCCCAACCCTGCCGTATCTGCCGGAATAACACCGGTCCAGGACCGGAGAGCTTGACGCCCGCGGCCAGGGCCAGCATGAGCGGTGCGCTCGCTAGCACGATGGCGCAAGCCAGCACACGCTCGGTCGCCTCCTTCAGCACGCGCGACAGGCCCGTCAGCGGGCGCACAGACAATGCCACCATCGGCAGGCCGGTCATCTCCTCCAGGCAGGACTCCCCCGGGCGAAATGCGAACAGGTCCGGAATCCAGCAGGCGTCCACGCAGCAGGCATCCAGTTGCGCGATGCTGGAGCGAAGTTGGGCCTCTTCGCGCATCGGCCATGTCACCCACACTTCGCCGACGTGCCGAGCTTCCAGCCAGCAGGACAGCCCGGCCGTGCCACCAAGCGCCAGTTCGGATGGCACCTGCACTAGTTCGACCCCCGCACATGGGTGCTGCTGGACGCTTGCCACCAACGCGTCGCTGCGTTCGGGTGGCCCGAGTAGCGCGATGCGCCGGCGCCCGATACCGTGTCGATGCAGCCAGGCAAGCGCCCCCTTCATTGCAGACCGCACGCAGAGCAGACCGGCACCGCCGCATCCAGCCCAGTACAGAAACCACAGCCGCGAGAATCCCGCACCGGTTGCGCTCAGAAAGCCGATCGACATCAACACGCTCAGCACGATTGCCCACCCGGTCAACACGCGCCCGGCCACCATCGTCGCTGCCAGGTGCGGCCGTTGCCGGTAGAGCGAGAGGCGCCCGAACACCAGTAGCGTAAGTGCTGCGGCGGCGAGCAGCGCGTAGGCATAGCGGGGCGCCTCCGGCCACGCAGGTCGACCGACCCGCATGGCATAGGCAAGCAAGCCGCTGCCGACCACGACGCCCATGTCGGCGATCTTCGCCAGAGCGGCAACCGACCCAAGCAGATCGCCGGAGCGCCTGGGCGCGATGGCGACACGCGGCAGCAGTGGATCGAGCGCGCTCATTCGTCGACCGCAGCGCGGAGGTGGACCGGCACGCCTGCGAATGGGTCGATCAGCATCCCTCTCCCTTCATCCCTGCTTTTCTCCAAGAGTGGCAGCTCCGCCAGCGGCACTGTGCACCTGGCGATACAGCGCGGCGTAGGAACGCACCATCGCTGCGCCGGTGAAGTACTGCCGGTAACGGCGCAACGCCTCCTGCCCCAATGCGTTGGCCACCTGCGGATGGTTCCATAGATAACGCATTGCATCGCATAAGGCCACCGGATCTGCCGGTGCCACCACCAGGCCGGTCTGTCCCGCCACGTTCACAAAGCTGGTCCCGGTGCCGATTTCACACGAGATCATGGGTTTGGCATGCATCGCCGCCTCCAGCAACGTAATGCCGAACGCTTCCGAGCGCAGATGCGATGGAAACACCAGCCCATCGCACAGCGACAGCAAGGCGTGCTTATCGGCATCGTCCAGCACGCCCAAAAAGTGCACGTGGCTCAGGCCGAGCTGCCGCGCCTGCTGGCGCAAGCGCGCGCCCTCTGGTCCGTCACCAACGATGGCCACCGGGATCTGCGTCTCGCGGACGGCCTGCAGCAGATACTGCAGACCCTTGTAATAGCGCAGGACACCGACGAATAGGAAAAACCGCGGGCCCAATCGGGTGCGCCAGGCCCGTGCGCGCTCGGCATCCGGCGTGTAGTGACTGGAAGGATCCAGTCCGATCGGTATCACGCTTAACTTGGTTTGAAAGTTGGCCAGGACCGGACTGGTGGCGCGGTAATTCGGCGATGTCGCGACGATATGGTCGACGCGCTCGAGAAAGCGCTGTTGCAGCGGTCGATACAGGTGCAGCCAACGACGTTGCCGCACGATGTCGGAGTGATACGTCAGCACCGACGGCGTTCGAGCTGCGCCTGCCAGGTGCAACACATCCATGAACGGCCACGGAAAATGATAATGGATCAGATCGAAGCGGCGGGCCAGGGCTGCGAACTGGCGCAGCAAGCGAAGCGACACCGGCATCGACGCCACTTCGAAGTCGCGTCGAAAGCGATGCAGCGTATAGGGCCCCTGTATGCTGATGCCCGCCAAACGCCCATCGGCGCAGAGGGTCACCACCTCGCTCTCCACAGTATGCTGATGCGACTGCGTGGCAAGCGTGCGCACCACTTGTTCGGTGCCGCCCATGGTCTCCGGCAAGCTGGTCTTGTAGACCTGCAGCACCCGTAGCGGCGAGGAGGTAAGACTCAAGCGGCCAACACGTCGCGGTACGCGTCAGCCGTCGCCACAGCGCAACGCTGCCAACTGAACTGCGCTGCGCGCTGCAAGCCTGTCTGACGCGCAGCCTCACGCCAGTTCGAATCGTCGATGCCTCGTGCCAGCGCCAGAGTCAACGCACTGACGTCGGCAGGATCGAACAGCATTGCCGCATCGGCGGCCACTTCCGGTAATGACGACGCCGATGCGCAAATCACCGGCGTACCGCTCGCCATGGCCTCCAGCACCGGCAGGCCGAATCCTTCGTAAAACGAGGGAAACACGAACAGGCGGGCACCGGCCACCAACGCAGGCAGGCCGTCTTGTGGGACGTAGCCAAGATAGCGCAGCCAACCGGCCTGTTCTGCACTACGCATGCGCGCATGCAATGCCTCGCTGGACCAGCCGCTGTGGCCAGCGATCACCAACGGGTAGCGTGCACGCACTGCGGCGGGCAAGGCTGCATACGCCGTCAACAGAACATCGATGTTCTTCCGTGGTTCGATGGTACTCACGCACAGACAATACGCATCGGTCTGCAGGCCCAACGCCTGCAACGGCGCTGCCAGTTCGGCCGGGGTATGCGGCCGGAACGCCGCATCCGCCGCCAGCGGGATCGCACGAATGCGCTCCAGCGGCAAGGCAAAGTGCGCGGCGATCTCCCGCCGCGAAAAATCCGAGACGGTCAGGATCAATTGCGCGCGTTGCACCGCTAGTGCCAACTCCTTGCGCATGTAGCGCACCCGGTCGGCGCGGTGGCATTGCGGCCAGCGATAAATCGAAATGTCGTGGAAGGTCGCGACGCTGGGACCGTCGTACGCAGGCAGGTAATAGTTGCAGCCATGAAACAGCGCCGGCCGCTGGCCGTGCAGGGCACGCGCCTTGGCCAGATTACTCAGGCGTCGATAGGCATCGGTCGCCACTTCGATACGCGAAAAACGATCGCGCATCCACGATGCCGCGGCCGAAGCCGGTCCGGGACTCGGTCGCTGCTGCAGCAGGCGTCGCCCATGCAGGTACTGCAACGACTCGATCTGCGGCAGTGCGGCCAAGTGCGCCGCCAGTTCCTGCGTATAACGTCCAACGCCGGTCAGCGGGTGCCGGATCGACTCGGTGGCCAGAATGATGTGCAAGGCGAGTGGCGGCGATCAGGGCCGGCGGCAGGCGTCAGCGCGGCTGCCCGGGGAGCGCTGTGGCATAGGCCATCTAGCGATACCTTGATATAACGACGGGCATCGGCCCATTCCATGCTCCTCGTAGCGACCGGCTCAGTCTACCCGCTGCCGGAGACCGCGGCGACCGAAGCGATCTCCGTGGCCACGCCGACGTCCATCCATGCAGGCTGCGCGGTATCTTCACCCAAGGAGCGCGTCGGTCATGGAAAAAATCCATCCGGCCGTCGCAGCGACCAACGTCAAGGCCGCGCATGGAGCAATCCGCTGCATTGCACAACGGCGAGCCGGCCAACCTGCCGTCTGTGCTTATCGGCGCATGTCGGCGCGCTAGCTCACTCGGACATGCGTGCGGCTGCCGGACAACGACGGCAGCCCGGTGGCCTTGCCCGTAGCCAGGCGATGCTGTCAGGCAGCCTGGCCGATCCGGCCCAGGGCGCCAGCGAAAACGGCAGTCATCAGTTCATCGTCGGGACCGGGCCGAACGATCGCGGCCCCGCAATGTATCGCGGCCACGTAGTGGCAGACGGCCTCGCTCCACATCCGTGCTGCCGCCTGGATTTGTCGATACTTCATCGGCGATCGTAAGGATCGCTATCGCCCTACCCCTTCAACACCAGCGACATGTCCGGATAGCGGGCGCAGATGAAATCCACGAAGGCACGCACTTTCGGCGCTGCCAGGCGCCTGGAGGTATGCAATACCCACAACGCCGGCTCCACGCCGGAAATGGTGCCCCACTGCAGCAATTCTCCGCGTGCCAGCTGCTCCCACGCAATCGACTGCGGAATCAATGCGACGCCGCCACCGGCGATGACCGCATCGCGCACCATCAGGAACGAGGAAAACTGCATCCGCGGGACCGGCTCCAACGCCAGGCGCCCATCATCCAGCACCCAGGTGGTGGGCTGGAAACTCGACATCACCACGCCCGGCACCGGATGCACTGCATCACCCGACGGCATCGCGATAGACGGTGCGGCCACCACCACCAGCCGGTCCTTGGCGAAGCAGCGCCCGACCAGGCTGCTGTCCGGACGTGGGTTGATGCGGATGGCGACATCGAACTGTTCTTCCACCAGATCGACCGTGCGGTCCTCGGCCACCACCTCGAGCGTGATCTCGGGATAAGCCGCACAGAAGTCCGCGCCGATGCGTCCCATCGCCAGTTGCGAGAACAACACCGGGGACGCGACACGTAAGCGCCCTCGCGGTGTCGAAAGCCCCTCGCGTGCGGCCGTCATCGCCTCGGCCACTTCGCTCAGCGGCACTTCGGTGCGGGCCATCAACTGCTGCCCCGCCTCGGTGAGCTTGAGGCCGCGCGCGCTGCGCTCGACCAGGCGCACGCCTAGCTGCTCTTCAAGCTCGGTAATCCGCCGCGACAAGGTCGCCTTCGATCTGCCACTGGCGCGGCTGGCCTTTCCCAGCCCCTGGTTTGCAGCCACCAGCGCGAAATCGATCAGGGCATTGAGGTCCATGGTGTTCCACATCTGAAACGGGGCGTCTACATCCTGGCGTCTTCGTACTGATGGCGCAACGACATACCGTTGCCCTACCGCAACGAACCGACCATGCCGGCATCCGCATCACCCCACACGCCGGCGTCGGGCTGATCCGCCCATCCCTCCATCCACAGCAGGAGATTGACCATGAGCATTCTCGTCACCGGTGCCACCGGCACCGTCGGTTCCCTCGTCACCCAAGGCCTCGCCAACGCCGGCGCCCAGGTCAAGGCGCTGGTCCGCCAGCAAGGCAAGCGCCCCTTCCCGGCAGGTGTCACCGAAGTGGTGGCAGACCTCACCGACGTTGCGTCGATGCGTGCCGCGCTGGCCTCGGTGCGCACCCTGTTCCTGTTGAATGCCGTCACTCCCGACGAAGTGACGCAGGCGCTGATCGCCTTGAATCTGGCCAAGGAAGCCGGCGTCGAGCGCATCGTGTACCTGTCGGTGATCCATGCCGACACGTACACCAACGTGCCGCACTTCACCGGCAAGCACACCGTCGAGCGCATGATCGAAAGCCTGGAAATTCCGGCCACGATTCTGCGTCCTGCGTATTTCATGCAGAACGAAGGCATGGTGCAGCAGACGATCACCGACTACGACGTTTACCCGATGCCGATCGGCGCGCAGGGTATCGCAATGATCGATGCACGCGACATTGCTGATATTGCCGTGGTCGAGCTGCTGCGCCGCGACCGTGCCGACGGCCCGTTGCCGCGTGTCACGCTGGAACTGGTTGGCCCACGTGCGCTGACCGGCACAGACGTTGCCAAGGTCTGGAGCGCAGCACTTGGCCGCGAGATTGCCTACGCCGGCGATGACGTGGCGGCCTTCGAAGCACAGCTGGCGAAGTACGGTCCGTCCTGGCTGGCCTACGACATGCGCCTGATGATGAGCGGCATCCAGCGCTTCGGCATGCATGCAGCCGAGGGCACGGTAGCCAAATTGCAGGCCATCTTGGGCCGTCCGCTACGCACCTATGAAGGCTTCGTGCGCGAGGCGACCGCGAAAGCGTGATTGCATGCGGTGCAGCAAGCGCGGAGACGTTTTGGTGCTTGCTGCGCAATGTGCGTTGCCTCGGGTCACTCGACGTTGCGCTACTGCGCCGGCACCAGGTCGAAGATCTGTTCGGTTGCCGCATCCACCGCAGCGCGCGTATACAGCAGCGGGAAGTAGCTGCCGTTTAGCCAGAGCGGTGCGAGGTCGCGATAATGCGGGCTGGCCGGGTCGCCGGACTGGCCTGGGAAATTCATGGCGCGCGCGTTGTCCCAGTTGCTCAGGTCGATGATCAGGCGTGCGGACGGGCCGATGGTCTGGCGAAAGTCGGCAGGGTCGTAGCTGGATTGATTGGGCGTGTACGGGCTACCGCCCTTGGCAAACGGGCCGACATCGAGCAAGGCGCGGTCGGCACCGGCCACCGCGCTCATCGCATGCGAGATCTTGTTGGTATGCAAGTTGCCCCACTGCCACTGCCTGGTATCGGGGCCTTGCAGGGAGCCCAATGCGTGATACGCGTTGCGCAACGACTCCAGCAGCAGTTGGTCGCGGCGTGCGGCCGGAGTGGCGCCGAACGCCGCGCCGGGATGTTCCAGCGCATCCAGCATGGCCGCAGCATCCGGCGCGCCGAAGCTGGCGGCTTCCGATGGGCGCAATCGCAACGCCTTGTATGCATCGCCGAGATAGCGACTGAACCAGACTTCCTCGAGCGCGGCTGCGGCAGACGCGGCGCTGAGGTCGCCATTCCAGGGACGCAGCAACGCGAGCGCGGCGCTGGTGTCAGGGTCGTGCGACTGCAGCGGTTGCAGCAACGCGACCAGGCGCTGCGCGGGCAACGAGACCTGATCGTTCTGCAACTTTTCCGAATCCTCCAACGTTGGCTTGGGCAGCTGCGAAAGCACCTGGATGATGCGCGCATGGCGTGCGTCGTTGGCCCACTCGAAACCGAGTTTGCGCTGCGCAACCGGATCGTCGCGGGGCAGATTCATTTCGTTGGACGTGGTGATGAAGCCGGCTTTGGGATTCTCCGACCACGGCAATGCGGTGCTGATACAGAAACAGCCGAGCGGCACGATCCTGCGCCACATAGGTTGGCCCGAACGCTTCCGACAGGTGGCCCAGGCCTTTGCGGCGCAGCAGATCCAGCTGAACCAAGCGGTCGCGCGCCACATTGAAGCCTTGCACGAAGAACGCGTCGTTGTCGGTCTTTGCATAGAGGTGCGCCACGCCCCAGCGGTCAATGCGGATCTGCGCCGGCTGCCCGAGACCTGCCACCGTCAGGGTGGCCTGGTTGGGTGCGGCCGCTGCACGCCCAGCTGTCGGCGCCAGCGCAGTGCGGGCGGCACCCAGCGCACACAGCAACGCAGGGATGGTCATGCTGGCGATCGCCTGTGGTGAAACACATCAGCCTGCGCCCCTCGCAGTGCGGGGCGGCGCGCTGCCCGGAGGCGCTGGCATCGCAAGCCAATGCCTGTGCGCCAGCGTTGTGCAGCGTACCCCGGCGCGCAGACGAGCGCCGCCAACTAGCGGCGATGTCTGTTTCTGAAAGGCTGTGGCGCAGCATCTTCATGCCATCCCGACAACGCCACCTTCACGCTTGCGGCATTCTTGCCCTGGAGATTCCCGATGATCCGTATCCTCGCCCCACTCGCTGCCGCTGCGTTGTTGTCGGCCTGTGCCTCCAACCAGGTCGCGCAGATACAGCCCATCGACGGCGCCATCTCCGGCCAGTGCCATAGCGACAAGGTGCGTGGTGCGGTAGGTCTGGCGGCAGCCGCGCAGACCATCGAACGTGCGCGCGTGGATAGCGACAGCCAGACGGTCATCGTCCGTCGCGGCGAGCGCGCAACCGGTGGCACCACCGCCAGCGGCCTGGCCGATCCGGCCCAGGGCGCCAGCGAAAGCGGCGGCGATCAGCTCACCATCGAAACCGGCCCGAACAACAGCATCACGGCGATCTATTGCGGTTGATTGTTGCGACTCGGGATTCGGGAAAGCATTGCGGATTTCCGGCTCCCGGGTCTGCCGTTGCATTGACTGACAACGATATCGAGCGATCGCCGGCGGGCGTGGACCGCCGGCAGCGCGGCGTGCGCAGTCCATCGCACCGAGTAGCGGCAGCGCTCATCTGCTGGCAAGCGCAGTGGTCGTTGACGGCAATTCTACGAATTCCGCTTCTATGCGGACTTCCGCTTCGACGCCGGCTTTGCCTGTGCCTTGAGCTTGCTACGCGAAGCGCTCAAGAACTTCAGCGTGGCCGCTTCCCACTGGCGCTCGCCACGCACACCGGTGGCCATGGCCTGCAGCTGGCCCGCACGCCAGCCTTCGAAGACGCATGGGTCGATGTAGGCCTTGCGACACACCGAGGGCGTGTTGCCCAAGGCATCGGCTACCTCACGGATGACATCGTTCTGCACCTGCGTCAACGCGCGTTCGCTGCTACGCTCGGGCAATGGCAGGCGTGCCAGCCGCTGCAATGCAGCCAAGGTGCCGCCCCAGGTGCGGAAATCCTTGGCGGTGAAGTCTTCGCCCATCGCCTCGCGTAGATAGTCGTTGACCTCACCCGAATCCACCGGCTGCAACTGGCCATCGTCGTCGCGGTACTGGAACAGCGATTGCCCCGGCAGCTGCTGGCATTGCCGGATCAGTCTGACCAGCTGCTTGTCGTCCACTTCGATATCGTGGTCCTGGCCGCTCTTGCCGCGGAACTTCAGCCGCGCGCGTCCGCCTTTCAGAAATTCCATGTGCCGGTTGCGCAGTGTGGTCAGTCCGTACGAGCGATTGCTGCGCGCGTATTCGGCATTGCCGACGCGCACCAGGGTGTCGGCCAGCAACGCCACCACGATCGCCAGCACCTTTTCGCGTGGAAATCCCGGCAGCAGCAGATCGCGACGCAACCGCCGCCGCAGTTTGGGCAGCGCGGTACCGAAGGCGATCACGCGTTCGAACTTGCCTTCGCCACGCACCTGCGCCCAGTCGGCGTGATAGCGGTATTGCTTGCGCCGCCGCGCATCGCGCCCGGTGGCCTGCAGATGGCCATTGGGCTTGGCGCCGATCCACACTTCGGTATAGGCCGGCGGAATCGCCAGCGAACGGATACGCTGCAAGGTCTCGGCATCGGCAATGCGTTGCCCGTCGGCATCGCGGTAACTGAAGCTCTTGCCGGCCTTGCGGCGGCTGATGCCGGGCTGTTGATCGTTGACATAGGTCAGCCCGGCCGCACGCGCGGTCGCCTTGGCCTGCGCCACCGCTGCCGCGCTTGCCACGGCGGCTGTGGCGACAGCCGCGCCGGTGGCGACCGCCGCGAGCTTGCCGGCGGTACTGGCGGCCACTGTGGCATTGCGAAGAACACGTTTTGCTTTCATTGCGCACAGGTCGAAGGACTGGCCGCGATTGTTGGGTGCAGCAAGACTAGGCTGCGTCAACGCAGCGACAACGCTGTGTGCGCAAGCCATGCCCGTCGCGTGACTTTGTGCTTATGCTTGCGCGTCCCCCTTTGCTGGAGTCATCGATGCGCGCTGTCCTGCCTATTGCCCGCCTGGCTTGCACCCTGGTTGTGCTGACTGCATTGACTGCCTGCAACAAACCGCAACCCGATGAGCAGGAAGCCGTCACCGCCAAGGCCCAGCACGCGGCCGAACAAGCCTCTGCGCCCGCGCCGGATGCAGCGCCGGAAGCGCCGCCGATCGGCAGCTGCGATGCCACCCAGGTGCAATCGCTGGTGGGCCAGCCGTTGACCGATGCGGTGGGCGAACAGGCACGCAGCGACGCCGGCGCCAAGTCGGTGCGTGTGCTCAAGCCCGGCCAGATGACCACCATGGAATTCAATGGCGAACGGCTCAATCTGGAAGTGGACGCCAAGAACGTGATCAGCTCGGTGCGCTGCGGCTGAGACGGCGTTGGCGCCTGTCGCAAGACCGGCGCCAAGCCTTCTGGCACAAGGGATTGCAGTGTTTCTCGTTGCAGCTGTAACGGTGTATTGCGGCACCGCATCAACTGTGGTCTAGTCGATCATCCGGTGACCTCTTCGAACGCTCCACGGATCGAGCGCTGCAACGTCGTCGCCGCTCTCCTAAGATCGCAAAGAGGCAGACATGGCCCCCCGCACTCGCCAAGGGCTCAACGACGACGGTCTCTACAACAGCGTGCGCGACGAGCGCGACGCCTGTGGTTTTGGCATGGTCGCCCAGTTGGACGACCAACCTTCCCGCGCGCTGGTGGATACCGCGATTGCGGCGCTCTCGCGCATGACCCACCGCGGCGGTGTCGCCGCCGACGGGCTCACTGGCGATGGCTGCGGCCTGCTGATTCGCAAACCCGATGCGTTCTTGCGCGGGCTAGCGCGCGATGCCGGCATCACCCTGGGCACGCGCTACGCAGCCGGTGTGGTGTTCCTGCCGCTGGACGAAGCCGATGCTGCGCGATGTCGGGCCGAACTGGAAGCGCAGCTGCACAACGCCGGCGTGCACTTCCGCGGCTGGCGCGTGGTGCCCACCGATGACAGCGTGTGCGGCCAGCTGGCACGCGATACCTTGCCGCGCATCGAACAGGTCTTTGTCGATGCCGGTGCCGAACAGACCGAAGACGGCTTCACCCTGGCGCTGTTCCTGGCACGCCGGCGCGCCGAGCAGGCGCTGCATGCGGTCGAACATTTCTACGTCACCACCCTCTCGCCCAACGGCATCAGCTACAAGGGCATGGTGCTGCCGGACAAGCTGAGCACGTTCTACCCGGACCTGCAGCGCAGCGATCTGTCCTCCAGCGCAATTGTCTTCCACCAGCGTTTTTCCACCAACACGCTGCCGCGCTGGCCGCTGGCGCATCCGTTCCGGCTGCTCGCGCACAACGGGGAAATCAACACCATCGAAGGCAACCGGCGCTGGGCGCAGGCGCGCAGCAAGGTATGGCAGACCCCGCGCTTCGACATCGCGCAGTTCGATCCGGTGATCTCCATGCACGGCTCCGATTCGCAGAGCCTGGACAACATGCTGGAGTTGCTGATCGCCGGTGGCATGGACCTGCTGCAGGCGCTGCGCATCCTGGTGCCGCCGGCCACCCAATCGCTGGAGTTCAAGGACGCCGATCTGGCCGCGTTCTACGAGTTCTACGGCCTCAACACCGAACCGTGGGACGGCCCGGCCGGCATCGTGGCCTGCGACAGCCGCTACGCGGCCTGCATGCTCGACCGCAACGGCCTGCGCCCGGCGCGCTGGATGCTGACCTCCGACCGTCACTTCCTGGTGGCCTCCGAAGCCGGCGTGTGGGAGCTGCCGGCCGAGCGCATCACCCGCAAGGGCAAGCTGGGCCCGGGCGAGATGATGGCGATCGACCTCAAGCGCGGCGACCTGCTCGATTCCGATGCCATCGACCGCATCAACCGTGCGCGCGCCCCGTACAAGCAATGGCTGCAGCAGGGCGTGACCTATCTGCAGACCGAATTGATCGACCCCTCGCTGGTGGAGGAGCCCTTCAGCGAGCAGACCCTGCGCAGCTATCACAAGCTGTTCCAGCTCAGCACCGAGGAAGTGGAACAGGTGCTGCGCCCGCTGGCAGAAACCGAGCAGGAAGCCACCGGCTCGATGGGCGACGACACCCCGATGGCGGTGCTCAGCCGCCAGACCCGGCCGTTGTACGACTACTTCCGCCAGGCGTTCGCGCAGGTCACCAACCCGCCGATCGACCCGCTGCGCGAAGGCATCGCGATGTCGCTCACCACACAGCTCGGCAGGGAGACCAATATCTTCCACGCCGGTGCGGAGACGGTGAACCACGTCATCCTCAATTCGCCGGTGCTCAGCCAGCGCAAACTGCGCCAGCTGCTGAAGATGGAGCAATACGTCGAGCGCAACCGCCTGATCGACCTGTCCTACAGCCTGGAAGAAGGCCTCAAGGCCGGGCTGGAACGCATCTGCCAGGAGGTGGAAGCCGCAGCGCGCGCCGGTGCGGTGATGCTGCTGCTGTCCGACCGCTACCCGGTGCCGGACCGGCCGATGGCGCATGCGCTGCTGGCTACCGGGGCGGTGCATCACCACCTGTGCAAGGTGGGCCTGCGCTGCGACGTCAACCTGATCATCGAGACCGGCACCGCGCGCGACCCGCACCACATGGCCTGCCTGCTCGGCGTCGGCGCCACCGCGGTGTACCCGTACCTGGCCTACCAGACCCTGTTCGACCTGGGCCGGCGCGGCATCCTGCAGCTGAGCAAGGGCGGTGAGCAGTCGCAGATCGGCCGCCGCTACCGCAAGGGCATCTACAAGGGCCTGTCCAAGATCATCTCCAAGATGGGCATCTGCACCATCGCCAGCTACCGCGGCGCGCAGCTGTTCGAGATCGTCGGGCTGGACCCGGACGTGGTGGACCTGTGCTTTGCCGACACCCCGGCGCGCATCGGCGGCGTGGACCTGGCGCGGCTGGACACCGAGGCGCGCGAGCTGACCGTGCGTGCCTGGAACGACCAGCTCAAGCCGGAGGTGGGCGGCCTGCTCAAGTACGTGCACGGCGGCGAGTACCACATGTACAACCCCGACGTGGTCATGACGCTGCAGCGTGCCACCCGTACCGGCGATGCCGGCGACTGGCAGAAATACGTGGCCGCGGTGCATGCGCGCCCGGCCTCCACGCTGCGCGACCTGGTGCAGCTCAAGCGCGCCCACACCCCCACTCCGCTAGATGACGTGGCACCGGCCGAAGACGTCCTGCGGCGGTTCGACAGCGCCGCCATCAGCCTGGGCGCGTTGTCGCCGGAAGCGCACGAAGCGCTGGCGATCGCGATGAACCGCCTGGGCGGGCGCAGCAATTCCGGCGAAGGCGGCGAAGACCCGGCCCGCTATGGCACCGAGAAGCGCTCCAAGATCAAGCAGGTGGCCTCCGGCCGCTTCGGCGTGACTCCGGAATATCTGGTCAACGCCGAAGTGCTGCAGATCAAGGTCGCCCAGGGCGCCAAGCCCGGCGAAGGCGGCCAGCTGCCCGGCCACAAGGTCAACGAGCTGATCGCCCGGCTGCGCTACGCCAAGCCCGGCATCGGCCTGATCAGCCCGCCACCGCATCACGACATCTATTCGATCGAAGACCTGGCCCAGCTGATCTACGACCTCAAGCAGGTCAACCCGACCGCGCTGGTGTCGGTGAAGCTGGTGGCGCATGCCGGCGTCGGCACGATTGCCGCCGGCGTGGTCAAGGCTGGCGCCGATCTGATCACCGTGTCCGGCCATGACGGCGGCACCGGTGCCAGCCCAGTCAGCTCGATCCGCTATGCCGGCGTGCCGTGGGAACTGGGCGTGGCCGAGTCGCACCAGGCATTGGTGGCCAACGACCTGCGCGAGCGCACCATCCTGCAGACCGATGGCGGCCTGAAGACCGGCCTGGACGTGGTCAAGGCCGCGCTGCTCGGTGCCGACAGTTTCGGCTTCGGCACCGCGCCGATGATCGTACTGGGCTGCAAATACCTGCGCATCTGCCACCTCAACAACTGCGCCACCGGCGTGGCCACCCAGGACGAGCGCCTGCGCGCCGGCTATTTCACCGGCCTGCCGGAACGGGTGGAGCACTTCTTCCGCCTGCTGGCCGAAGAGGTGCGCCAATGGCTGTCGTATCTGGGCGTGCGCTCGCTGGACGAGATCGTCGGCCGCACCGACCTGCTGGAACAGCTGGACGTCTCGCCGCGCCCGGGCGTCAAGGTCGACCTCTCGCGCCTGCTCACCCATGCGCAGTACGACGGCAGCCACTGCGCCGCCCAGCGCCTGTACGAATCGCCAGACAGCCTGGCTACGCAGATGGACGGCTTGCTGGCCGATGCGATCGCCAACAAGAGCGGCGGCGACCATCGCTTCCTGATCCACAACACCGACCGCTCGATCGGCGCGCGCCTGTCCGGCGCGATTGCGCGCGCGCACGGCAACCACGGCATGAGCGATGCGCCACTGAACTTGCGCTTCCGCGGCACTGCCGGGCAGAGCTTTGGCGCGTTCAACGCCGGTGGCCTGCAGCTGGAACTGGAAGGCGAAGCCAACGACTACGTCGGCAAGGGCATGGCCGGCGGCCGCCTGGTGGTGCGTCCGCCACGCGGCGCGCGCTTCGAGGCACGCAACACGCCGATCGTCGGCAACACCTGCCTGTACGGCGCCACCGGCGGCGAGCTGTTCGCCGCCGGCCGCGCCGGCGAGCGCTTTGCGGTGCGCAACTCCGGCGCATTGGCGGTGGTGGAAGGCGCTGGCGACCACTGCTGCGAATACATGACCGACGGGGTGGTGCTGGTGCTGGGCAAGGTCGGCCTGAACTTCGGCGCCGGCTTCACCGGCGGGCTGGCCTACGTGCTGGATATCGAGCGCGACTTCGTGGACCGCTACAACCACGAGTTGATCGACATCCACCGCGTCTCGGCCGAAGGTTTCGAGAACCATCGCCAGCACCTGCACACCTTGATCAGCCGGCATCGCGAACTCACCGGCAGCATCTGGGCGCAGCAGATCCTGGACGAATTCCGCGACTACATCGGCAAGTTCTGGCTGGTCAAACCCAAGGCCGCCAGCATCGAGTCGCTGACGGAGTCGCTGCGGCGCGCCGCGTGAGTCTTGCTCCCCTCTCCCGCGCGCGGGAGAGGGGCTGGGGGTGAGG